>CAZIRD010000173.1:0-4815 GCA_964541625.1 uncultured Acidibacter sp.
GCGTGGTGACCATGGAGTACGCGGCCGACAAGGCGGATATCTTCGTCACCGCCACCGGCAACTTCCACGTGATCACCCACGATCACATGCGGCAGATGAAGGATCAGGCGATCGTCTGCAACATCGGGCACTTCGACAATGAAATCGACTGTGCCTCGCTGAAGCAGTACCAGTGGGAGAACATCAAGCCGCAGGTCGACCACGTGATCTTCCCCGACGGCAAGCGCATCACGCTGCTGGCCGAAGGTCGGCTGGTCAACCTTGGCTGTGGCACCGGCCATCCGTCGTACGTGATGTCGTCGTCGTTCGCCAACCAGACGATCGCGCAGATCGAACTCTGGGCGAACCACGAGAAGTACCCGATCGGCGTCTACGTGCTGCCCAAGCACCTCGACGAGAAGGTTGCGCGGCTGCAGCTCAAGAAACTCGGTGCTCAACTTACCGAGCTGACCGACCAGCAGGCCCGCTACATCGGCGTCACCAAGCAGGGTCCGTACAAGCCGGACGCCTACCGCTACTGATCCGGCGACGCGGATTTCTCTGACAGCAGGGCGGTCATGGCGCTAGCATTGCAGCCATGACCGCCCTGCACCTTTTGCAGATCACGGATCCGCACCTCGTCGGCGACCCCGCCGGCGGGCAGCGGGGAATGATTCCGCTCGATTGCTTCCGCGCCGTGCTGCGCGCGGCGCGACCGGCCGATGTCGAGGTGCTGCTGCTCACCGGTGACATCGTCCACGACGACCCTGACGGCTACCGTTGGGCACGCGATGAACTCCTGCCGCTCGGCAAGCCGGTGCTGTGCATCCCGGGCAATCACGACGACCCCGCGCTGCTGCGCACCGCACTCGACGACGAGGTGTTCCGGCATTGCGGTCACCATGACTTTGGCGCCTGGCGCCTGGTGATGCTTGACTCGCATCTCCCCGGCGCCGCCGAGGGGCTGCTCGCCGACAGCGAACTGCAGCGCCTGCACGACGCCCTCGCCGATGCGCCCGACCGCCACGCACTCGTGGTCCTGCACCACCACCCGGTAGCCAGCGGCAGCCGCTGGCTCGATGCCGTCGGGCTGCTCAACGCGCCGGCGTTCCTCGAGGTCATCGACCGCCACGCCAACGTCCGCGGAATTCTTTGGGGTCATGTGCATCAGGAGTTCGACGGCCTGCGCCGCAACGGCCGCGGGGAACTGCAGCTGATGGCCACCCCCTCCTCCTGCGCGCAGTTCCTGCCGCACTCGGACGACTTCGCGCTCGATGATCGGCCGCCCGGCTACCGGCATCTGACCCTGCATGCCGACGGACGTATCGACACGCAGGTGGGCTGGCTCGATTGAGCCGGTCCGCGGGGATGCTGGCGGCATTCCTCTCAGTGCTGTGGCTCGCACCGGCTTGGGCGGACGCCCCGGCGGGCGGCGGCCTCGTCTGGCAGCTGCGCGGTGCGGCGGGCACGGTGTACATCGCCGGGTCCATGCACCTGCTGCGCGGCGATAAGGCCACGCTGCCAGTCGGTATCGAGGCGGCCTACCGCGAGGCCGAGTCGCTGGTCATGGAAATCGACGTCGACGACACCGACGAGCAGTCGCTGGCGGCAGCGATGCTGCAGGCCGCCACCTTCGCCGACGGCCGCAGGCTGCCAGCGGTGGCCGGTGCGGCGCGCTGGAGCCGATTGCGCAGCGTGCTGGGGACCGCCGGGGTAGCGGAGAGCATCGCGGTGCCGCTGGAGCCCTGGGGCGCGGCACTGCTGCTCACCACGCTCGAATACGCGCGGCTGGGTTTTGATCCCGCGGTGGGCGTCGAGCGGCAACTGCAGCAGCGCGCCGCTCGCGACCGCAAGCCGATCGACGGCCTCGAGACGCCGCAATTCCAGATCGGCCTGCTCGATTCGCTGCCGCTCGATGAGCAACTGCAGCTGCTCGACATGACGCTCGAGGACATCGATACGATGCCGGCGATGATCGACGAACTCCATGCCGCGTGGCGCGCCGGCGATCTGCAGGCGCTCGAAACGCTGCTGCTCGAGGGATATCGCGACATGCCGCGGCTTTACGACGACCTCGTCGACCGGCGCAACCGCAACTGGCTGCCGCAGGTCGACGCCCTGCTCGCGCGGCCAGACGACACGCTGGTGGTGGTCGGTGCACTGCACCTCGTGGGGGATCGCGGGCTGCTTGCCCTGCTCAGGCGGGCGGGACGGGTGGTCGAACCCTTCGCGCCCGCCGCGGCGCCGGCCTCCGTCGTGACGCCGACTCCCGCCTCGGCGCCGGCTCCTGCCTCACACTGACCCCGCACTCAGCACCGAGGAACGCCACCGATGCGCGCCTTCATCTGGTTCATGGGCCTCTTCGCGATCGGCTTCGCCGCCATGATCCTGCTCACCTGGCCGCTCTACGAGCTGCTCACACCGACTTTCGACTTCAAGTTCCACCGAATCGCCAACAGGCTGGGCATGGTGGTGCTGCTGATCGGCTTCCTGCTGGTCGCCCGCCGCCTCGCGCTCGCCGACCGCCAGAGTCTCGGCTTCGGTCTCGAGCGGCGCGCATTCCTTCGCGAAATGCTGGTCGGTCTCGGTCTCGGCATCGCCACCATGCTGCCGGTGAGCCTGATCATGTTCGGACTCGACCTGCGCACGCTGCGCACCGACCTCGGCATCGATGCCACGCTGCTCGGCCAGCTGCTCGTCGGCGGCCTCGCCACCGGTCTCGCGGTGGCCTTCATCGAGGAAACATTCCTGCGCGGCGCCATGCACACGGGCATCGCCCGCGAGGCCGGCCCGCGCACCGCGATCCTGCTCACCGCGCTGCTCTACGCCTCGCTGCATTTCGTCGGCCGCTATCGCGTCCCGGTCGAGGAACTCGGACCCGACAGCGGCCTGCGCTACGTGCTCGGCACCCTCGTCGGCTTCGCGCGACCGCTGGAAATCATCGATGCCTGGCTGGCGCTGTTCGCCGTCGGCGTACTGCTTGGGATGGTGCGCTCGATCACCGGCAACATCGCGGCCTGCATCGGTTTACACGCCGGCTGGGTCTGGGTGATCAGTCTGCTGCGCGAGACCACGCAGCCCGTCGAGGACAATCCTGCGCGCTTCCTGCTGTCGCAGTTCGACGGTGTGGTCGGTTGGCTGGTGCTGGCGTGGACGCTGCTGATCGGCTGGGTGCTCTGGCGCGGTTACTCGCGCCGCGAACCACTCAGTCCGCAGCGTCGTCCGCGCGACGGATGAGCGGCGCGATCAGCGCCAGCCGCTCGAGCGGCTCTTCGAGTTCCAGCAGCGCCTGCTTGTCACCGAGTGCGAGTGGCAGGATCTCGACCAGTCGCGCGCCCACCCAGTCAGCGTCGTCATGCCGCGGTTCGAGCCCGGCGTAAACATCGCCCAGTTCGGGCAGAACCCGACGCAGCAGGTCTGCGAGGTGTCGGTACTCGGCGGGTACCGACACGGCGCGCGCCGCCGGCGCATCCAGCCATTCGACCTCACCCATGTTCAGGCCATCCGCCTCACGCCAGCGACGCAGCACGCGGAAACGCCGCTCGCCGTGGCAGGTGATGCCGAGCAGGCCATCCTGCAGCAGGTTGAAATCGACGATGCGTGCGCTGGTGCCGATGTCCGCAAATCCCGCCGCCTGGCCGACCTCGGAACCGCCTTGCACCAGCACCACGCCAAAGGAGGTTTCCTCGCGCATGCAGCGCTTGACCATGTCGACGTAACGCGTCTCGAAGATGCGCAGCGGCAGCGGGCCGCGCGGGAACAGCACGGTGTTGAGCGGAAAGAGCGGTAGTTGGCTCATCCCCAGCGCTTCATGAGTTCGTGCTCGATGCCGAACTGGTCAAGGATGCGCGCCACAATGAAATCAACCAACTCCTCGACCTTGGTCGGCCGGTTGTAGAAGCCCGGGTTCGCCGGCAGGATCGTCACCCCGAGGCGCGACAACTTGAGCATGTTCTCGAGATGGATCGGCGAGAACGGCGTCTCGCGCGGCACGATCACGAGGTTGCCGCGTTCCTTGATGACCACATCGGCCGCACGCTCGAGCAGATTCTCGCTCGCGCCCGTGGCAATCGCCGAGACGGTCGCCATGCTCGCCGGGCAGACCACCATCCGCAGCGGTGCGCCCGAGCCACTCGCCACCGGCGAGGTCCACTCCTCGTCACCGTACACCCGCAGTTGACCCTCGCGGGCACCGAACAACGCCGCGAGGTGACGGGTCTGCTCGGCGGTCCGGCCGGGCAGACGGCAATCGGTCTCGGAGCCCACGACGATTTGCGCTGCCCGGGTAAACATCAGATAGACGGTGTAGTCGGCCTTGATCAGGCATTCCACCAGACGCAGACCGTACTGCGCGCCCGAGGCACCGGTCATGCCGACGGTGACGATGCGTTGATCGATGCGCCCCATATGAGAACTCCCTCAGCCCTTCTCGGCGCGCGAACCGATCGCCGCGAGGAGCTTGCCGTGCAGGCCGCCAAAACCGCCGTTCGACATGATCAGCGCGTGGTCCCCGGGGCGCAAGCGCAGCGCGAGCTCCGCAGCCAGCGCGTCGATGTCGGCGGCGAGGTGCCCGCGGCTGCCGAGCGAACGCACCACCGTGCCCGCATCCCAGCCGAGATCGGGCGGCACATAGAACCAGACTTCATCCGCACTCGCCAGCGACGCGGCCAGCGTGTCCTTGTGCACGCCGCGCTTCATGGTGGCCGAGCGCGGCTCGAGCACGGCGACGATGCGCTCGCCACCGACGCGACGACGCAGGCCCTCGAGCGTGGTGGCGATGGCGGTCGGGTGGTGGGCGAAGTCGTCATAGACGCGTACGCCGGCCACCTCGCCGCG
>CAZIRD010000174.1:0-4796 GCA_964541625.1 uncultured Acidibacter sp.
GCCAAGGCCGAGCGTTCGCACGCGAACCGCTTCACCAAGGCTCTCGAGTCGATCTGACCGCCTTCCAGTACGGCGGCGTCGGCGGCCTCACAGCCCCGGCGTCGCCGTTCTGATTCAAGCCGACCTCTGTTCCCGCAGGCAGGGAACCCCGGTCAAGACCCAAGGAGTGGGACGATGACCAACAGCATGCTCACCGGCGGACGCGAGGGCTCCCTCGAGGCGCCGACCCGCCACCCGCTCAACTGGCGCGATCCCGCGTTCTATGACGAAGCAGCGCTCGAGAAGGAACTCGAGCGGGTGTTCGATATCTGCCACGGCTGCCGACGCTGTTTTTCGCTGTGTAATTCGTTCCCGACCCTGTTCGACGCCGTCGACGCCGCGCCCTCGGGCGAGCTCGACACCGTCGACAAGAAGGTCTACTGGGACGTCGTCGATCACTGTTACCTCTGTGACATGTGCTACATGACGAAGTGTCCCTACGTGCCGCCGCACCCTTGGAACCTCGATTTTCCGCACCTCATGTTGCGCGCCAAGGCCATCAAGGCGAAGAAGGGCGAGGTCAGGCTGCGCGACAAAGTTCTCTCCTCGACCGACGTTGTCGGCACTCTTGCCGGGATCCCGGTGGTGTCGCAGGTGGTCAACGCGGTCAACAAGACCGAAACCGGGCGCAAACTGCTCGACGCCACCTTGGGCGTTGCGGTCGATGCGCCGATTCCCGCTTACCACTCGAACAGCGCGCGTCGCCAGCTGGCCGGTCGCGAGCTCGCCGCCGTGCCCAAGCCCACCGCCGAGACCCGCGGCAAGGTGGTGCTGTTCACGACCTGCTACGGCAATCGCAACGAGCCCGACCTCAATCTCGATCTCGTCGAGGTGTTTGAGCACAACGGCATCCCGGTGAAGATCGTCTCGCAGGAAAAATGCTGCGGCATGCCGAAGCTGGAACTCGGCGATCTCGAGACCGTGGCTCGTCACAAGGACACCAACATTCCGGCGCTCAAGCAGGCGATCGACGAGGGCTACGACATCGTCGCGCCGATCCCGTCCTGCGTGCTGATGTTCAAACAGGAGCTGCCGCTGATGTTCCCGGAGGATGCGGACGTACAGGCCGTCAAGGCGCGCATCTTCGATCCGTTCGAATACCTGATGCTGCGGCACAAGGCGGGCCTGCTGCGCACCGATTTCGTCGCCGAACTCGGCAAAGTCAGTTACCACGTGCCCTGCCACCTGCGGGTGCAGAACATCGGTCTGAAGACGCGCGACGTGCTCAAGCTCGTGCCAAACACCAGCATCGACGTCATCGAGCGCTGCTCCGGGCATAACGGTACTTACGCGGTGAAGAAGGAGTTCCGCCCCGCGTCGGTGAAGATCGGCAAGCCGGTGATGAGCCGCGTCGAGAAGGCGAACCCCGACCATTACACCTCGGACTGCCCGATGGCAGGCCACCAGATCGAGACCGGGCTCAAGGAACCGAAAGAGCCCCAACATCCGCTCAAGCTGCTCAGGAAAGCATACGGAATCTGAACCCATGCAGAAGCTCACCACCGCCGACCTCATGACCCTCGAGACCTATGCGCGCGAGCGTCCGACGTTTCGCAGCAAAGTGATCGCGCACAAGAAATCGCGCACGGTTGGCGTCGGTCCGAACACCACATGGCTGTTCGAAGACCGGCTGACCATTCACTACCAGGTGCAGGAGATGCTGCGCACTGAGCGCATCTTCGAGCCCGAGGGGATCGACGATGAACTGCAGGCGTACAACCCGCTGATCCCGGACGGCCGTAACTGGAAGGTGACCTTGCTGGTGGAGTTCGCCGATCCGCTGACGCGGCCGCAGCATCTCGCACGACTCAAGGGCATCGAGGATCGTTGCTACGTGCAGGTCGCGGATTTCTCGCGTGTCTACGCCATTGCCGATGAAGACCTGGAGCGCGAGAACGAGGAGAAGACCTCGTCGGTGCATTTCCTGCGCTTCGAGCTCACCGAGGCCATGATCAACGCGCTGCGCGGCGGCGCACGGCTCGTCGCCGGCATCGATCACGCGAATTACACGCACGCCAACGACGCCATTTCGGAGACCACTCGCAAGGCTCTGCTCGCCGATTTCGCCTAGACTTGCGGGATGGCCAAAGACTACGACGCCTCAGCCATTGAGGTTCTCTCCGGGTTGGAGCCCGTACGGCGCCGCCCGGGCATGTACACCGACACTTCGCGGCCGAATCATCTTGCCCACGAGGTCATCGACAACAGCGTCGATGAGGCGCTTGCGGGGCACGCCAAGCAGATCGATGTCGCCATCTTCAAGGACGGCTCGCTCGAGGTCAGTGACGACGGCCGCGGCATGCCCGTCGACATCCACCCGAAGGAAAAGGTCAGCGGCGTCGAATTGATCCTCACCCGGCTGCATGCGGGCGGCAAGTTCGACAGCGGTAGCTACGGGTTTTCCGGTGGTCTGCACGGCGTCGGCGTGTCGGTGGTGAACGCGCTCTCCAGGCAGCTCGAGTGCCGGGTACGGCGCGGCGGCAAGGAGTACTCGATCGGCTTTCGCGACGGCAAGCTCGACTCCAAGCTCGCGGTGATCGGCAGCGTCGGGCAGCGCAACACCGGCACCACGGTCAGGTTCTGGCCGGACCCGAAATTCTTCGATGCCGAAAAGTTTTCCGTGCCGCAGCTGCGCCATACCCTCAAGGCCAAGGCGGTGCTCTGTCCGGGCCTGCGCATCTCATTCAGCAACGAGTTCACCGGCGAGCGTGACGAGTGGTTCTTCGCCGGCGACCTCGGCGCCTACCTCGTTGATGAACTCGGCAAGGCGGATCGCCTGCCAGCCGAGCCGATCACCGGCAAACGGGTGCAGGATCAGGATGTGGTCGAGTACGCGATCTGCTGGGCTCCCGGTGCCGAGAACGCGCTCGCCGAGAGCTATGTCAACCTCATTCCGACCCCGGAAGGCGGCACGCACGTCAACGGCCTGCGCGCCGGTACGGCCGCGGCGGTGCGCGAGTTCTGCGAGTTCCGCAACCTGCTGCCGCGCGGCATCAAGCTTGCGCCGGAGGATGTGTGGGACGGCGTCCGCTTCGTACTCTCAATCAAGATGCGCGACCCGCAGTTTGCCGGGCAAACGAAGGAGCGTCTGGCGTCGCGCGATGCGGCGCAACTGGTCGAAAGCTACGCGAAAGACGCGATCGGCCTCTGGCTCGCGCAGCATCCTGACGCCGGCGAGCGGATCGCGCAGTTCGCGATCCAGAACGCCCAGGAGCGGCTCAAGGCGGCGCAGAAGGTACAGCGCAAGCGTATCTCCGGCGGCCCTGCGCTGCCCGGCAAGCTTGCCGACTGCGCGGGCGATGATCCACAGCGCTCCGAGCTTTTTCTGGTCGAGGGCGACTCAGCCGGCGGCTCGGCCAAGCAGGCACGCGACAAGGACTTTCAGGCGATCATGCCGCTGCGGGGCAAGA
This sequence comes from uncultured Acidibacter sp., assembly GCA_964541625.1. Taxonomy (GTDB): domain Bacteria; phylum Pseudomonadota; class Gammaproteobacteria; order Steroidobacterales; family Steroidobacteraceae; genus UBA964. The sequence continues at coordinate 3,450 of CAZIRD010000174.1, forward strand.
TCCTGAACACCTGGGAACTCGAGCCCGGCGAGATCGGCTCTTCCGCCGAGGTGCATGACATCAGCGTCGCACTTGGCATCGAACCCGGCACGCCGGATCTTTCCCGCCTGCGCTACAACAAGGTGTGCATCCTGGCGGATGCTGACTCGGACGGGCAGCACATCGCCACCTTGCTCTGCGCGCTGTTCCTGCGACATTTCCGTCCGCTGGTGGCGAATGGACATGTGTTCGTCGCCATGCCGCCGCTCTATCGTATCGATGCCGGCAAGCAAGTTTTTTATGCACTGGACGACGGCGAGCGTGATGGCTTCCTGCACCGCCTCGAACAGGAGAAGGTGCGCGCGAAGCCGCAGGTGACCCGCTTCAAGGGACTCGGCGAGATGAATCCCTCGCAGTTGCGCGAGACCACCATGGATCCGCGCACGCGACGGCTCGTGCAGCTGACGCTGGACGCAGCGGACCAGACGGACAGTCTGATGGACATGCTGCTCGCCAAGAAACGCGCCGCCGATCGGCGCGAGTGGCTCGAGCAGAAGGGCAATCTCGTGCAGGTGAGCGTCTGATGCAGAACCAGGATCTCGGTTTCGAGGGGATCGAGCGCCAGCCGTTGCGCGCCTTCACGGAGAAGGCCTACCTCGAGTACTCGATGTACGTCATCCTCGATCGTGCGCTGCCGGCGATCGGCGACGGACTCAAGCCCGTGCAGCGTCGCATCATCTATTCGATGAGCGAACTTGGGCTCTCGGCGGTGTCCAAGCACAAGAAATCGGCGCGCACCGTGGGCGATGTGATCGGTAAGTTCCATCCGCACGGTGACTCGGCCTGCTACGAGGCCATGGTGCTGATGGCGCAGCCGTTCGCTTACCGCTACCCGATCGTTGACGGTCAGGGTAACTGGGGCTCGCAGGATGACCCGAAGTCCTTCGCGGCGATGCGCTACACCGAAGCCAAGCTCACCCGCTACGCGGAAGTGCTGCTGCGTGAACTCGGCGAAGGCACGGCCGACTGGGTACCGAACTTCGACGGCACGCTTGAAGAGCCGTCCGTGCTGCCGGCAAGGTTGCCCAACCTGCTGCTCAACGGCACCACCGGCATCGCCGTCGGCATGGCCACCGACATTCCACCGCACAACCTGCGCGAGGTCGCGCAGGCCTGCATCCACCTGCTTGATGAACCCGAGGCGACGACGCGCGCCCTGATGAAGTTCGTCAAGGGGCCAGACCTGCCGACCGGCGCCGAGATCGTCTCGCCGCGCTCCGATCTGGTCGATTTCTATGACAAGGGCACGGGCAGCTTCAAGGCCCGGGCGACCTACACGGTTGAAGACGATTGCATCATCATCGAGGC
>CAZIRD010000175.1:0-4746 GCA_964541625.1 uncultured Acidibacter sp.
GGATGGTGCCGAAGGAGATGTCCTTGAGCGGCCGGTTGAAGATGGGCTCGAGCACCGTGCGGATGGCCGACTCCATCTCGTCGACCCGCGTCGTCGGTGGTACCCAGCCTGACTCGACGTGCAGTTCGGCGACCCGTCGGTAGTTGCGGTCGAACACTGCGAGGAAGTTTTCCGCCAGATAGTGCATGTCGCGCAGGTCGAGCGTACCGACGATGCCGAAGTCGACCGCGGCGTAGCGTGGGCGCGCCGGGTCGTCGACCAGCACGAAGATATTGCCGGGGTGCATATCGGCATGGAAGAAGTTGTGGCGGAACACCTGCGTGAAAAAGATCTTCACGCCGTTCTCCGCCAGCAAGCGAATGTTGGTGCCGATGGCGCGCAGCGTCGTCATGTCGCTGATGGTGACGCCGCGGATGCGTTCCATCACCATCACGTTTACGCGGCAGTGGTCCCAGTACACCGCCGGCACGTGCAGCAGCGGCGAGCCCTCGAAATTGCGGCGCAGCTGTGAGGCGTTGGCCGCCTCGCGCATGAGGTCGAGTTCGTCGAATATGGTCTTTTCATACTCGTCGACGATCTCATCCACCCGCAGCCGCCGGGCCTCCGCCGAATTTCGCCGCGCGAGCGCGGCGAGCGCATGCATGACCTCGAGATCGCGGCCAATCACCTCGCGCATGCCGGGCCGCAGTACCTTGACGATCACCTCGGGGCCGTCGCGCAGCGTCGCGACATGTACCTGGGCAATCGAGGCGGCCGCCAGCGGCGTCTCCTCGAACTGGGCGAACACTTCGGTGAGTGGCTTGTCGTAGGCCTGCTCGACGATGCGACGGGCGAGCGCACCGTCGAACGCGGGCACGCGGTCCTGCAGCCGCGCCAGTTCCTCGGCGATGTCCGGCGGCAGCAGGTCGCGGCGCGTGGAGAGCGCCTGGCCGAGCTTGATGAAGATCGGGCCGAGCTCTTCGAGAGCAAGCCGCAGGCGCTCGCCGCGCGAGGCACCCTTGCGCCGTTCGAACCAGGTCCAGGGCGATGCCAAAAACACGAAACGCAGCGGCCGGTAGAGATGGGTTTCGGCGACGAACTCGTCGAGTCCGTGGCGGACGAGCACGCGCTGAATCTGCACGAGGCGTGCGAGAACACGCAGCTTCACGGTGTATTCCCGGAGGTGGCCGCAGCAGCGTTGCGGTCGCTATCGTCTAGCCGCGCCAGCAGGGCGTCGAGTCGTGCCGCGGCGCGATCGGCGTCCTCGCGCAGCCGGTCAACCTCGGCGAGAAACTCTTCGGCCTCGGCACGCGGCACGAGATCGCCGGTTTCGTGGGCAAAGTATTCGGCGGTGTTGCGGACCGCGGTATCGGCGCTGCGGCGACCAAAGGCGAGCGCTGCGCGCGCAAGGCCGGCCAGACGGTGGGCAGGCGAGTCGCCGATGAGCCGCGCCAGCTCGTCCTCGAGATCAGGGCGCAGCAGCAGGGCGAGATCGCGGTATTGCTGCAGCAGTTCCACTTCGCCGCTGACCTGCACCGCGCCGGATTTCAGCAGCCGCTCCGGCTGCGGTCCGGCGAGAGCGAGCAGATTGATCGGGCTACCGGCCACTTCGGCGTGGAATTCGCCCTCGGCCTGCCGCGAGATGCGCAGTGTATCGCCGAGCGACTCGAAGCCGATCTGCAGTCCAAGGTCGCGGACCACGATGCGCAGCCGGCGCCCCTTCAGGGCGGCACAGCACTCGCGTGCCCGCGGCGACTGGCCGAGGTTGCGGTTCAGCAGGTTTTCGATGGCTTCTGTCAGCACGATGGGTCAGCGATCAACGATGGAGACCGATTCAATATTTGTTGCCGCGGTGCAGGGCGACGATGCCGCCCGAGAGGTTGTGGAAGCGGCAGTCCTCGAGGCCGGCGTCCCGCAGCATGCCGAGCAGGGTCTCCTGATCGGGGTGCTTGCGGATCGACTCCGCAAGGTAGCGATAGCTGTCCGCATCGTTGGCGACCAGCTTGCCGAGCAGCGGCAGAACTTTGAAAGAGTAGGCGTCGTACAGCGGCCTGACCACCGGCGAGGTCGGTTGCGAGAACTCGAGTACCAGCAGCTGGCCGCCTGGCTTGAGCACGCGCTGCATGGCGCGCAGCGCCGCCGGTTTGTCGGTGACGTTGCGCAGTCCGAAACCGATGGTGACGCAGTCGAAACTGTTGTCGGCGAACGGTAGTGCCTCGGCGTTTGCCTGCACGTACTCGACGCCGCGCACGATGCCGGCATCAAGGGTGCGGTCGCGACCTTGCGCGAGCATGGCGCCGTTGATGTCCGAGAGCACCACGAGACCGCGCTCGCCCACCTGCTTGTGCATTCCGCGTGCGAGATCGCCGGTACCGCCGGCGACATCGAGCGCCCGCTGCCCGGGACGCAGCCGGGTTTGCGACAGCGTGAACTCCTTCCACAGCCGATGCAGCCCGCCCGACATCAGGTCGTTCATCAGGTCGTATCGCGGCGCGACCGAGTCGAACACCCCGCGTACGCGTCTGGCCTTGTCTTGCCAGGCGACATCCTCGAAGCCGAAGTGGGTGGTTTTGGACTCGTTCTCGACAGCCATGGGGGACCGGGCTCCAGCCGTATCCGGCGTCAGCGCCGGGCCGGCCATTGTAGCGTCAGCATCGGGTTCGCCGACGCGCGGCGTGCGAGGCCTGTCGAGGGGGCTATGGATTTTCCCAGACGAGGGGCGTAAAACATCGCGACACGTACCGATCCAGCAATGGATCGGCCGAACGGGGGTTGAAGAAAAGCAAAAAGGGATTGCACGGCCGGGCTCAGCCCGGCCTTTTTTTGTCTAGGCGTCAGCTGGCTCCACCCTCAGCGCCCGGCGTTCGCCGCCGCCACTCGTGCAAGGTAATTGCGCCAGAGCGCCTCCTGATCGCGACCGATTTCGCGCAGGTATTTCCAGCTATAGAGCCCGCTGTCGTGGCCGTCATCGAAGACCAGCCGGACCGCATATTGGCCTACCGGCTCGACCTCGCGGATCCCCACGGCCTGTTTGCCGACCACCAGGGTCTCCTGCCCCGGTCCGTGTCCCTTGACCTCGGCGGAGGGCGAGTGGACCCGCAGGAACTCGAACGGCAGGCTGTATCGCTCGCTGTCGCCGAATGCGACCTCGAGCATCCGCGACTGCCGGCGCAGGCGGATTTCAGTGGGGGGTTCCATCTCGATCATCGCTGGGCCTTCCAAAGGATGGAGAGGGCGGCATCGTACCCCTCGTACAGGGTCTGTTCACGGTGACATTTGTCCGCACCGGTTGGATACTCGGGCCAAGGGTGGTTGCTCGACAGACCGGGGGTTGAATGCCGTCGACAGATACCGCGCATCCCGACTATTTCCACAAGGTCGTGGATTGCCAATGGGCGTGTCCCGCCCACACCGACGTTCCGGAGTACATCCGGCTGATCGCGCAGGGGCGCTTCACCGACGCCTATCTGGTGAACCGGCGCTCGAACGTTTTCCCGGGCATTCTCGGTCGGGTTTGCGACCGGCCCTGCGAACCGGCTTGCCGGCGCGGTCGCGTCGAGCAGAAACCAGTGGCCATCTGCCGGCTCAAACGCGTTGCCGCCGACCACAAGGACGAATTCCGCGATCGCCTGCCGTCCATTCCGCAGCAGAAGAACGGCAAACGGGTGGCCTGCATCGGCGCCGGCTGTGCGTCGCTGACGGTGGCCAACGACCTGATGCCGCTCGGCTACGAGGTGACCATCTTTGAGCAGTTCGCCACCGCTGGCGGACTGATGCGCACCAACATCCCCTCGTTCCGCCTCCCCGGTTCCGTGATCGACGAAGAAATCGCCGCCATCGTCGACATGGGTGTCGACCTGCGCCTCGGCCAGCGCATCGACTCGATGCGTCAGCTGCTCGAGGACGGGGGTTTTGATGCGGTGTTCGTCGGTTCAGGCGCGCCCAAGGGCAAGGAACTGACACTGCCCGGTCGCACCGAGGGCGCGGCGAACATCCATATCGGCATCACCTGGCTCGAGTCGATTGCGTTCGAGCACGTGAAGTCGGTGGGCGAGAAGGTGCTGATCATCGGTGTCGGCAACACCGCCATGGACTGCTGCCGCAGCTCGCTGCGTCTCGGCGCCAAGAGCGTGAAGGTCATGGCCCGCAAGCCGCGGCAGTTCTTCAAGGCCTCCGAGTGGGAGCTCGAGGACGCCGAGGCCGAGAACGTCGAGATCGTCATCAACCGATCGCCGAAGAGTTTCGTGGTCGAAGGCGGACGCTTGAAGGGCATGCTGTTTGACGTGATGGAGTACGATATCGACGCGCGCGGCCGCATCACTGCCGAGCGGGTCGCCGGCGAGGAGTTCCTGCCGGCCGACGACGTGATCCTCGCCATCGGCCAGGAAAACGCCTTCCCCTGGATCGAGCGCGATCTCGGCATCGAGTTCGACAAATGGGATGTACCCAAGGTCGATGCGGTCACCTTCGAGAGCACACGGCCCGGTATTTTCTTTGGTGGTGACGCCGCTTTCGGCCCGAAGAACATAATCTGGTCGGTGGAACACGGTCATCAGGCTGCGATCTCCATCCACCAGCACTGTCAGGGCAAGCCGGTCGGCGAGCGGTTGCCCGCCGGAGTCAACCTGCAGAGCCGCAAGATGGGCATGCACGAGTGGTCGTACGCCAACGACTACAGCGCCACCGAGCGTCGACTGGTGCCGCACGTCTCCCTCAAGGAGCGCTTCAAGAAGATCGACATCGAGGTCGAGCTCGGCTTCACCGCCG
>CAZIRD010000176.1:0-4731 GCA_964541625.1 uncultured Acidibacter sp.
GCTTCAGCAAGTCGCAGCAGGACACCTTCCTGCCGTATCTGGAGGACGGCACGCTCACCTTCATTGGCGCCACGACCGAAAATCCCTCGTTCGAGGTGGTCAGCGCCGTGCTTTCGCGGGCGCGGGTCTACGTGCTGAAGCCGCTCGCCGCCGAAGATCTCGTCGCACTGCTGCGCCGCGCGCTCGCCGACAGCGAGCGCGGTCTCGGTGCCCAGCGCCTGAGCATCGACGACGAAGCGCTCGCGCTGCTTGCCGCTGCGGCGGACGGCGATGCGCGTCGTGCGCTCAACATGCTGGAGATTGCGGCCGACCTCGCCACCGCCGGGCACATCGCTGTCACTCAATGCGCCGAAGTTGCCGGCGGTACCCGCCGGCGTTTCGACAAGGGCGGCGAGCAGTTCTACGACCAGATCTCCGCGCTGCACAAATGCGTGCGCGGCACCGATCCGGACGCCGCGCTCTACTGGTTCGCGCGCATGGTCGACGGCGGCTGCGATCCCGCCTATCTCGCGCGGCGCATCACGCGCATGGCTGTCGAGGACATCGGTCTCGCCGACCCCCGCGGCCTGCAAATCGCCGTCGACGCCTGGGAAACCTACGACCGGCTCGGCAGCCCCGAGGGCGAACTCGCGCTCGCCAACGCCATCGTCTATCTCGCCTGTGCGCCGAAGAGCAACGCGGTCTATGCGGGTTACAAGGAGGCGATGGCCGACGTCGCAAAGTTCGGCACACTGGAGGTGCCGCTGCGCTTCCGCAATGCGCCCACCCGCATGATGAAGGATCTCGGTTACGGCGCAGGTTATCGGTACGCGCACGATGAGCCCGAGGCCTATGCCACCGGCGAGCGCTATCTGCCCGATGAGATGCCCGATCGCCGCTACTACCGCCCGGTCGAGCGCGGCCTCGAGATCCGTATCGGCGAGGCCCTCGCGAGGTTGCGCGCCAGAACGTCGGCAAAGCCCGCGATCGATGCGGCCGGCAAGTCGGGCAAGGGTGGCGGGGGAGAGGGCTGATGCCGCTCTTTGTCTGGGTCGCCTTGGGCAGCGCGCTTGGTGGTGTCGCGCGCTACGCCATCGGCCGGTTGGTGCCCACCGTGCCCGGTGGCTGGCCGCTCGCTACAATGGCCGTCAACGTCGTGGGCAGTTTCGCCATCGGCTGGGTGGCCGCATGGCTCGCCAGCCGGACTGCCGCCGGCCCTGCCAACGAGACGCTGCGGGTGTTTCTGATGACCGGGGTGCTCGGCGGCTTCACGACCTACTCGGCGTTTGCGCTCGAGACCGTCACGCTCGGCTCGGGCGGTGCGCTGTTGCGGGCCACGGCCTACGTGCTTGCTACGGTCGTGCTCTGTCTCGCTGCAGCGCTCGCCGGTCGTGCGCTCGGACCCGGATAACCGTTTTCTTTGGAGTTTCCCGTGCTCGATTCCAAACTGCTGCGTACCGATACCGAAAACGTCGCCCGCAACCTCGCGCGCCGCGGCTTCGAGCTCGACCTGCCGGGTTTCCGCGCGCTCGAAGAGCGTCGCAAGCAGGTACAACTCGAGGCCGACAAGCTGCGCGCCGAGCGCAACGCCAACGCCAAGGCCGTCGGCATGGCGAAGGGCAAGGGCGAGGACGCCAGTGCTCTGCTCAAGCGTGGCGAGGAGCTGACGCAGCAGATGGGCGCGGCGGAGGCCGCGCTCAACGCCGTGCAGGCCGAGGCCGACGGCTGGCTCATGGGTTTGCCCAATCTGCTGCACGACTCGGTCCCTGAAGGTCGCGACGAGGCGGCCAACCTCGAGGTGCGCCGTCACGGTACGCCGCGCAGTTTCAACTTCACGCCGCTCGATCACGTCGATGTCGGCGCCCGTCTCGGCGGTCTCGACTTCGAGGCGGCCGGTCGCATTTCGGGAGCGCGGTTCGCAGTGCTGCGCGGCGGCATCGCCCGGCTGCACCGCGCACTCGCCCAGTTCATGCTCGACCTGCACACCGGCGAGCATGGTTACCAGGAAATCTACGCGCCCTACATCGTCTCGGCCGATGCGCTCACCGGCACCGGCCAGCTGCCGAAATTCGAGCAGGATCTTTTCGCGCTGCGCGGCGACAAGCCGCTCTATCTCATCCCCACGGCCGAAGTCCCGGTCACCAACCTCGTGCGCGAACAGATCATCGCGCCCGAGCAACTGCCGATGCGTTATGTCGCCCACACGCCCTGCTTCCGCTCCGAGGCGGGTGCGGCCGGCAAGGACACCCGCGGCATGATCCGCCAGCACCAGTTCGACAAGGTCGAGCTCGTGCATATCGTCAGACCTGCGGACTCCTACGCGGCGCTCGAGCAGCTCACCGCGCATGCCGAAGAAGTGTTGAAGCGGCTCGAACTGCCTTACCGCGTGCTCGCGCTGTGTGCGGGTGACATCGGTTTCGGCAGCGCCAAGACCTATGACCTCGAGGTCTGGCTGCCGGGGCAGGGGAAATACCGCGAGATTTCCTCCTGCAGCAACTGCGAGGCTTTCCAGGCGCGGCGCATGCAGGCCCGCTGGCGCAATCCCGAAACCGGCAAGCCTGAACCGCTACATACGCTGAACGGATCGGGCGTGGCGGTGGGTCGTGCGATGGTCGCCGTACTCGAGAACTACCAGAACGCCGACGGCTCGGTCACCGTGCCGGCTGCGCTGCGCCCCTACATGGGCGGGCTCGAGTCCCTGCGGCCCTAGTAGCCCTAGGCCGGCGGGACCCTTGCACGTCGCCGCGTGGCGACGTGAACGCGTGCTGCCTCAGTCGAGCTCGTACTGGAAGGTGCTCACCACGCGCAGGCGCTTGGTGCGGGCACTCTGGTCGTCACCGAACTGATTGCCGTTCGCGCCGGTGATGGTGATGACGCCCTGGTTCGCGGTGCGCAACGGCCCGAGATCCGCGCCGGCCTCCTTGGCGAACTGCTCGGCCTGCTGCCGCGCGTTGCGGGTGGCCGCGGCGAGCAGCGGCGCCTTGGCATCGTTGAAGCCGCGCAGCTGGTACCACGGGCCGTTGCCGCCCATCAGCGCCACGCCCTGCTGGATCAGCGGATCGACCGCGAGCGCCGTGCGGGTGACGAGATCGATGCGCTTCGAGCTCACCGTGATGCGTCCCGTGCCCGTGTAACGCAGCGGCTGGTTCTGCGCCCCGAAGTCGCGCGAGTAGGTGTCTTCGATCTGCAGCGGCTGGCTCTCGTACTCACCCGCCTCGATGCCCGCCTTCTTCAGGAAGGCGACTGTGAGCTCCCTATCCGCCGCCAGCGCCCGCTGCACCTCGCCGAAGGAATTGCCGGCGCGCCGGAAGACGATGTTCCAGGTGACGAAATCGCTCTCGACGTCCTGCTCGGCAAGCCCCTTGACCGTGATGGTCCGGTCGGCCATGCGAAATCGCTCGACGCCCTGGCCGAGCAGACCGCCGGCAAGCACGACACCGGCAGCGAGGATCAGGGCGGGCAATATCGGTTCACGCTGGATCATGTTTTTCTCCCGGGCCGACAAGAACATGCCCGACAGGGCATAATTTACCGCATTACCGCGACCAACCCGCACGGAGAGGTGGCAGAGCGGTTTAATGCACCGGTCTTGAAAACCGGCGTCCCTTTACGGGGACCGTGAGTTCGAATCTCACCCTCTCCGCCAGATGAAATAAAAAAGGGAGCCTCGCGCTCCCTTTTTTATTTCATGGGTGTGAGCAGGGTCTGTGGACGAACTCACCGAGTTCGACGATTCGGCAGGAATGCCGAATCGGACGCGCGCCGCGCGCCCCGAGCGCACGCGAGGGGCGAGGGCCATGGATGGCCCGAGTCAATCTCACCCTCTCCGTCGATAGTAAGTCATTGACGTACATAAGTCATTGGCGTACTCTTGCCATGTGATATTCATCGAGACACCGATTTTCACCAACGATGTCAAAGCCATGTTGCCCGATGACGACTATCGGCAGTTGCAGCAGGTGCTCGCTGATCGACCTGATGCCGGCGATTTGATTCCAAGCACGGGCGGGCTTCGAAAATATCGATGGTCGCTGCCTGGTCGCGGTAAGCGGTCCGGAGCTCGCGTCATTTACTTCTGGCGTGTCGGCGAGTCGCAGATTTTGATGTTGGCGATTTACGCCAAAAACGAACGTGTGGACTTGTCAACCGATGACAAGAAGGTGCTAAAAAGGATAGTGGAGAATTGGAAGTGAATACGAGAAAGTCAAAGAAACTCATCGAGAGTGTCCGACAAGCCGATGAGATCTTACGGGGCATTCGTTCGCCGTCACGTGAGTTTCATGTCGATGCGACATCCATCAAGACGCTTCGTGCCAGTCTCGATTTAAGTCAGGCAAAGTTTGCCGCGTTGTTGAGTGTCGATCTTGGGACGCTGCGTAACTGGGAGCAGGGGCGCCGCGAGCCGACCGGACCGGCAAAAGCGCTCCTGCGTGCGATTCGCAATGATCCCCGGGCAGTGATATCGGCGCTTGCTGCCTGACACTGACGAATCTCTGGATATTCGAATCTGTCATGCCATTCAAAAAGGCCGGCTCTGCGCGCTCGAGCCAGTTGGTGATGTAGTAGTGATTTCCCCGCCAGATGAAATAAAAAAGGGAGCCTCGCGCTCCCTTTTTTATTTCATGGGTCTGAGCAGGGTCTGTGGACGAACTCTCTGAGTTCGGCGATTCGGCAGGAAAGCCGAATCGGACGCGCGCAGCGCGCCCCGAGCATGAGCGAGGGGCGAGGGCCATGGATGGCCCGAGTCAATCT
>CAZIRD010000177.1:0-4641 GCA_964541625.1 uncultured Acidibacter sp.
GTGGCGTGACCGCGGGTCGCCGCCACAAGAAAGTTCTCGGCAAGGCCAAGGGCTATTACAACGCGCGTCGCAAGGTCTATCGTGCTGCCAAGCAGGCGGTCATCAAGGCCGGCCAGTACGCGTACGAGGGCCGTCGGCTGAAGAAGCGTGATTTCCGCGCGCTCTGGATCCAGCGCATCAATGCCGCGGCGCGGCAGGTCGGCCTGTCTTACAGCCGCATGATGAACGGCCTCAAGCTCGCGAACATCGACATCGACCGCAAGATGCTCGCCGACATCGCTGTGCACGACGCGGCGGCGTTTGGCGCGATCGCGACCAAGGTCAAGGCAGCTCTCGGCATCGCCTAAGAGCCGGTCGTGGGCGATCTCGCGACCCTTACCCGCCAGGCTCTCGAAGAGGTGGCGGCGAGCAGTACGCTCGCCGCCCTCGACGAGGTGCGCGTGCGCTGGCTCGGCAAGAGAGGCACGTTGACCGAGCAATTGAAATCGCTTGGCGCGCTGCCGGCCGCCGAGCGCCCGGCCGCCGGCGCGCGCATCAACGAAGCAAAGCAGTCCGTGCAGGCGGCAATCGATGCCGCGGGCGAGCAACTCGCAGCCGCTGCGATCGAAGCCGAGCTCGCGGCCGGACGCATCGATGTCAGTCTGCCGGGGCGTGGCGAGGCGCGCGGCGGCGTGCATCCGGTGACTCGTGCGCGCCTGCGCATCGAAACGCTGTTCCGCAATTCCGGCTTCGAAGTCGCTGCGGGTCCCGAGATCGAAGACGACTTCCACAACTTTGAAGCGCTGAACATTCCCGCCGACCATCCGGCGCGGGCGATGCACGACACGTTCTATTTCCCCGATGGCCGACTGCTGCGCACGCACACCTCGCCAGTGCAGATCCGCGAACTGCGCAAGGGCCGCCTGCCGCTCGCCATGATCATGCCGGGCCGGGTGTACCGTTGCGACTACGACATGACGCACTCGCCGATGTTTCATCAGGTCGAGGGTCTGGTGGTCGATGAGAACGTCAGTTTCGCCAACCTGAAAGCGACGTTGCAGGGCTTTTTGCAGGCCTTTTTCGAGAAGGACCTGCGTATGCGCCTGCGTCCTTCCTACTTTCCGTTCACCGAGCCCTCGGCCGAAGTCGACATGTCCTGCGTGTTCTGTGACGGCGCGGGTTGCCGCGTCTGCAAGCACACCGGCTGGCTCGAGATCGCCGGCTGCGGCATGGTGCATCCGAATGTCTTCAGCGCTGCCGGTGTCGATCCGGAGCGCTGGACGGGCTACGCCTTCGGCATGGGTATCGAGCGCCTCGCCATGCTGCGCTATGGCGTCAACGACCTGCGGCTTTTCTTCGAGAGCGATCTGCGCTTCCTCGGCCAGTTCGGTGCGGCATGAAGGTCTCGCGCGCCTGGCTCGACGAGTGGGTTCGGCACGGTCTCGACGCGCGACAACTCGGCGAGCGGCTCACCATGGCCGGCTTCGAACTCGAGTCGATCACGCCGGCGGCACCGCCTTTCTCGGGCGTCGTGGTCGCGGAAATCATTGAAGCGAGCCGACATCCGCAGGCCGACAAACTGCAGATCTGCAAGGTGGCGCTCGGCAGCGACGACGCTGCGCGTGCGGCGGCGCTGCAGATTGTCTGCGGCGCGGCGAATGCGCGGGTGGGTTTGCGGACGGCGCTGGCGCAGGTCGGCGCGTCCCTGCCAGGCGGCCTGATCATCAAGGCGGCGAAGCTGCGGGGCGTGGAGTCGGCGGGCATGCTGTGTTCAGCCAAGGAACTCGGTCTTGCCGAGGCCTCCGAAGGCATCCTCGAACTGCCGGCCGATGCGCCGCTGGGCACACCGCTGCGCGAATATCTGGCGCTCGATGACGAGGTGCTGGAACTCGCCATTACGCCAAACCGTGGCGATGCGATGTCGCTACGCGGTATCGCCCGCGAAGTGGCTGCCCTGACCGGCCGCGCGCTCTGTCATGTCGATTGCGCGCCCGTGGCGGCAATGCTGGCGGACGCGGCGCTGGCAGCTCGCGCCCGCGCAAGCTTGCTGGCGCCGCAAGCGTGTCCGCGTTTCCATGGGCGGGTGATCGTCGAGGTCGACAACCGCCGTGCCTCGCCGATCTGGCTGCGCGAACGCTTGCGCCGCGCCGGGCTGCGCAGCATTAGCCCGGTGGTCGACATCACCAACTACATCGTGCTCGAACTCGGCCAGCCGATGCACGCCTACGATCTCGACAAGGTCGAGGGGTCGCTGCGCGTGCGCATGGCCGCCGAGGGCGAACGCTGCGAGTTGCTCGATGGACGCACCGTTGATCTCGCGAGCGATGTGCTGGTCATCGCCGACGATCTCGGCGCGGTCGCCATGGCAGGGGTCATGGGTGGCGCGCGCACGGCGGTTGATGCCGACACGCGCCGCGTGTTGTTTGAGGTGGCCTGGTTTGCGCCAGCTGCCATCGCGGGGCGCGGCCGCCGCTACGGACTCACGACCGACGCCAGCCAGCGCTTCGAGCGCGGTGTCGATCCGCAGCTCGGTGCCGCGGCAATCGAACGCGCCACGAAGCTGCTGCTCGACATCGCGGGTGGCCAAGTCGGGCCGACGGTCGTCGCCGAGGCAGCCGATACCCTGCCGGTGCCACGCCCGGTCGCGCTGCGCCTGCCCCAGGTAGAGCGCCTGCTCGGCGTGCAGTGGCCCGTGGCCGAGGTCATCGCGCGACTCGGGAGCCTCGGTATGCAGGTGGAGCGCAGTGCCGCCGACCCCGGTACGCTGCGGGTGCTGCCGCCGTCACACCGCTTCGACATCTCGATCGAGCGCGATCTCATCGAAGAGCTGGCACGACTCGAGGGTTACGACGCCATTCCGGTGGTCGCCGCCCGCGCCGCGCAGGCCATCCTGTCGCAACCGAGCACGCGGCTCGAAGAACAGCGCTTGCTCGATGTCCTCGCCGCCCGCGGCTATCACGAGGGCATCCATTTCGCATTCGTGGAACCGGCACTGCAAGAGTCGCTGTTCCCGGGTGTCGCCGTACATCGTCTTGCCAACCCGATCGCCAGCGACCTCGCGGTGATGCGGCTCTCGCTTTGGCCCGGCCTGCTGAAGGCGGCGCTCGAGAACCAGCGGCGCCAGCAGTCGCGAGTACGGCTCATGGAGCACGGGGTGGTTTTTCCGGTGGGCGCTGCCGAGAGCGACTGCTTCGCCGGACTCTGCATCGGCCCGCGCTGGCCAGAACAGTGGGGCGGGGGTCGCGAGACCGTGGACTTCCACGACGTGAAGGCCGACGTCGAGGCGCTGCTGTCATTGAGCGGGCCCCTCAGCCGCTTCGCGTTCGTTGCCGGCACCCACCCGGCGCTGCACCCTGGTCGCAGTGCGCGGATCCTGCGTGCGGGCCAGCCGGTCGGCTGGATCGGCGAGCTGCATCCGCGGCTCATCCGCGAACTCGGCTTCACGGCTACGCCGGTACTGTTCGAAATCGAGATTAGTAAAGCGTTGCAGGTGGAGTATCCTGCCTACGCAGAGGTTTCGCGTTACCCGCAGGTGCGTCGTGACCTCGCCTTCGTAGTCGACGAGGCAGTGGCGTTCGACAGCATCCGGGAACGGGTCGCAGCGTCGGCGTCAAGCCTTTTGCGGCAGGTAGTGCTGTTCGATGTCTACCGTGGACCGGGAATCGAATCCGGGAGAAAAAGCGTCGCTTTAGGCTTGATTTTGCAGGATAAAGAACGCACCCTCACGGACGAGGAGACCGACCGGGAAGTGGCTGCCGCGCGGGCGGCGTTGAGCACGGAGCTCGGCGCGCAGTTTCGCGAGTGACGGCATATCCCCGCGGTTTCTGGACGGGTTGAACAAGACCAACAACGATGCAGCAGGGCGGTTCGACATGGCGTTGACCAAGGCGGAGATGGCGGAAGCGCTGTTCGACCAGCTCGGCCTGAACAAGCGCGAGGCCCGGGAACTCGTCGACCTGTTCTTCGAGGAGGTCCGCGCAGCCCTCTCCACCGGTGCCCAAGTCAAGCTGTCCGGCTTCGGCAACTTCGACCTGCGCGACAAGAACCAGCGTCCGGGGCGCAATCCCAAGACCGGCGAGGAGATCCCCATCAGCGCGCGTCGCGTGGTGACCTTCCGTCCTGGCCAGAAACTCAAGGCTCGAGTCGAAGCCTATGTTGGAAGCCAAGAATAACGACGAACTCCCGGCGATCCCGGGAAAACGCTATTTCGCCATCGGTGAAGTAGCAGAGTTGTGTGGCGTGAAGCCGCATGTGTTGCGCTATTGGGAGCAGGAGTTCCCGCAGCTCAAGCCGGTCAAGCGTCGCGGCAATCGCCGCTACTACCAGCGGCAGGACGTGATCGTCATCCGCCAGATCCGCGCGCTGCTCTACGAGCAGGGCTTCACCATTGGTGGCGCCCGCAACAAGCTGCAGGGCGAAGAGGCCCGCAGCGACGTCAGCCAGAGCCAGCAGATCGTCCGCCAGCTGCGACTCGAACTCGAGGAAATCCTTCGGCTCCTGCGCCGTTGAGCGGCGCACGGTATGATTATCACTGCCGGGCAGTCTGTGCCCGGAACGTTTCAAGTATCCGGTCGGGACGTGGCGCAGCCTGGTAGCGCACTTGCATGGGGTGCAAGGGGTCCCGAGTTCAAATCTCGGCGTCCCGACCAATACTTACACGCG
>CAZIRD010000178.1:0-4597 GCA_964541625.1 uncultured Acidibacter sp.
GCCAAGGTCGACAAGCTGATCGTCGGCGGCGGCATCGCCAACACCTTCCTCGCCGCGACCGGGGTCACCGTGGGCAAATCGTTGTACGAGGCGGACATGCTGGACACGGCGCGCAAGCTGCTCGGGCAGGCGCAGGCGCGCGGCGCGGAAATTCCGCTGCCGCTCGATGTCGTGGTCGCGCCCGAGTTTTCGCCGACGGCACCGGCGACCGTGCGTCCGGTCGGCGAGGTCGGCGCCGGCGAACTCATCCTCGACATCGGTCCGCGCACCGCCGCGGCCTTCGCTGCCAGCCTGCAGTCGGCCGGCACCATTCTCTGGAATGGTCCGGTAGGCGTGTTCGAATTTGACCAGTTCGGTGCGGGTACCCGCGTGATCGCGGAGGCCATCGCCGCCAGCGCGGCGTTCTCGCTGGCGGGCGGCGGCGACACGCTCGCGGCGATCGAGAAGTACGGCGTCGAGGGTGGGATCTCCTACATCTCCACCGGCGGCGGCGCGTTCCTCGAATTCGTCGAGGGCAAGACACTGCCGGCGGTCGCGGCACTCGAAGCGCGTGCGGCGAACCGCGGCGGAGCAGCCTCGTGAGCATGATGCGCCGCACCAAGATCGTCGCCACCCTCGGACCGGCCACCGACCAGATCGACACGCTCGTCGACATGTGTCGCGCGGGGCTAGATGTCGCGCGAATCAACTTCTCGCACGGCTCGCAGCAGGACCACTTGCGTCGCATCGATCTGCTGCGCGAAGCCTCGCGGCGTGCCGGGCGCTATGTCGCGATACTCGGCGACCTCGCCGGTCCGAAGATCCGCATCGAAAGTTTCGCGGCGGGTCCGGTGCAACTGCGCGACGGCCAGCCGTTCGCGCTCGACACCGCACTCGACAAGAACGCCGGCAACGAGCGTGAGGTCGGCGTCGCCTACAAGGAATTGGTGGCCGATGTCGCCGCCGGCGACACGTTGCTGCTCAACGACGGCCTGATCGTGCTCGAGGTCCTCGATGTGCAGGGCACACGCATCGAGACGCGAGTGGTCTCCGGTGGCGAGCTGTCGAACCGCAAGGGTGTCAATCGCAAGGGCGGCGGCATCTCGGCTCCTGCGCTTACCGACAAGGACCGCGAGGACATCCGCTTTGCCGCGGCACACGGCCTCGACTATCTCGCGTTGTCGTTCGTGCGCGATGCCGCCGACATCCAGTTGGCGCGCGAGCTGCTGCGCGCCGCAGGCGGCGGCTACACCCGCATCGTGGCGAAGATCGAGCGGCACGAGGCGGTCGCGCAGCTCGCCGGTATCATCGACGCCACCGACGTGGTCATGGTTGCGCGCGGTGATCTCGGCGTGGAGATGGGGCACGCGGCGCTCACCGGTCTGCAGAAGACCATCATCCACGAAACTCGCATGCGCAACCGCGTCGCCATCACCGCGACGCAGATGATGGAGTCGATGATCCAGAACCCGGTGCCGACGCGGGCCGAGGTGAGCGACGTCGCCAACGCCGTGCTCGACGGCACCGATGCGGTGATGCTCTCGGCGGAGACGGCGGCGGGCAAATATCCGGTCAAGGCCGTGGCGGCGATGGCCGAGGTCATCGAGGGTGCGGAGACCTTTCACCTTACCCAAACCGGGCCGCGCGAGCGCTCGGACATCACCTTCACGCAGACCGAGGAAGCGATTGCGCATGCGGTGATGTACACCGCGAACCATCTCAACGTACGTGCGATAGTCGCGCTCACCGAGAGCGGCGAGACGACGCTGTGGATGTCGCGTCTGCGTTCCGACATCCCCATCTACGCCTTCACCCGCCATGAGGGTACGCGTCGCCGGGTGACGCTCTACCGCGGCGTCTATCCCGTGTCCTTCGACGTGCATCCGGACGATCGTACGCCGCTGTTCCAGCGCGTCTTCGACCTGTTGCTCGATCTGCGTCTGGTCGACGAGGGCGATCAGGTCATCCTCACCAAGGGTGAACTGACTGGTGTGCAGGGCGGCACCAACTCGATGCAGATCATCAAGGTGCAGCGTCTGTGAGGCTCCGCTCGGCCACGCGTCGCCGCGTCGTCGGCGGATGAAGCGCTGGTTCATCGGCGCACTCGCGGCGCTGCTGCTGGCGGGTGCGACGATCGCCGGCGCGGGCTGGTGGCTGCTGCGCGGCTCCTTGCCGCAAATCGATGGCCGGATCGTTGCTTCGAGCGGCGGGCCGCGCGCCGAAGTGCAGGTGGAGCGCGATGCCGAGGGTGTGCCGACGGTGCGCGGCGAGACACTCGATGACGTCGCCTACGGACTCGGCTATGTCCACGCGCAGGATCGCTACTTCCAGATGGACCTGTCGCGCCGCCTCGCCGCTGGCGAACTCGCCGCGCTGCTCGGCGACGGACTCATCGAGCAGGACCGGCGCGCAAGGCTGTTCCGCCTGCGGACCGTTGCGCGACGCGTGCTTGCCGATGCCACGCCGGCGCAGCGCGTCTGGCTCGAGGCCTATACCCGCGGCGTCAATGCCGGCATCGATTCGCTCGATGTTCGCCCCTGGGAGTATCTGCTGCTGCGCACGAGCCCCGAGCCGTGGCGCGCCGAGGATTCGGTGCTCGCGGTGCATTCCATGTGGTGGTTCCTGCAGTATCAGGCGCTGATCGATGACATTCCGCGCCAGCAGATCGCGGCGCGCATCGAGGAACGCGTGGCAGCGGCCTCGCGTGAGGAAGCTGACGCCCGGCCCGCCGCCGAGGTGCTGCGCTTTCTCTTCCCGCGCGGCGACGAGTGGGACACGCCGAATTTCCAGACGCTGGCCGAGCAGGCCGCGGCCAACGGCGGCGAACCCTACGCCGCGCCGGCAGTGCCCTCGCCGGAGCTGCTCGACCTGCGCAGCTCTCGCGTCGCATCGCGAGTTGCATTGCGCGAGTCGCCGCTGCCGGGCAGCAACGCCTGGGCGGTTGCCGGCAGCCACGCGCGCGGCGGCGCCGCGCTGGTGGCAGGCGACATGCATCTTGGACTGCGTGTGCCGACCACCTGGTATCGCGCGCGCCTGCAGGTCGCGCGTGGCGAGTCCGGTAGTCTCGATCTCAATGGCGTGACGCTGCCCGGGCTCGGCGCGCTGGTTGCCGGCAGTAACGGTCGGGTCGCCTGGTCGTTCACCAACAGCTACGGCGACTGGAGTGCCGTGCAGCCTGTCGCCTGTGATCCCGCTCGCAATGTCTATTTCACCGCCGAGGGCGAGCGCCGCTTCCGCGTGCACCGCGAGACTCTGCTGGTTGCCCATGACGATCCGGTGGTCACCGAGGTGCGTGAGTCGCCGCTCGGTGTAGTGCTGCGGGTCGATCCGCCTGCAAGTGACGCCGCACGCATGCCGGCGACCTGCTGGCTGGCGCGTTGGCTGATCAGCGAGCGCGGTGCGACGACGCTGGCAGCGCGTGAGTTGCAGCAGGTGACTAGCGTCGACGCAGCGCTGCAGCTTGCGCCGCGGGTTGGCATGCCGCACCAGAACCTGGTGATCGGCGATCGCGACGGCCATATCGCCTGGAGCATCATCGGCCGTGTGCCGCGCAACGGTTTTCCAGCGTTTGCCGGCACTGCCGTGGCGTGGCGCGAGGCCGGCGAAGTGCCGGTGATCCGCGACCCGGAGATCGGCCGGCTCTGGAGCGCCAACGCACGCCATGTCGAGGGCGCGGCCGAGGCGGTGATCGGCAACAGCAAGGCTGAAAGCGGCATGCACTACGACAAGGGCGTGCGTCAGCGACAGATCCGCGATCGCCTGCTCGCACTGCAGCAGCCGGCGACGCCGGCCGACATGCTCTCGATACAACTCGATGATCGGGCACTGCTGCTCGAGCGCTGGCAGCGGCTGTTGCTCGGCACGCTGGACGAGGACGCGATCCGCAATCAGCCGAAACGCGCCGAGTTGCGTCGGCTCGCCGCCGACTGGCAGGGACGCGCGGCGGTGGACTCGGTCAGCTACCGGCTGGTACGCGATTTCCGTGAACGAACCCGCGCTGCGGTCTGGACGATGATCACCGGTGCCCTCGGTGCGGGCGAGGGCTCTGAGCCCTATCCGCTGTTCGAAGGTTCGCTGTGGCGGCTCGTCAGCGAGCAGCCGCCACATCTCCTCGATGCGCGGCACGTCGACTGGCGCAGCCTGCTGCTGCAGCAGGCCGACGCAGTGATCGCGGAGGCGGAGAAGTCCTGCGGCCAGCTGGCCCGCTGCAGCTGGGGCGCGTTCAACACCAGCGCGATCCGTCACCCGCTCTCGCCGGCACTCGGACCGCTTGGGCGTTATCTCGACATGCCGGCACGACGCCTCGCCGGCGATCTCAACATGCCGCGCGTGGTCGGCCCGAACTTCGGCGCGTCCGAACGTTTTGCGGTGTCGCCGGGCCGCGAAGCGGAAGGCTACATGCAGGTTCCGGGTGGTCCGAGCGGCCATCCGCTGTCGCCGTTCTACCGCAGCGGCTACGAGGACTGGGTGCGCGGTCAGCCACGCCCCTTCCTGCCCGGCTCTGCGGCACACACTCTGATCATCGAGCCTCGCCCATGACGCAACGCTTCAACGGTACCGATCGATACATTGCCACCGACGACCTGCGCATGGCCGTCAACGCAGCGCTCACGCTGTC
>CAZIRD010000179.1:0-1622 GCA_964541625.1 uncultured Acidibacter sp.
GGTCTTCCTGCTCGCCGCGCTGCATCACCCCGCCGGTACGCGTGGACGCCAGGCCTGGGCGGTGCTGCTGCTGCTGACCGCGGCTTTTCCCCTCTACGTTGCGGGCCGGCACGTCTACATACAAAGCTTGCCGTTCGGCTCTGTGCCCGCCTGTGGCGCGAGCCTCGACTACATGCTCGACGTCTTTCCGTTTGCCACGGTGGTTCGCAAGGTGCTTTTTGGCGCCGGCGAGTGCCAGAAAATCGACTGGTCGCTCCTCGGCCTCTCGATGCCTGCGTGGGTACTGGTCGGGGTGATTGCGCTTGCCGTGTGGGCGGCATTTGTGAACCTGCGCCGTCCGTCGCCGTCGCAATAAGTTCACGCCCCGTTCACGCCGCCGCAATCTGCGGCGCGCACCCTGCGGCCAGTTCCGGTTACGCAGGATCTTCAGGACCTTGAGCCCCGCGCAGTCCCACCGCCAATCGGTCCGCAGCGTCTTCATCTCCGACGTGCATCTCGGTTCCCGTGGCTGCAACGCGGCGGCGTTGTTGTCCTTCCTGCGCGAAGTGCAGACCGACAACCTCTATCTGGTCGGCGACATCGTCGATCTTTGGAGTCTGCGCAAAAGCTTTTATTGGCCGCAGGAGCACAACAACGTGCTGCGCACCATCCTCGGCAAGGCGAAGCACGGGACCCGGGTGATCTTCGTTCCGGGTAACCATGACGAGGATTTCCGCGAGTTCGCCGGTTCGATGTTTGGCAACCTCGAGATCGTGCGCGATTGCATCCACACCACGGCAGCCGGCGAGCGGTTGCTGGTGCTGCACGGCGACGAGTTCGACAGCGTGGTCAAGTGCAGCCGGTGGCTCGCGCTGCTGGGTTCGCATGCCTACGACTTTTCCATCGAAATGAACCGGCACTTCAACCGTATCCGCCGTTTCTTTGGCTACGAGTACTGGTCACTCGCCAATTACCTGAAGCACAAGGTGAAGAATGCGGTGAACTACATCTCGAGTTTCGAGCAGGCCGTTGCCCACGAGGTACGGCGTCGCGGCGTTGACGGTGTGGTGTGCGGTCACATCCATCGTGCCGAGATCAGCCGTATCGACGGCGTGCTGTACTGCAACGACGGCGATTGGGTGGAGAGCTGTACTGCCCTCGTCGAAGACCGGAACGGGCGACTCGCCATCTGGAATTGGACCAGCGATGACACCGACGCGGTGCGCCTCGTCGAAGATCCCGACGCGGCCGTTACGCCGCTGCCGCAGGCGGCTCGGGAGGCCGCCTGACGGTGGCGTCGGCGGGGGTGGTCGCGCTGGCCCTCGGGTTGGTGTTTGCCGGGGATGCGCAGGTTGCGGGAGGAGCGAGCGATGGATTGCGATTCGTTTTTGATGCGTGGCGCTGCGGGTCCAGCGTCCACAGTGCGTGGCGGCAGGGCGACGGGACTATGGTCGCCGCAGAGGAGCTGGATCTCGAGGGCGAGCAATGGACCCGCTACCGGCTCCACCGTCCCAATGTCGCCCAGGACGTCGTGGCGGTCCGCTCGGGGCGTCTCGTCAACCTCACGATCCGCCAGGGTGGATCGACGCGCAGCGTGACGCTGCAAACGGGCGCCGAACTGCTCGCCGGGCCGGCCCTCGTCA
>CAZIRD010000179.1:1722-2904 GCA_964541625.1 uncultured Acidibacter sp.
GCGCATGAAACCAGTTTGTAACAACCCGTCCCTATCCTGACCACCATGCGGATCCTGATGCTCTCCGACGTCTACTTCCCGCGGGTCAACGGGGTGTCGACGTCCATACAGACGTTTCGGGCGGACCTGCGGGCGCTCGGCGCAGACGTGACCCTGCTCGCGCCGGCGTATCCGGTGACGGAAGCGGGCGCCGCGGCGCGCGCTGATGACGAGCGGATCCTGCGCATGCCGTCGCGCGCCGTGCCGTTCGATCCCGAGGATCGGGCGATGTCCTGGTCGGCGCTCAGTCGCTGGGCCGCCACGCTGCAGCCCGAGGACGTGGACGTAATCCACGTGCAGACGCCCTTCCTCGCGCACTACCTGGGTCGGCGGCTGTCGCGGCGTCTCGGCGCACCGATCGTCGAGACCTACCACACTTACTTTGAGCATTACCTGCATCACTACGTGCCGGCGATGCCGGCGCCGCTGACCCGCGCGCTCGCGAGGCGGGTGACCGTTTCGCAGTGCCACGATGTGCAGGCGGTGATTTCACCCTCGCGGCAGATGGCCGACGCCTTGCGCGCTTATGGCGTTCGCACGCCGATCGAGGTGCTGCCTACGGGTCTGCCGGCGGGTTGCTTCGCCGCCGGCAACGGCGCCCGTTTCCGGGAACAACAGGGGATCGCGGCGGATCGTCCGATGGTGCTGTTCGTCGGGCGCGTCGCGCACGAAAAGAACATCGACTTCCTGCTGCACATGCTGCCGCGCTTGCGCGAGCAGGTGCCGGACGTGCTGCTGGTGATCGCGGGCGAAGGTCCGGCGTCGGCGCATGTACGCAAGCTCACCGCAGAACTCGGGCTCGGCGCCAACGTGCATTTCGTCGGCTATCTCGACCGTGCAAGTTCTCTGCTGGACTGCTACCGCGCGGCCGATGCCTTCGTGTTTGCATCACGTACCGAAACCCAGGGTCTCGTGTTGCTCGAAGCCATGGCCCAGGGCACGCCGGTGGTATCGACCGCGGTCATGGGCACGGCCGATGTGCTTGCCGGCGTGCGCGGCGGCGTCGTGGCGCCCGAAGACACGGCGGGCTTCGCGGCTGCGGTGGCCTCGGTGCTGCGCGACCCGGCGCGCCGCGCCGAACTCTCGGCCCACGCCCGCGAGGATGCGGCACGCTGGTCCTCGCGCAGCATGGCCGAGCGCCTG
>CAZIRD010000179.1:3004-4544 GCA_964541625.1 uncultured Acidibacter sp.
CGCTGCAGCAGGCCGGCGTACATCCGGTGCAGCAGGTCGATTTCCTCGATGCGTATGCCTTCGTTGACCTTGTGAATGGTCGCGTTGGTCACGCCGAGTTCGATGACCTGTGCGCCCATCGGCGCGATGAACCGGCCGTCGGAAGTGCCACCGCCCGTCGAGAGTTTCGGCGCACTGCCGACGATCGACTTCACGGCCTCGACCGCGGCCGCCGACAGTTCGCCGGGCGGCGTGTAGAACGGTTCTCCCGACACGTACCACTCGAGGGTATAGCGCACACCGTGCTTCTGCAGGATGTCTTCAACCGTTCGGCGCAGTTCATCGACCGTCTGCACCGGCGAATAACGCAGGTTGAATCGTGCCTTGAGTTCGCCCGGGATGACGTTGGGCGCCCCGGTGCCGGCATTGAGGTTGGAAATCTGGAAGGTGGTCGGCTGAAAGTGCTCGTTGCCGGCGTCCCAGACCCGCGAGGTGAGTTCGGCGAGGGCCGGGGCGAGCGTGTGCACGGGATTCTCGGCCTGCTGCGGATAGGCGACATGTCCCTGCACGCCATGCACGGTCAGACGTCCGGAGAGCGAGCCGCGGCGGCCGATCTTGATCGTGTCGCCCACCGCGCGCTCGCTGGATGGCTCGCCGACGACGCAGTAGTCGATGTGTACGCCACGGGCGTTCAGGGTTTCGACGACCCGCTTGGTGCCGTCAACCGAAGGCCCTTCTTCGTCGCTGGTGATCAGGAAGGCGATCGTTCCGCGGTGCCGCGGGTGGGCACGCACGAACTCCTCGGTGGCGGTGATCATGGCGGCGAGGCCGCTCTTCATGTCGGCGGCGCCGCGACCGTACAGCACACCGTCGCGGATGGTGGGGACGAAGGGGTTGGTTCGCCACTCTTCAAGAGGCCCTGTGGGTACGACGTCGGTGTGTCCGGCGAAGCAGATGACGGGATCGGCGAATGCGCCGGCACCATCGACGGACCTGGGTCCGCCTGCCCCCGACCCGCCTCGACGCGTGGCCCAGAAATTCTCCACGCTGCCATAACGCAGCGTTTCAACCTCGAAACCGAGCGCCGCGAGGCGCTTGCCCATGACCTCCTGGCAACCGGCATCCGCCGGCGTCACCGAATTGCGGGAGATCAGGTCCTGGGTGAGTTCGAGGGTCGCCGACATGGGGCGTCGTTATAGAGGCGGGGGGCGGGGGTTGCAATAGACGGCCCCCGCCGGCCGCCCGTCACGCATGAAATATTTCTGCAACATGACTGTCATATTGTTCGCGCGCAACGAAACCGGAGGTCACCCGTGATCAAGAAGTCCCTGCTCGTTTCCACCGTCGTGGCGGCTGTCGCCAGCTTCGCCCCGCTCGCCTCCGCCCAGTCGGCGCGCGACTTCATCAATGTCGTGGGTTCCTCGACGGTGTACCCGTTCACGACCACGGTGGCCGAGCAGTTCGGCCGTCAGGGACGCTTCAAGACGCCGAAGGTGGAAAGCACGGGTACGGGTGGCGGCATCAAGCTGTTCTGCAACGGCGTCGGCCCGCAGCACCCGGA
>CAZIRD010000180.1:0-2064 GCA_964541625.1 uncultured Acidibacter sp.
GCGGCTTTTCGCATCGGCCGCTGGGAAATCCCGGCGCCGGCGGTACTCGCGCCGATGGCCGGGGTCACCGACCGTCCGTTCCGCATCCTCGCGCGGCAGCTCGGCGCGGCACTCGCCGCCTCGGAGATGATCACCTCGGACACGCGGCTCTGGAACTCGCGCAAGTCACGCCAGCGGATGAACCACGAGGGCGAGCCCGAACCGCGCGTGGTGCAGCTCGCCGGCGCCGACCCCGCGGCACTCGCCGAGGCAGCCCGCCGCAACGTCGATCTCGGCGCGCAGGTGATCGACATCAACATGGGCTGTCCGGCAAAGAAAGTCTGCAATCGGCTCTGCGGTTCGGCGCTGCTGCAGGACGAGCCGCTGGTGGGCCGCATCCTCGAGAGCGTGGTGGCGGCCGTGAACGCCACCGGCGCGCCGGTGCCGGTGACGCTCAAGACCCGCACCGGCTGGGACCGCGAGCATCGCAACGGGCCGCGCGTGGCGCGGATTGCCGAGCAGAGCGGTATCGCGGCGCTCGCCATCCATGGGCGCACGCGCGCCGATTTCTATGAGGGCGAGGCGGAGTACGACACCATCCGCACCATCCGCGAGAGCGTGCGCATTCCGGTGTTGGCGAATGGCGACATCACCGACGCCGCCAAGGCACGGCAGGTGCTCGCCGATACCGGCGCCGCCGGGGTGATGGTGGGCCGCGCCGCCCATGGCAGCCCGTGGATTTTCCGCGACATCAACGGGCTGCTGACGGCCGGCCGGGTGCCCGAGCCGCTCTCGCGGGCGGAGCGCCGTGATATAGTTTTGGCGCATTTGCAGGCCATCTACGCCTTCCACGGCGAGGAGTCCGGTCTGCGGATCGCACGCAAACATCTCGGCTGGTACGCAAGACTGCTCGACGGTGCGCCCGACGCGCGCGCCCGACTGATGGCAGCTCCGTCGACGTCGCTGCAGTTCGCGTGTGCGGCCGAGTTGTTCGGCGCGTGGGCGACACAAAGATAAAGGCAGGGGCGGGCGATGTCGGTCGACGGATCAGGCAAGGATGCTGGCAGGCCGGAACTGCCTTTGCGCGGGCATGCCGAGCGTGCCTTCGAAGATTACTTCAGCCATCTCGACGGCTATCGTCCCGCGGGTCTCTACGATCTCGTGATGCGCGAAGTCGAGGAACCGCTGCTGCGCGTGGTGCTGCGCCATGCGGGCGGCAACCAGTCGCGTGCCGCCGAAATCCTCGGTATCAACCGCGCCACGCTGCGCCGCAAGCTGCGCGAATTCGGCCTCAACCCGGAGTGACCTGATATGCCCGTCGTCCTGCGTCGTGCGCTCATCTCGGTCTCGGACAAGACCGGCGTCATCGAACTCGCCCGCGCACTCGCCGCCCGCGGCGTCGAGCTGCTCTCGACGGGTGGCACCGCGCGGCTGCTCGCCGAGCAGGGCATCACCGTCAAGGAAGTCTCGCAGCACACCGGCTTCCCCGAGATCATGGACGGCCGCGTGAAGACGCTGCATCCGCGCATCCACGGCGGCCTGCTCGGCCGGCGCGGCGTGGACGAGAGCGTGATGGCGCTGCACGGCATCGAGCGCATCGACCTGCTGGTCGTCAATCTCTACCCGTTCGCCGAAACGGTCGCGCGGCCCGCCTGCACCTACTCCGAGGCGATCGAAAACATCGACATCGGCGGTCCGGCGATGGTGCGCGCGGCCGCCAAGAACCACGACGCCGTCGCCGTGCTGGTCGATCCGGCGGACTACGCGACGCTGCTGGCCGAGATCGAGGGCAATGAAGGCGCCACCTCGCCCGCGCTGCGCACCTGGCTCGCAGCCAAGGCCTTCGCGCACACCGCCCGCTACGACACGATGGTCGCGGGCTACCTGCAGGCACGCAATCCGGCGCCGGGCGCGAGCTTCCCGAAGTCCCTGCCGCTGGTCTACGAAAAGGTCCAGGACCTGCGCTACGGCGAAAACCCGCACCAGAGCGCCGCGTTCTACCGTGATGTCACGCCGCGCGGACCGTCGGTCGCCACGGCGCGGATGCTGCAGGGCAAGGAACTCTCGTTCAACAATATCGCCGAT
>CAZIRD010000180.1:2074-4493 GCA_964541625.1 uncultured Acidibacter sp.
ATCGTCAAGCACGCCAACCCCTGTGGCGTGGCCACTGCAGAAGGCGCGCTGGCGGCTTACGAGGCCGCTTATCGTACCGACCCGACCTCCGCCTACGGCGGCATCATCGCCTTCAACCGGCCGCTCGATGCCGCCACCGCGCAGGCCATCATCGGCCGCCAGTTCGTCGAAGTGCTCGCGGCACCAAAGATTTCCGCCGAGGCGGCCGCAGTGCTCGCCACCAAGCCGAACGTGCGCGTGCTCGAACTCGGCGACCTGCCGCCCGACCACGGCGCCGAGCTCGAATTCCGCAGCATTTCGGGCGGCCTGCTCGCGCAGACCCGCGATCTCGGCATGGTCAGCCGCGACGAGCTGCGGGTCGTCACCCGCCGACAGCCGTCGAACGCCGAGCTCGACGACCTGCTGTTCGCCTGGCAGGTGTGCAAGTTCGTCAAGTCGAACGCCATCGTCTATGCCCGAGGCCTGGCCACACTGGGCATCGGCGCCGGACAAATGAGCCGCGTCTACTCGAGCCGCGTCGCCGCCATGAAGGCGGCCGACGAGAAGCTCGAAGTGCGCGGTTCGGTCATGGCCTCCGACGCCTTCCTGCCGTTCCGTGACGGTCTCGACGTGGCGGCCGGTTACGGCGTGGCCGCCGTCATCCAGCCGGGCGGCAGCATGCGCGATGCCGAAGTCATTGCCGCCGCCGACGAGCACGGCATGGCGATGGTGTTCACCGGCGTGCGCCACTTCCGCCACTGACGCCGCGGGACGCAAATCCATGATCAAGGTCCTCATCGTCGGCAGCGGCGGGCGCGAGCACGCGCTCGCCTGGAAATGCGCGCAGTCGCCGCGCGTACGCGAGGTGCTGGTCGCGCCGGGCAATGCCGGTACGGCCGGCGAGCCGCGCGTGCGCAACGTCGCCGTCGCCGCCGAGGATGTCGCCGGGCTCGTCGAACTTGCCCGTCGCGAGCAGGTCGACCTGACCATCATCGGCCCCGAGGCGCCACTGGTGCTCGGCGTGGTCGACGCCTTCGCGGCGGCCGGGCTGCGCTGTTTCGGGCCGCGTCAGGCGCCGGCCCAGCTCGAGGGCTCCAAGGCCTTCACCAAAGAATTCCTCCGTCGGCACGGCATTCCGACCGCGGCCTACGCGACCTTCACCCGCGCGAACTTCGACGCCGACTGGGTGCGCCGCCAGCGTACGCCGATCGTGGTCAAGGCGAGCGGCCTCGCCGCCGGCAAGGGCGTGGTCATCGTTGATTCCGCCGATGAGGCGATCGCCACCGCGCTCGCCATGTTCGACGGCCAGTTCGGCAACGCCGGTAACGAGGTGGTGATCGAAGAATTCCTGCCCGGCGAGGAGGCGAGCTTCATCGTCATGGCCGACGGCGAGCATGTGCTGCCGTTTGCGACCTCGCAGGACCACAAGCGCATCGGCGACGGCGACAGCGGCCCCAACACCGGCGGCATGGGCGCGTACTCGCCGGCTCCGGTGGTGACCCCGGCGATGCACGAGCGGATCATGCGCGAGGTGATCCACCCGACCATCCGCGGCCTCGCCGCCGACGGCATGCCGTACACCGGATTTCTCTACGCCGGCATCATGATCGCCCCGGACGGCACGCCCAACGTGCTCGAGTTCAATTGCCGCTTCGGCGATCCGGAAACGCAGCCGATCATGGCGCGGCTGCGCTCCGACCTCACGCTGCTCTGCGAGGCCGCGCTCGACGGACGCCTGCACGAGATGCAGATGGATTGGGATCCACGCGCCGCGCTCGGCGTCGTGCTGGCGGCTGCAGGCTATCCGGACGGCGTACGCAAGGGCGACGCCATTGACGGCCTCGAGGCCGCAGCACGGCATCCGGGCAAGGTATTCCACGCCGGCACCGCGCTGCGTGACGGCCAGGTCGTCACCAGCGGCGGCCGCGTGCTCTGTGCGGTGGGGCTCGGCGAAACCGTCAGCGAGGCGCAGCGCGCCGCTTATGCGCTGGTCGGCGAGATTGCCTTTGCCGGCATGCAGTACCGGCGCGATATCGGCTACCGGGCCATCGCCCGCGAAACCGCCCGCTGAGGGTCGGGCCTGCCGGACGCATGCCGGCAGGCCGACCGGTCGTTCAGCGCTTCATGGCCTCGAAGAATTCGGAGTTCGTCTTCGTATCCTTCATCTTGTCGAGCAGGAACTCGATCGCGGCGAGTTCGTCCATCGGATGCAGCAGCTTGCGCAGGATCCACATCTTGGCGAGTTCGCCCGCGTCGGTGATGAGCTCTTCCTTGCGGGTACCCGAGCGGTTGATGTTGATCGAGGGGAACACCCGCTTCTCGGCGATACGCCGATCGAGGTGGATCTCGCTGTTGCCGGTGCCCTTGAACTCCTCGTAGATGACGTCGTCCATCTTCGAGCCGGTGTCGATCAGCGCAGTGGCGAGGATGGTGAGCGAGC
>CAZIRD010000181.1:0-4490 GCA_964541625.1 uncultured Acidibacter sp.
TACCTTGCTCTACGACACCGGCCCGAGGGCGCAGCAGGCGGTCGAGAACTCGTTCGAGGACGGGCGGCTCATCGTCATCGAGATGAATCCGCGGGTCTCGCGTTCCTCGGCGCTGGCCTCCAAGGCCACCGGATTCCCGATCGCCAAGATTGCCGCCAAGCTGGCGGTGGGCTACACGCTCGATGAGCTGCGCAACGACATCACCGGCGGCGCCACGCCGGCGTCCTTCGAACCGACCATCGACTACGTCGTCACCAAGATTCCGCGGTTCACGTTCGAGAAGTTCAAGGGTGCCAACGATCGTCTGACCACACAGATGAAGTCGGTCGGCGAGGTGATGGCGATCGGCCGGACCTTCCAGGAGTCGCTGCAGAAGGCGCTGCGCGGTCTCGAGACCGGCCTCGACGGCCTGAGTCCCGTGACCCGGCTGCCGCTCGATGAGGATGCGGCGAGCACCTTGGCGCAGAACCTGCGCATGCCCGGACCCGATCGACTGCTGCAGGTCGCCGACGCTTTCCGCGCGGGCTGGACGTTCGAACGCATCCACGAGCAGTCGCGCATCGACCCGTGGTTTCTGGCGCAGATCGAGGAGTTGCTGCGGCTCGAGGCCGAGGTGCAGGGCGAGGGCTATGCGGCACTCTCGGCCGATCGTCTGCGTCTGCTCAAGCGCAAGGGTTTCTCGGACAGCCGCCTTGCCCGCCTGGTTGGGCGCAGCGAGGCCGACCTGCGCGCGCTGCGCCGGCGGCTCGGCATCCGGCCGGTGTTCAAGCGGGTCGATACCTGCGCGGCGGAGTTCGCGACCGCGACGGCTTACCTCTACTCGACCTACGAGGAAGAGTGCGAGGCGGCGCCGACCGCGCGACGCAAGATCGTCATCCTCGGCGGCGGGCCGAACCGGATCGGCCAGGGCATCGAGTTCGACTATTGCTGCGTGCACGCAGCACTCGCGCTGCGCGAGGATGGCTTCGAGACCATCATGATCAACTGCAATCCGGAGACCGTGTCGACCGACTACGACACCTCCGACCGCCTGTACTTCGAGCCGCTGACGCTCGAAGACGTGCTCGAGGTCATCGACCTCGAAAAACCTGAGGGCGTGATCGTGCAGTACGGCGGACAGACGCCGCTCAAGCTGTCCCGGGCGCTCGAGCGCGAGGGCGCGCCCATCATTGGCACGTCGCCCGAGTCGATCGACATCGCCGAGGATCGCGAGCGCTTCCAAAAACTCGTGCAGGCGCTGGGTCTGCGTCAGCCGGCTAATGCGACGGCGCGCACCGAGGACAAGGCGCTGGCGCTCGCACGCGAAGTCGGCTTTCCGCTGGTCGTCCGCCCGTCCTACGTGCTCGGCGGCCGCGCGATGGAGATCGTCTTCAACGAAGATGACCTGCGCACCTACATGACCGACGCGGTCAGGGTGTCGAACGAGAGCCCCGTGCTGCTCGACCGCTTCCTCGACGATGCGATCGAAGTCGACGTTGATGCCGTCTGCGACGGCAAACAGGTGCTGATCGGCGGCATCATGGAACACGTCGAGCAGGCCGGTGTGCACTCGGGCGACTCTGGCTGTTCGCTGCCGCCCAACAGTCTCTCGAAGGCGCTGCAGGACGAGCTGCGGGCGCAGACCCGCAAGCTCGCCCTCGCGCTCAACGTCGTCGGCCTGATGAATATCCAGTTCGCCATCCAGAACGGCGTGGTCTTCGTGCTCGAGGTGAACCCGCGCGCCTCGCGCACCGCGCCGTTCGTCTCCAAGGCCATCGGTCTGCCGCTCGCCAAGATCGGCGCGCGAGTGATGACCGGTCGGTCGCTCGAGACGCTGGGCGCGACCCGCGAGCGCCAGCCCGGCTACTTCTCGGTCAAGGAGGCCGTGTTCCCGTTCGTGAAGTTCCCCGAGGCCGATCCCATGCTGGGCCCCGAGATGAAGTCCACCGGCGAGGTGATGGGCACTGGTCGCAGTTTCGGCGAGGCGTATGCCAAGGCGCAGGCGGCTTCCGGCGTGGTGCTGCCGCGCGCCGGGCGCTGCTTTATCAGCGTGCGCGAGCGCGACAAGCCGGGCGCGGTCGATCTCGCCCGCCGGCTGCTGCAACGCGGTTTCGAGATCGTCGCCACCGAGGGGACGGCGAAGGTGCTGGCCGCGGCCGGGCTGGCCGTGGGTACGGTCAACAAGGTCCGCGAGGGTCGGCCGCACTGCGTCGACATGATCAAGAACGGCGAGATCGTGCTGATCGTCAACACCACCGAGGGCAAGCAGGCGGTCCGCGAGTCACATTCGATCCGGCGCGAGGCCGTGCAGCGTCGCGTGACCTACTACACGACCCTTGCCGCGGCGCTGGCGACCTGCGAGGCTCTGGACTCGCTGGATCAGGTCGATGTCAACCGGCTGCAGGATCTGCACCGCGAGGTCCGCGCATGAAGGAGAGGCCCGAGTGAAGCGCAATCCCATGACCATGCGCGGCGCCGAGATGCTGCGCGCCGAGCTCAAGCGGCTGAAGTCCGAGGATCGCCCCAATGTCATCAAGGCGATCGCCGAGGCTCGCAGTCACGGCGACCTCTCGGAGAACGCCGAGTACCACGCGGCCCGCGAGCAGCAGGGCTTCATCGAGGGCCGCATCAACGAAATCGAGGCGAAACTTTCCACCGCCGACATCATCGACGTGTCGCAGGTCGCGGCCAACGGCAAGGTGGTGTTCGGCGCCACCGTCGACCTGGAGGCGGAGGACGACGGCAAGAAAGTCACCTACACGATTGTCGGCGAGGACGAGGCCGACATCCGCGCGGCCCGCATTGCCGTGACCTCGCCCATTGCCCGCGCGCTGATCGGCAAATCCGAAGGCGATGTGGTCGATGTTGCCGCGCCGGGCGGCACCCGCAGCTACGAGATCGTCGCGGTCCGCTACGAATAGCGCGAGGTCGGCGGCTCTCAGTCGGGCAGCACGATCTTCGGCAGCTCGGCGCTGCGCCGGTACAGAGTCGCCACATGGCCGATCCGACCGACGAGGGCGCTGTCCGTCACCCGGGCGAGGTTTTCGAGGGCAGCGTCGCGGGCCTCGCGCTCGGCGCCCGTCATGCGCACCTTGATGAGTTCGTGGTCGGCGAGCGCGCGGCGTGTCTCGGCAACCACACCCTCACTCACCCCGGCGTTGCCGATGAGGATCACGGGCTTCAGGGGATGCGCGAGCCCGCGCAGGTAACGCCGCTGTCGTTCGCTGAGTTTCATGGCGACATTGTAATCCGCCGGGCGCTTTTCCCCGGAAGTTTCCCGAACTTGTGTCGCAGCCTGCGGTCGAAACGCTGGCCGGCAGGGGGCTGATGGTGTACGTTGTTTGCCCGGCGCAACGGAATGCGCTCGGCGAGGACAAGACATGAACGACCTGATGAAAAACTTCGTGGTCTGGGCACTGATCGCAGTGGCCGTGCTGGTGCTGTTCAGCCAGTTCGTGCCGCGCTCCGGCCCGGTGTCCGAGGTCAGCTATACGACCTTCCTGCAGGAGGTCCAAAACGGCCGTGTCGAAAGCGTCGTGCTGCAGGGGGACTCGATCAGCGGCACCCGCAAGGACAAGACCACCTTCGAGCTCTATAACCCGGAAACCGAGAACACCGCGCTGATCGGCACGCTCGCCAAGGCCAACGTCTCGATCATCGGTCGCGCACCGAAGCAACCGAACTTCCTCTCGCAGCTCGTCCTGCAACTCGCCCCGGCGTTGTTGCTGATTCTGGTGTTCGCCTGGATGCTGCGGCAGATGCAGGGCGGCGGTAACGGCCGCGGCGCGATGTCCTTCGGCAAGAGCCGCGCCCGCTTGCTCAGCGAAGACCAGGTCGCCGTCACCTTCGCCGACGTCGCGGGCGTCGATGAAGCCAAGCAGGAAGTGGGCGAGATCGTCGACTTCCTCAAGGACCCCTCCAAGTTCCAGAAGCTCGGCGGCAAGATTCCGAAGGGCGTGCTGATGGTCGGCAGCCCCGGCACCGGCAAGACGCTGCTGGCGCGCGCCATCGCGGGCGAAGCCAAGGTGCCGTTCTTCACTATTTCGGGTTCAGACTTCGTCGAGATGTTCGTCGGCGTCGGCGCCTCGCGCGTGCGCGACATGTTCGAGCAGGCCAAGAAGCACGCGCCCTGCATCATCTTCATCGACGAAATCGACGCGGTCGGTCGGCATCGCGGTGCAGGCCTCGGTGGCGGGCACGACGAGCGCGAGCAGACGTTGAACCAATTGCTCGTCGAGATGGATGGCTTCGAAGGTAGCGAGGGCATCATCGTCATCGCCGCAACCAACCGCCCCGATGTGCTCGATCCCGCGCTGCTTCGACCGGGTCGTTTCGATCGTCAGGTCGTGGTGCCGCTGCCCGATGTGCGCGGGCGCGAGCAGATCCTCAAAGTTCACATGCGCAAGGTACCCATCGCCGACGACGTGAAGCCTGCGCTCATCGCTCGCGGAACGCCGGGCTTTGCGTTGCGACTTCTCCGAGTATGCCAGCCTTGCGGACTTCCGCGAAGA
>CAZIRD010000182.1:0-4358 GCA_964541625.1 uncultured Acidibacter sp.
CCTCGATCTGCGACCAAGTCGTGAAGTAGTCGCCCTCTTCCTCGGCGAGATAGAAGGGCGGCTCGCGCCGCGACCACAATCCACGAACCGTGGTGAAATCGAAACGCCCGTATGCTGCCTCGCAGGCGGCGAAAAGCCGGTGGATTTCCGCGTCGATCGGTGACGCGAGAGACGGTTCTACGCGAGGCGCCTCCATGCGACGCGCCGGGGTCAGCGTGGACAGAGTGTCGGCAGTGAACGCATCAATGTCCAGGTCGCCTCGAACTGCCGCACCACGGCTGCGGAGGGCGTCTCGCCTTCACCGGGGAGAAACACCGAGAACACGGCATCGCCCGCCTGATCGTAGAAGGTCACGCCGCGCAGCGTGCTCTCCTTGCCCGGCCGCGACACGGCATAGATGCTGGAGTAGAGATCGGGGCGCAGGTGTCCGGTGAGTCCGCCGCCCTCGCGGGAAATGTTGAAGAACTTGCTGCGCTTCGAGGGTTCGCCGATGCCGACCCGGCCGCGGATCTCGATGATGTTGGGACCTTTGGTGACGAGCGCCATGGCGTCGTCCCAGCTCTCGAGACTCTTCCAGATCTGCGCGAAATGGCTCGCCGATACGCCATGGGCTTCCGCGGCCGGCAATGCGCTCGCCACCACCGCCTCGGGAAGCTTCAAGGAGGCCGCCACGCCATAAAGCGGACCCGGTTCCTTGCCGGCGAGCGCCGCGCCGACGGCGGACACCTGTGCCGGAGTTGCACAGGCAGGCGCCGCGACAGCGGATTCGGCGGCAGTCACCTCGGCCACCAGCAGCGAGGACAAGAACAGAGCAAGAGCCGTTTTTTTGATCATGACGCGAACCCGTAGAAGTACACCGGCAGGGAGGTTACACCAGTCACCAGCATCCAGATCATTCCCAGACGCCCCCAGAGCCTGTGGCGCGCGCTGAAAGCCCCGGGCACCGGCGGGTTCGCGAACCGGCGCAGCGAGACGAGGATCAGACCCGTCCAAAGAAACAGCGTGGTCACGGCGAAGAAAGTGTGGAAGTAGATCCAGAAGTCGAGGGTCGGCGTTCCTGCATAGGCACTCGCGCGGGTCGCGGCAAAGATGCCGCCCTGCAGTCGCAGGTTGACCTCGAAGAGACCCACCACTGCCGCAAGCAGCAGCGCAAGGCTGATCTGCAGCGTCTTGTGCCGGGCGTATTGCCCGCGACGCGCGAGCTGCCAGTTGTAGAGCACGATCGGCACCACCGCGACCAGCGCGACGATCACGATATCCATCAACAGATCGGCCCGTGTGCCGAGAAAGCCCTGCGGAAACATCAGTCCCCCTGCGGCGCGTCGATGCGCTTGCAGCGCGCATTGATCGAGGCGCCCGTCGTCGCCTCCTCATCGTGCCCGAAGCCGACCCGCGGCGAATCGGGCGTCGCCCAGCCGGAACCTACGGCGTTGGGCTGGCCGTCCTCCTTCACCGACACCGTCAGCAGCTCGAGCAGGTTGTTGCCGGAGTTCGAGGGCCACATGCCGCGTCGCAGCGTCAGCGTCAACTTGCGCGCAGGTGTCTCGTCCGTGCTGATTTCGAGCGTGCCGCCCCGATCGTGCAGCCGCAGACCATTGAACACCTGCGGCTTGCCGCCGCGGGTCTGCGTTGCAATGAAACACTCATGCAGATGCGCGCGGCCGAGTTCCGTCATCGCAACGGCGCCCGGCGTCTCCAGCCAAAGTTCATCGGCGCCAAGCCAGAGTGTCTTGCCAATGACGCCCGCTGCCGGCGCCGCCGACGCGCACTCGCCGCGCGGCTGCGCCAGCCAAAGCGTCTGACGCCGGTTCCATTGCCACTCGCAGCGGGCGCCGTCCGCCTCGAGACGCATGACGACCTGCCGCGTGGCGGGATCGCCGGCGAGCGTCAGTTTGCCGCGACGCGCCACGGCCGCCTGCTCGCCACCGTCGCGCTCCAGCAAATTGAAAGTGAGCGGCGCGCCCTCGATCGGTTCGATGAGAAGGTGCAGACGGGCCGGCGCAGTCGCCCCGCGCTTCATGCCGTCGAGGTAGTAGCGCTGCGGATCGTTGTCGTAACGACCCGGCAACAACGCCCCCACCTGCGCCAGTTGCTGCTTACCCTCCGCCGGCCCGAGCACGATCGGCGTTCCCGGCAGCACCGCAAGCGCTGCGAGGAGAACGCTCATGCCACCCACTGCGACGACAACCGCTTCGCTGCCTGCATGCACATATCCCCAATCAACCCCTCGGAGACCAGTCTAATTGCCCGGCATCTACGGCCTCAAGAACGAGCGGCATAATCCAAAGCATGGACAACGCCGAACGGCATCGCCTGCAAGACTTCTTCGCTACCTGGCGGGCCTTCGCGCTGGCCGCCGTCCCGGCGATGCTGGGGTCGCTCTGGGCGACATTCCGTCTTGGCCCCTCGATGTCGGCGGTGGACCTGGCGGAGTGGGCGCTGCTGATCGCCCTGCTCACGGTGGTCGGCAGCCTCAGTCAGTTCGGTATCAAGCCGGGCTACATGCAGGAGGTCACCGACCGCGGCGCGGAACATCGCCACGCCGCGCTGCGCATCTCGCTGCTTGCGGTCGGCGCGAGCGGACTGCTGGCAGGGGCATTGGTCGCGGCAATCCTTTATTTTCTTTGGCTGCTGGGCGAGTGGCACAACCTCGCCGTGCTTCCCTGGCTGCCGCTTTACGGACTGCTCGGCAACGTGGGCATGATGTTCCAGACGGACCTGCGCATCCTCGGCGGTGCGCGTCTGCTGGCTGCACTCGCGATCATCACTTTCCCGCTCTCCGTGCTGCTGCTCGAGATCGCGCTGCGCGCCGGCTTCGATCCGCTGGCGGCTTTCTTTGCCACGCAGTGCGCCGTCGCCCTGCTCACCAGCCTCTGGTTCATGCACCGCTCAAACATTCTGCGGCACGACGGTCTCGACCCGGTCTATCTTCGCCGCGCACTGCTCATGGGACTGCCGGTGATGGGCGGTTTGCTGTCACGCTATGTCGCCGACCTCTCCGTCAGCGCCACCTTCCGCTGGGGCGTGGATGACGCGGCTGCCGGCGCCTTCGGACTTACGGTGCGCGCGACCGAGCCGCTGATGGCGCTCTATATCGGCTCGTTCCAGATGGCCTGGGGCGCCCACATTTACGGCTGGATCCGCGAGGCGCCAGACGGCTCACTCGCCCGCCGTCACTCCGCCCGCTCATGGTTGCTGGCCATGCTCGGCCTGCCCCTTGGCGTTGCGATATCCGCGCTGGTATTCGCCCTCGTGAAGCAGGAGCCTGTGCAGCCGCTCGACTGGCTGTTCGCCGCGATGATGATCTCGCGGGCACTCGCCTTCGGCATGGCCTCGACGATGGGCTACGGCCAGACGCTGCGTCGCAACTACCGCGTGGGCATGCGACTCGCGCTGCAGGAAATGCTGCTGACCATCACGCTGTTGCCGACCCTGGCATTCGCTGCAGGTGGCGCGGCGGCTGCGCTCGTGGCCGCGGTCATGCCGTGGATCACGGTGCTGCGATTGCGAGCGAAATCGGCAGATCTACTTCCTCCCTAGCCCCAGAGTTGCCGGGAAAATCTTTGAATATGGCGCGAATCATGGTGGGCACGACCACCGGAAGTCGTCCGGTAAACCCGGTGGACGTGATTTCCGCCTCGAACACCGCCTGCCGACGCTTCGACCCCCTCCAGGCATCCAGCGAAAACATTCTGAGGCTCACTTTTCGGAGGTACAAGGGATCCGGCGCGCTTGCGGGATCGGCGCCAACGAAAGTGGTCTGCGAGTCGGACATGGAGAAGCTCTGACCGGAAATTTGCGGCGAACCTGCCGACATGTTCGAGTCGGAGGGCAACTCGAAAACCGGACCGCCACGCGATCGACCGCTCGTGTCGAGCAAATACTCGAGAATGATGGCGATGTCGGCTTGTTCTGCCGCGACCTCCCTCCACCCTCTCGATGTCAGCTCGCGCGTCAGAACAGAGGCAAAGACCGGGAAATCCGGCGATTCGCGCTGCGCCTCGAGCGGCAAGACGACAAATGACCTCGGGGCTTCATCGAGGGAGTGGATACGGGCAACGCTGCCCTTGAGGCGCTGGGTAGCGCAGCCCGTAAGGGTCATTCCGATCAGCACGAGAGCGAGCGTGACTGCGATTCGCATAGGCTGCTTCGAACAAGCGCGGACTTTCTGGCGCTCAGGGTACGGCAACCCCAGCCGCCGCGTCGAGTGGCGCCGATGCACGCAGATCCGCAGAGGATGCACCGACCCTGACAGTATACCGGCCAGCAGGAATCCGCCACGAGGCGCTAGGCTCATCGAAGAACGCGAGATCCCGCGGCTGCAACGTGAAGCGCAGCGTCTCGGATTCACCGGGCTT
>CAZIRD010000183.1:0-4354 GCA_964541625.1 uncultured Acidibacter sp.
ACTACAACCGCGGCGACAAGGTGTCGGGTCAGATCAAGTCGATCACCGACTTCGGTATCTTCATCGGCCTGTCGGGCAACATCGACGGCCTCGTGCATCTCTCGGACATCTCCTGGGACGTTGCCGGCGAGGAAGCCGTGCGCAATTTCCAGAAGGGCCAGACGGTGGAGGCCATGGTGCTCGCCATCGACCCGGAGCGAGAGCGCATCAGCCTCGGCATCAAGCAGCTCGCCAAGGATCCGTTCGCCGGCTACATCGCCGACAACCCGAAGGGCAGCATCGTCCGCGGTGTCGTCAAGGAAGTCGACGCGCGCGGTGCGGTGATCGACCTCGGCAACGGGATCGACGGTCAGTTGCGGGCGTCGGAGCTCGGCCGCGATCGCGTCGAGGACGCGCGGCAGTTCCTCAAGGTTGGCGACGAGATCGAAGCGAAGTTCCTGGGCGTCGATCGCAAGACGCGCACGATCTCGCTCTCGGTCAAGGCCAAGGAAGCCCACGAGGAAGCCGAGGCCGTGCAGAGCTATCGCTCGGAGCAGGGTGGCCCGACCGC
Organism: uncultured Acidibacter sp.; assembly: GCA_964541625.1. Taxonomy (GTDB): domain Bacteria; phylum Pseudomonadota; class Gammaproteobacteria; order Steroidobacterales; family Steroidobacteraceae; genus UBA964. The sequence goes on from CAZIRD010000183.1 coordinate 551, forward strand.
GGGCACCAGCCTCGGCGAGCTGCTCAAGGCGCAGATCAACTCCGAACGCGACCGCGGCTGAGCGGCGCATCGCCACATGGGGTCGGTCGCGGGGGCTGCACGCCCCCGCGACCCTCCTGACGACGTCACGGGGCCGTCATGACGAAGTCGGAACTCATCGAAATCATCACCGCCAAGCAGAAGCATCTGCCGGCGAAGGACATCGAGCTCGCGCTCAAGCAGATGCTCGAGATCATGAGCGATGCGCTGGCGTCGGGTGAACGCATCGAAATCCGCGGCTTCGGCAGCTTCTCGCTGCATTTCCGCCCGCCTCGGCAGGGCCGGAATCCGAAGACCGGCGAGACGGTCGCGCTCTCCGGCAAGTACGTGCCGCATTTCAAGCCAGGGAAAGACCTGCGCGAGCGGGTCAACGAGAGCATCTCGCAGCCGATCCGCGACTGAGCGGCTCTTTCTCGATCATCCGTCGGCTTTCGCGGCTGCGTTCGCGGCCGCCCGTCGCACTAGCCTTCCTCCGCGCCGACATGCCGTCGGTCCTGCCATCACTGCGGAGGATCTCCCATGAAAAATCGACTTGCCCTGTTCGTTCTCGCCTGTCTCGTGCCGCTGGTCGCTGCGGCACAGTCCGCCATGCCGCAAAACGGCGCGGCGGGCAACCGTGCCCCGCGGGCGACGGTGACCATCATCAATCTCAACACTGCCGATGCCCCCACACTCGCTCGCGAGATGGACGGCATCGGTGACGCCAAGGCGCGCGCCATCGTCGAACATCGGCAGCGCAACGGTGCCTTCCGCTCCATTGACGACCTTGCGCTCGTCAAGGGCATCGGTAGCAAGACGGTCGAGGCGAATCGCTCGCGGTTGACCGTCGCCGGCGGTGTCGCGGCAAAGACCCCTGTGGCCGTGGGCAAGGCTGCCGGCAAGCTTGCCGGCGGCGGCGCGGGAACCGGCGCCTCGAACCAGCCGACGGGTCGCTGATCGGCCTGACGCCCGGCGGGGCGTCTGGTTTAACATCGCCGCCTCGGTAAACCGGAGCGGCAGATGGCCAGGCGCCCCCTCATCGAAACAGCGGTCTTCCCCGTAGCCGGACGGGGTACGCGCTTTCTTCCGGCGACCAAGGCTAGCCCCAAGGAAATGCTGCCGGTGGTCGACAAACCGCTGATCCAGTACGCCGTCGAAGAGGCGCTCGCCGCGGGGGCGCGCCGTCTGGTGTTCATCACCGGCGCTTCGAAGCGCGCCATCGAGGACCACTTCGACTCCGACCAGGAGCTCGAAAACCTGCTGAAGTCGCAGGGCAAGTCCGAGCTCGTGCGGCAATTGCACAGCGTCCTGCCGAGCTATGCCACCTGCATCTACATACGGCAGCCCGCGCCGCTCGGACTCGGCCACGCCGTGCTGTGTGCGCGACCCGCAGTCGGTAATGAACCCTTCTTCGTGCATCTCGCCGACGACCTGATCGCCGCGGACCAACCCGTGCTCGCGCAGATGGCCGAGGTGTACGCAGCGAAGCGGGCGAGCGTGATCGGCTGCGAGACGGTACCGCGGCGCGACACCGACAAGTACGGCATTGTCGCGGTGGATGCGCCGGGCGTGACGGCGCGCATCCGCAGCATCGTCGAGAAGCCGAAGCCCGCCGCAGCACCCTCCAATCTTGCGGTGGTCGGACGATATCTGCTCGCGCCCGCGATCTTCGATCATCTCGCGCGCATCGGTCGCGGCGCGGGTGGCGAGATCCAGTTGACCGACGGCATCGCCCGCCTGCTGCAGGAGGAAGCGGTTTACGCCCATCGCTTCCGCGGTACCCGCTACGACTGCGGCAGCAAGCTCGGCTACCTGCAGGCGACCGTAGCCTATGCACTGGCGCATCCGGCGCTCGGCAAGGAGTTCCGGCGCCATCTGCGCAAGGTGGTGGGTGGCGGTACACGCGCTTGACGACGACCTATCCTCCACACGCAGGACACTGATTCGATGCTGCCTCATGCCTCGCCCTGGATGGACGACGAACTCGCGCTGTTTCGCGAGAACGTGGTGCGCTTCGTCGAGTCCGAGATGGTCCCCAATGATGCGCAGTGGCGCAGGCAGCACAGCGTCGGTCGCGAAATCTGGCGCAAGGCGGGCGAGATGGGCCTGCTCTGTCTGGACCTGCCGGCGGAGTACGGCTGCGGCGGCGGCGATTTCCGCCACGAGGTGGTGTTCTACGAAGAACTCGCGCGGCGCGGGCTGTCGGGTTTCGGTCAGGGCGTGCACAGCATGTGCGCCCACTATGTCTACAACTACGGGACCGATGCGCAAAAGCGTCGCTGGCTACCGCGGCTCGCCCGCGGGGAACTGATCGGCGCCATCGCGATGACCGAGCCGGGCGCCGGGTCGGACCTGCAGGGCATCCGTACGCGTGCCGTGCTTGAAGGCGCTCATTACCGCATCAACGGCTCGAAGATCTTCATCACCAACGGTGGCCAGGCTTCGCTGCTTATGTTGGTCACGCGCACCAACGCCGAGGAGCGCAAGCGCGGCCTGTCACTGATCATGGTGGAAACCGAGGGCCTGCCGGGTTACCGCGTCGGTCGCGTCCTCGACAAGATGGGCATGGTGGCGCAGGACACCGCCGAGCTTTTCTTTGAGGATGTCCGCGTGCCGGCTGATTGCCGCCTCGGCGCCGAAGAGGGCCTCGGCATGTACCAGCTGATGGGTGATCTGCCCTACGAGCGGCTGGTGATCGCGCTCTGCGGCGTGGCGGCGATGGAAGGCGCGCTCGCCGAGACGTCGCGTTACGTCAAGGAGCGCAAGGCTTTCGGCCAGGCCATCGGCAGCATGCAGACGGTCCGCCACAAGCTCGCGGAGATGGCAACCACGACGCGCGTGGCGCGGGTGTTCGTCGACGACTGCATCGTCAAGCTGCTCGCTGGCAAGCTCGATACCGAGACCGCCTCGATGGCCAAGTACTGGGTCACCGATATGCAGCAGCAGGTGATCGACGAGTGCGTGCAGCTGCACGGCGGCTACGGCTACATGAACGAATATCTCGTTTGCAGGATGTTCGCGGACTCCCGGGTGCAGCGCATTTACGGCGGCACCAACGAAATCATGAAGGAACTGATCTCGCGCTCGGTCTGAGGCGCGGAACAGCCGTTTTCACCAAGGCCAAGGAGCACAAGGCATGGCACTGGATCTCGTCCCTACCGGCAAGGATGTGCCGAACGACATCAACGTGATCATCGAAATCCCGAAGGATGCCGACCCCGTGAAGTACGAAGTCGACAAGTCCACGGGCGCGATCTTCGTCGACCGCATTCTCTCGACGCCGATGCGCTACCCCTGCAACTATGGCTACATCCCGCACACCCTGTGCGGTGACGGCGATCCGGCCGATGTGCTGGTGATCCTGCCGCTGCCGCTGGTGCCGGGGTCGGTGATCCGATGCCGCCCCGTCGGCGTGATGATGATGCAGGACGAGGCCGGCTCCGACGAGAAGCTGTTGGCTGTACCGGTTGACAAGGTCTTCAATGGCTACGTGCACGTGCATGACATCAGCCAGGTTTCCAAACACTGGCTGGAGCGCATCGGGCACTTCTTCCAGCACTACAAGGATCTCGAGCCCGGCAAGTGGGTGAAGATCAGCGGCTGGGGCGATGCGGCGCAGGCGCGGAAAATCGTGCTCGACGCGGTGGACCGCTTCAAGGCCTCGCCGGACAAAATGCACTACTGACGAGATGCATCGATGACGAGATGGCTCCCCGGGTTGGACTCGAACCAACGACCTGCGGATTAACAGTCCGACGCTCTACCGACTGAGCTACCGGGGAACGG
>CAZIRD010000184.1:0-4273 GCA_964541625.1 uncultured Acidibacter sp.
TCATTCGCAGAGGCTTTCGAGATATCCCTGTGCGACCGGCGAGAGGCGCTTCATGGCGAGGGCGCGGGCCTTGGGGGCGTCGATGAGATGTTCGAGCGGACCGGAGACGAGCATGCGGCGCACCTGGGGGTCCTTGCGCGACACCGCAGCCATCTTGTTGAGAACGGTGAAGCCGCGATAGATCTTGGCGCGCGGTGCGCGACGGTTTTCGATGGAGCGGGCGAGGTACTGGCCGAAGCGGGAGTAGAGGAAGTAGTCGTCGTCGCCGACGTGGAAACGGGCCTCGGCGAAGAAATCCGGGAAGTTCTTTTCGAGATACTGGTTGACCTTGAGAAGACGGGGTCCAGGCTCGCTGTCCTGGCGCACTGCGGACTGCTTCATCTGTTGTCGCTCACCTCCGAAGGGTCCAGACCGCCATTTCTGGGCGTCACGGGCGGCACCACACCCCGCAACGCGCGCGAAAAGTAAGGCACGTCGAACCCGAGTGCAATACCTTTGGAAAAATTTTCTGCGAGCGCCTGTCGATGTCCGCTGAGCCGCTGCCGTCACTCGAGAGTTTCCGCACGCCGCTGCGTGCACTGGTGTTCGGTGCGAGCGGCGGTCTGGGCGCGGCGTTCGTCGATCTGCTGGTCGCGCATCCGCGGGTGGCGAGCGTGCAGGCCGCAGCGCGCCGTGCCGCTGCGCCGTGGAGTTTCTCGCTCGAGGACGAGACTTCGATTGCCACTGTCGCCGCCGCCGCTGCGGCCGGCGGGCCACTCGACCTCGTGCTGGTCGCCACCGGCATGCTGCACGCGGAGGGCCTGCGGCCGGAGAAAACCTGGCGCGGCCTAGAGCCTTCGGCGCTCGCTCGCGCGTTCGCCATCAACGCGACCGGACCCGCGCTGATTGCCAAGCACACGCTCGGCCTGCTGCGCCGTGATGCCAAGTCGGTGTTTGCCTGCCTCTCGGCACGCGTCGGGTCGATCGAGGACAACGGCCTCGGTGGCTGGCACGCCTACCGCGCTTCGAAGGCCGCGCTCAACATGCTGGTGCGCAATTTCGCGATCGAGTTGAAGCCGCGTAATCCGCAGGCGCTCTGCGTCGCGCTGCATCCGGGCACCGTCGATACGCGCCTCTCGCAACCGTTCCAAAGCGGCGTCGATCCCGCGAAACTGTTCACGCCGGAGCGTTCCGCGCGGGCACTGCTCGGGGTGATCGATCGCCTGACGCCCGCCGACAGCGGGCGGCTGTGGGCCTGGGACGGGCAGCCCATTCCCTTCTAGCCGGTGCTGGTCTAGCCGGTGCCGGCTAGATGCCGGTGCGCTGCCTGGCGTCGGCGATCACCGCCGGCAGTGCGGCGAGCAGGTGCTCGAAGTCGCTCCAGCGGCTGCGGTGGTTGGCGACGGCGAGACGGATCACCGTACGCCCGCGCAGCAGCGTGCTGCTGCAGGCGGCGATACCGGTCTCCTGCAGGCGCAGCAGCGTCTCGCGGGTCAGCATGTCCTGTTGTTCCGCAGTCGTGCCGGCCGGCGTGATGCGCCAGCAGGCGATGTTCAAGGAGACGGGCACCGCGAGCGTGACATCCGGCAGCGCCGCCACGGCGTCGGCGAAGCGCCGCGCGCAGGCGACGTTCTGCTCGATCAATGCTGCAATGCGGTCTGTGCCCTCGGCCTTGAGCGTCATCCAGGCCTTCAGCGCCTTGAAGTTGCGCGAGAGTTCGACGCCCCGCTCGGCGAACACCAGCCCGCCGGCCAGCATGCCGCGATCCTCCGTCCGCAGGTAGTTGGCCGCGGTCGCGAAGGTATCGCGATGGGCCTGCGCGTCGCGCACCAGAATGCAGGCTACCTCGTAGGGCAGATAACCCCACTTGTGCAGGTCGAAGGCGAGCGAGTCGGCACGCGACTGACCGCGGAACAGCGGCCTCAGCGTCGGTGACAGCACGCCGAGCGAACCCACCGCGCCGTCGACATGGAACCACAGGCCCTCCTCGGCGGCGAGATCGGCGATGGCGTCGAGGTCGTCGATGGCGCCGGTGTTGATGGTGCCCGCAGTGCCGAGCACGCAGATCGGTCGCATGCCCGCCGCGCGATCGGCGGCGATCATGCGGCGCATCGCCGCGACGTCGACGCGGAAGTTTTCGTCCACCGGCACGGCGCGGTAAGAGTCCCGCCCCATGCCCATCAGCTCGAGGCACTTGGTGACCCAGTTGTGGGTCTCGGTCGAGCCGTAGACGGTGAGCCGCGGCTGGCCGTAGAGACCGTGTTGCCGCAGATCGAAGCCGGCGCGCGCGTTGCGGCCCACCGCGAGACCGATCACGTTCGCCATGGTGCCGCCGCTCGCCATGATGCCGCTCGAGTCAGGCGGGAACCCCATCACCTCGGCCAGCCACTTGATCACCTGCAACTCGACCAGCGTGGCCGACTGGTGCAGGCCCGCCGCGTTCACGTTCATGCTCGCCGCGAGCATGTCGGCCATCATGCCGAGCGGCGTACCGTTCGATTTCATCCAGCCCCAGAAGCGCGGGTGGCGATTGCCGGCTGCGTAGGGCAACACGTGCTGCAGGAACTGCGCATAGACCTGCTCGGCGCCTTGCGGCGCCGTCGGCAAGGGTTCGTCGCGAAGTGCGGCCGCAACAGCGGCGGGTGGCGGCGTCCACGGCGGCCGTTCGCGCAGCGAGGTCAGGTGGTCGAGGCTGTCGTCGACCATGCGGTGGGCCAGCGCGCGGAAGGCGTCCCAATCCTGCGGGTCGAGGGTCAGTTCCGCGTCTGCGGGGACGAGCGGCAGCGGTGCGTCGGTGGTCATGATTGATTATGGTCGCTTAACGCAGTCGTGTGAGTCCCGGAATGCGATCGAAGGCCGGGTCGAAGCTGAGCACATTCTCGATGCCCTCGCGCTGCATGGTGGCGACGTGCAGCGCCGCGCGGACGGACAGCGTCGGATATTGCAGTACAAGTTGCTTGGCGCGTTCGCTGCAGTCGCGATCGATCGGCAGTACCTCATCGACGATGCCGAGCAGCGCATCGATGGCGGGCTGGATGCTGCCGCGCCGTTCGATCGCGGTGTAGCGGTGCAGGATCTCCACCAGCACTTCGGCGTCGGTCAGCAGCCGCACCCGCTGGGTCACCAGTGTCTCGAGGCGTCGTTGCGCGTCGACCTTGTTGGGGTGGGCGGCGCCGATGAGATACATCGGTACGCTGGCGTCGATGAACACCATGATGATTCCGGCGGCGCTCGGGTCAGGTCTCGGTGGCCATCTGACTGGCCGCATAGCCGCGTTCGGTCTCGCCAACCAGTCGTTCGATGCTGCCGGTTGGCGCGGCGTGCCGGACTGCGTTGCGGATGGCCGAGAGCTTGCGGTCGATATCGGCGGTCGAGGCTTCGCGGCGCGCGGCGGCGAGCGCCTGCCGCACCCATTCCGCGACCGTCATGCCGCGACTGGTCGCAGCGGCCTGCAGGGCGGCGTATTCCTCATCGTCGAACAGCACTTGCAGTCGCTTTGTCATTGAGTGAGTCTGATTGACTCATCATTATGAGTCAAATAAGGGTAATCGCCTTTATCCGCCGAGGAGCGATGGTTATAGTTGTTGACGGGGGCTTTGCGCCGGAGGCGGCGGCGTGGGGTTGGCCGGCAGGTCCGGCCAGCGTTCGACCTGTGCAGCGTTCGAGGACAAATTGATGAACGAACCGACTTCCTCCGGGACTAGCGCCCGCATCAGCCGCCCCGGCAAGCAGGGTCTCTACGACCCGCAGAACGAACGCGACGCCTGCGGCTTCGGCTTTGTGGTCGACATCAAGGGCCGCAAGTCCAATGCGGTGCTGCGCAATGCCATCGAGGTGCTGAAGAACCTCGATCACCGCGGTGCCTGCGGCTGCGAGATCAACACCGGTGACGGCGCCGGCGTGCTGATGCAGATGCCGCACGCTTTCCTCAAGGACGCCGCGAAGAAGGCGCACATCACCCTGCCCGAGCCTGGCGAGTACGCCTGCGGCCTCATTTTCATGCCGCGCAACGCCACCCAGCGGCGGCGTATCGAGCAGATCTTCGCGCGCGTGGTGCAGTCCGAGGGTCTCGTCTACCTCGGCGGCCGCACCGTGCCGACCGACAACTCCATGCTTGGCGAAACCGCGCGCATGAGCGAGCCATTCATGCGCCAGGTGTTCGTGCAGCGCGGGCCCGAGACGCTCGATGCCGAGGAGTTCGAGCGCAAGCTCTACGTAGTGCGCAAGCGCGCCTACAAGGGGATCAGCGTCTTCACGATCGGCGGGGCCGAGTAATGGTACGTGGCGAGCCTGT
>CAZIRD010000185.1:0-4253 GCA_964541625.1 uncultured Acidibacter sp.
CTCGGTTTCGGCGATGCGGATTTCCTTGCGGCCCCACTCGGCGAGCGAGAGGTCGGCGACCTGGAAATCACGCCGCGAGTCGGCAGGCTTGATAACAGCATTCATGGCAGTACTCCGTTAATCTTTGGTTGAAGATTGACGGGCGCCGTTGCGTTCTTGTCACCGTCCCGCGAGCCTGGCACCGGCCAACCCGGTGCTGCAGCGCCCCTCGCGGAAGCGGCGTAGGCTCAACTCTTGCGGCGGCGCTGTCCCCCGAGGCCCGCATCGGCGGCGAGCGCGGCCGCCTTGTCGGTGCGTTCCCAGGTGAAGTCGTGGTCCTCGCGGCCGAAATGGCCGTAGGCCGCCGTCTTGCGGTAGATCGGCCGGGCGAGATCGAGCATCTCGCGCAGGCCGTAAGGCGTGAGGTCGAAATGCCGCTCGACGAGCGAAGTGAGTTTCTCGCGCGACACCTTGCCGGTGCCGAAGGTTTCGACCATGACGGAGGTCGGCTTGGCGACACCGATGGCGTAGGACACCTGCACTTCGCAGCGCTCGGCGAGACCGGCGGCGACGATGTTCTTGGCGACATAGCGCGCGGCATAGGCGGCCGAGCGGTCGACCTTGGAGGGGTCCTTGCCGGAGAACGCGCCGCCGCCATGGCGGGCGAAGCCGCCGTAGGTGTCGACGATGATCTTGCGACCGGTGAGGCCGCAGTCGCCCACCGGGCCGCCGATGACGAAGCGGCCGGTCGGGTTGATGTGGAACTTGGTGCCGCGGTGCAGCCACTTCTTCGGCAGCACCGGCATGATGATCTCCTCGAGCACCGCTTCGCGCAGCTTGCGGGTGGAGACGTCATCGCTGTGCTGGGTGGAGAGCACGACGGCATCGATGGCGACCGGGCGGTCGTCTTCGTAGCGCAGCGTCACCTGGCTCTTGGCGTCGGGACGCAGCCAGGGCAGCTTGCCCTGTTTGCGCACCTTGGCCTGACGCTCGACGAGCCGGTGGGAGAGGGTGATCGCGGCCGGCATGAGCACATCGGTTTCGTTGGTAGCGAAGCCGAACATCAGGCCCTGGTCACCGGCGCCCTGCAGGCGCGGGTCCTTGCGGTCAACGCCCTGGGCGATGTCCGCGGACTGCTTGCCGATGACGTTGAGCACGCCACAGGAGGCGCCGTCGAAGCCCATCTCGGAGGAGTTGTAGCCGATACCCAGCACGGTGCGGCGCACGATCGCCTCGATGTCGACCCAGGCGTTGGTGGTGACTTCGCCGGCGACGATGGCGACCCCGGTCTTGACCAGGGTCTCAACGGCGACGCGGCAACGCTTGTCCTCGGCGAGGATGGCGTCGAGGATGGCGTCGGAAATCTGGTCGGCGACCTTGTCCGGGTGCCCCTCGGAAACCGACTCGGACGTGAAGAGATAGCTGTTGGCCATGTCTGCGCTCGCGATCCTGCAAGTTGAAAACGGCGCGGATTATAGCCGCTAGTCGCCGTCAGGCAGCCATCTGTCGAGGGTTTTTCGTTGAAAAAGCCGGCTCCGGTGATGGACAATTGTCGTTTCCTGAAAACAACCCCGGATTCCCGATGCCCCCACGCCGCCTCCTCGCGAACGCCGTTCGCGCGCTCTCCATGGACGCGGTGCAGCGCGCCGCCTCCGGTCACCCGGGCGCGCCCATGGGCATGGCGGACATCGCCGAGGTGCTCTGGCGGGAGGTGATGGAGTTCAATCCGGGCAACCCGCGCTGGGTCGACCGGGACCGTTTCGTGCTCTCGAACGGCCATGCCTCGATGCTGCTCTACGCGGTGCTGCACCTGACGGGGCACCCGCTGACGATCGACGATATCAAAGATTTTCGCCAGCTCGGTTCGCGCACCGCGGGCCATCCGGAGCACGATCCGGCGATCGGCATCGAGACCACCACGGGTCCCCTCGGGCAGGGCATCGCCACGGCTGTCGGCATGGCGCTCGCTGAGCAACTGCTGGCCGCGGAGTTCAACCGGCCCGGCCACGAGATCGTCGATCATCACACCTACGTGTTCCTTGGCGACGGTTGCATGATGGAAGGCCTCTCGCACGAGGCCGCCTCGCTGGCCGGGACGCTGGGGCTCGGCAAGCTGATCTGCGTCTACGACGACAACGGCATCTCGATCGACGGCAAGGTGGCCGACTGGATGGCCGACGACACGCCGAAGCGCTTCGCCGCCTACGGCTGGCAGGTGATCAAGGACGTCGATGGGCATGACGGCGAAGCGGTGGCCAAGGCGCTCAAGCGCGCCCGCGCCAACCGCCGGCAGCCGACGCTGATCTGCGCGCGCACGGTGATCGGCTGGGGTGCGCCGAACAAGCAGGGCAGCAAGTCCACGCACGGCGAGCCGCTCGGCGTCGACGAAGTGGCCGCGACCCGCGCGGCGCTCGGCTGGACGCATGAGCCGTTCGTCATCCCCGCCGAAGTGCGCGAGGCCTGGGACCAGCGCGAACGCGGTGCCCGGGCCGAAAAGGCCTGGCGTCGGCGCTTCAACCGCTATCGGCGCGAGTACCCGGAACTTGCAGCGGCGTTCACCCGCCGCATGCAGGGCGAGTTGCCCGCCGACTGGTCACAATGGCGCGCGGCGGCGCTGGCGGCGGCGGCCGGCGTCGGCGCTGCCCAGGCGACCCGTGCTTCCTCGCAGCTGATCCTCAACGCGCTTGGACCGGGAATGGGCGAACTGCTCGGCGGTTCGGCTGACCTCACCGGCTCCGTGAACACGCTGCGCAAGGACTCGCGGCCGGTCACGCCGGCCGATGTGTCCGGCAACTACGTCTATTACGGCGTCCGCGAGTTCGCGATGACGGCCATGATGAACGGTCTCGCGCTGCATGGTGGCTTCATTCCCTACGCCGGTACCTTCCTGGTGTTCTCGGACTACGCGCGTAACGCGGTGCGCCTTGCAGCGCTGATGCACCAGCGCGTGCTGCTCGTCTACACGCACGACTCGATCGGTCTTGGCGAGGATGGGCCGACGCACCAGCCGGTGGAACACCTCGCGAGCCTGCGGGCGATGCCGAACCTTTCGCTCTGGCGGCCTTGCGATGCAGCCGAGACCGCGGTGGCCTGGCTCGCCGGCATCGAACGCACCCGCGGACCGACCAGCCTCGTGCTCACCCGCCAGGCGCTGCCGCAGCAGCCGCGCAGCGAGGCGCAGCTCGCCGCCATCGCCAACGGCGGCTACGTACTCATCGAACCCGAAGCTGCCGGCGGTCTGCCGGAAGCGATCGTTATCGCCACCGGCAGCGAAGTCGCGCCGGCGGCCGAGGCGGTGCGTGCCGCGAACGCCGCGGGGCGGCGCGTGCGGCTCGTCTCCATGCCCTCCACCGACACCTTCGACGCGCAGGACGCCGCGTGGCGCGAGCACGTGTTGCCGGCGGCAGTCAGCCGACGCCTCGCGGTGGAAGCGGCAGCGACGCAGAGCTGGTGGAAATATGTCGGCAGCGGCGGTCGGGTGCTCGGCATTGACCGTTTCGGCGCCTCGGGCAAGGCCGCGGCGCTATTCGATCATTACGGGCTGACGGCCGCGCACATCGGCCGTGCGCTCGGCGAAATGCTCGGCGGCTGAGCTTCGGGCCCGCGACGGCGCGCGCCGTCGCCGTGGACCGGGAGCGCGGCGCAGGGCAACAGGTTTACGCCCGCATTCACACCCAGACGTTACCCATACAAAGTCGAGAGGAAGAGAAGATCATGGCAATCAAGGTTGGCATCAACGGCTACGGTCGCATCGGTCGCAACGTGCTGCGCGCGCTTTATGAAAGCGGTCGCACGCAGGACATCCAGATCGTCGCCATCAATGATCTCGGCGATGCCAACACCAACGCCCACCTCACTCGCTACGACACGGCGCACGGCCGTTTCCCGGGCCAGGTGAGCGTCGAGGGCGACTCGATGGTGGTCAACGGCGATCGCATCCGCGTGCTCGCGCAGCGCGATCCGGCCAAGTTGCCCTGGGGTGAACTCGGCGTCGACATCGTCCTCGAGTGCACCGGTCTTTTCACCAGCAAGGCCAAGGCCTCGGCGCACCTCGCCGGCGGCGCGCGCAAGGTGGTGATCTCGGCGCCGGGCGGCGATGACGTCGATGCGACGATCGTCTACGGCGTCAACCATCAGATATTGAAGTCCTCGCACACCGTGATCTCGAATGCCTCCTGCACCACCAACTGCCTTGCGCCCGTTGCCAAGGTGCTGCACGAGAACATCGGCATCGAGAGCGGTCTGATGACCACGGTGCACGCCTACACCAACGA
>CAZIRD010000186.1:0-4172 GCA_964541625.1 uncultured Acidibacter sp.
CGGCAGCCCAGCGCGTCGCCGCATGCACGGCGAGGAAATCATTGCCGTCCACACGGAGACCGGCGATGCCGAGTCCCGGACCGCGCGCGGCGAAGGATCGCTGTTCGCCGCCCGCATAGCCCTGGAAGGTGGAGATCGCCCATTGGTTGTTGACCACGTTGAGGATTACCGGCGCCCGATAGACCTTGGCGAAGGTGAGCGCGTGGTGGAAATCGGCGGCTGCGGTGCTGCCCTCGCCGATCCATGCGGCGGCGATGTCCGTCTCTCCCTTGATGGCTGCCGCCATCGACCAGCCCACCGCTTGCGGAAACTGCGTGGCGAGGTTGCCGGAGATCGAAAACACGCGGCGCGGTGCCGAGTGATACATCACCGGCAGCTGCCGACCCTTGCACATGTCCTTCGGGTTCGAGAGCAGCTGCGAGAAGAGATCCACCAGCGGCAAGCCACGCACGAGGAAGAGGCCGAGATTGCGGTAGGACGGAAACAGCATGTCGCGCTCGGCTAGGGCCATCGCCGCGGCAACGGAAACAGCCTCTTCGCCGAGCGAGCGGACAAAGAAAGTGATGCGCCCCTGACGCTGCGCACGCTGCATGCGCTCCTCGAACAGGCGGGTGAGCAGCAGGTGACGCAGGCCCGCGCGCAGCGTGTCGGCATCGAGCTGCGGGTTCCAGGAACCCACCGCATGATGTTCGTCATCGAGCACGCGCACGAGTTCCTCGGCGAGCGTGACGGTTGCCGCGACGGGCGCATCGATGGGCGGGCGGGTCACGGCACCCGCCGGCGACAACTTCACATAACTGAAGTCCGGCTGTTCGCCGGGACGCGCCGGAACCTCGGGAACATGCAGGGTCGAGACCATGCGTTCCAGCATAAGCCAGCGCTACGCCGTAGCGGCGTCTAGCCGCGGCGGCGGGACGGGCTCGCTGAGAATAAGTTATTCTCCTAAAAGCGGTTTACGAGGATCTTTTATCCATGAAACTCGACAAGCACGATATCGCCATCCTCAAACAATTGCAGCAGGATGCCGCCATTCCGAGCACTGAGCTCGCCGAGCGCGTCGGGCTGTCGCAGTCGCCCTGCTGGCGACGGGTTCACCAGCTCGAGGAAGCCGGCGTGATCCAGGGTCGCCACGCCCGACTCGCACGCAAGAAGCTCGGCCTCGAGGTTTTGGTCGTGGTCAACGTCAAACTCGCGAGCCACGGCTGGCAGTCGCTGCCGAAGTTCAAGCAGCGTGTGGTGAGTTTTCCCGAAGTGCTGCAGTGTTTCCTCGTGATGGGCGACATCGACTTCATCCTGCTTGTCGCCACGCGCACGGTCGAGGAGTACAACAGCTTCGTGCAGGGCAAGCTCGCGCAGATCCCGGGCGTGCAGTCGATCGACTCGCGCATCGTCATCGAGGAAACCAAGAACACGACCGAGCTGCCGCTCGGCCTCGTCTAGACGAAGTTGCCGCCGAGGCCGAGAAGAACCAGCACGCCGAGCAGCGCGAAGATCGCTGCAGCGGTGCCGTGCACGAGGCGCATCGGCAGTTTCTTCGCGGCGACTTCGCCGAGCAGCACTGCGGGCACGTTGGCGAGCATCATGCCGAGCGTGGTGCCGCCCACCACGGCCACGAGCGAGCTGTACTTCGCGGCGAGCGCGACGGTGGCGATCTGCGTCTTGTCGCCGATCTCGACGACGAAGAAGGCGATGAAAGTTGCGAGGAAAACCCCGTAGCGCGCCGGCTTCGGTCCGTCCTCGTCGTCGAACTTGTCGGGGATCAGCATCCAGCCGGCCATCGCGAGGAACGACAGGCCGAGTATCCAGCGCATGAGCTCGGCGCCTACGGCCGAAGCCACCCACGCTCCGACGTAGCCGGCGACCGCGTGATTGAGCAGCGTCGCCACGAGAATCCCGAGGATAATCGGTACCGGCCGCTTGTACTTGGCGGCGAGCACAAGCGCGAGCAATTGTGTCTTGTCGCCGATTTCGGCGAGCGCCACGATGCCGGTGGAGATGAGAAACGCTTCCATGACGACCCGACGATGACCTCGAGGCGTCGACCCGATCGTCGACCGGGCGGAAGTGTACGGAAAAGAGCTCCGGTGCGGCATCATGCCGCACCGGAGTATGTGCTGAAGGACTGCGAGGCGACCGCAGCGCGGCGCCCCGATGCCGGACTCTTACTTCGGCAGAATCACCGAGTCGATGACATGGATCACGCCGTTGGAAGCGGCAATGTCAGTAGCGGTGACATTGGCGCCATCGACGGTGAGCTTGACCACATCGGCAGCCTTCACCGAGCCCGGGACGACGTGATAGGTCAGCACCTTGGTGAGCTGGGCCTTGTTCTCAGGCTTGAGCAGGTTGTCGAGCGTACCGGCGGGAAGCTTGGCGAAAGCGGCGTCGGTCGGTGCGAACACGGTGAACGGACCCTTGCCCTTCAAGGTCTCGACGAGACCGGCAGCCGTGAGGGCCTTGGCGAGGGTACCGAAGCTGCCCGCAGCCACGGCGGTGTCCAGGCATATGCGAAATTGGTTCCGTAGAACTGACGGCGCTGTAAGGCAGAGGTATTCGTGAAAACCATCCTTGCTCTCATTGTCGCTGGCTGCGTCCTCCTTGTCGTCTCACAGACCTCGGAGGCGGGCGTGACCCCGTCAGCTGTCGCGCACTACCCGCTGGTCGGTACGGGACAGGACGAGTGCTATAGCGAGCGCGGTGATGCGATCGGCTGTCCGGCGCCTGGGGCTTCCCTCTCGGGCCAGGATGCGCAGCATCCCGGCAGCCGGCCCAACTATTTCGACAACGGCGACGGCACCATTACGGATCGGATAACGGGACTCGTCTGGGCGAAGACCCTCAGCCCGCCGATGCCGCTCGCCGATCTTGACGGTTTCGCCCGGACGAGCCGCCTTGGCGGTCACGCCGACTGGCGAGTGCCGAGTATCCGCGAGCTGTATTCACTCATCGACTATCGCGGCGGATATTCGGGCGATCCGCGAACCTCGCGACCCTACATCGACACGCGATTCTTCGACTTCGCCTATGGCGCGGGCACGGGTCTCGGCGATGCGTCGCGGGGACAAAGACCGATCGACGTCCAGGAGTGGAGCGCCACGCGCTACGTCGGCCGGACCATGGGCAACGACGAAACGGTTTTTGGCGTCAACTTCGCTGACGGCCGCATCAAGGGCTATCCGGTCATGGATCCTGCCAACCGCATGCAGACGCCCAACCGGCTCGCGGTTCGACTGGTTCGTGGACCCGCCTACGGAGGGAACGATTTCCACCCGGACGACGAAACAGTGATCGACCGCGCGACGGGTCTCGTTTGGCAGCGGCGTAGCGTCGCCGGGGCACTGAGTTGGACCGACGCCCTCGCCTACTGCGACGGACTCTCGCTGGGCGGTCACCGGGACTGGCGGGTCCCGAACGCCAAAGAACTGCACTCGATCGTCGACTATTCGCGTATTCCGGCCATCAGCCCGCTCTTTGGGCTCAGCGACCGCCTTGCTTATCTTTGGTCCTCCACCACGCATCTGGAGGGTCCGCCGCCCGCGACGGAGCGGAACCGCGCCTTCTCAAAGACCGGCGAACTTGCGGTGTATGCAGCGATCGGCCCGGCAATGGGATACATGGAGGCACCCCCCGGATCGGGGCGGCGCCGCTGGCTCGACGTGCACGGCGCAGGCGCGATGCGAAGCGATCCAAAGACGGCGTCCCCCGATTCATTCCCCTTCGGCTTTGGCCCACAAGGCGACGACATACGCGGACACAACCACGTCCTGTGCGTACGCGATCCAGGTCGCTGATGGCCTCTGTTGTGCGAGTCTGCCCCTCGCCCCGACCGTCAGACGTTGAAGCGTGAGTGGTCACGAAAGCCAATGATCTTCTTCATGTTTTTCGAACCTGACGAAATCGCACCCACTGACCGTACCCGCTGAATATCGGGCTGCGTGTGGTGGACTTCCCGCAACGCAGGGAGCACCCGGCGGGCGGCGAATTTACAGATTTGTGTATATGATGATAATGTACAAAAATGATCGAACTTGCGCGCATCACCGGCTTCGACTGGGACGACGGCAACGCACGCAAGAACGAGAAGCACGGCGTGGCTCAGGCCGAGGCCGAAGAGGTTTTCTTCAACCAGCCCCTGCTGATGCTGGAAGACCTGCGGCACCGCGACCAGGAGG
>CAZIRD010000187.1:0-2258 GCA_964541625.1 uncultured Acidibacter sp.
TCCGCGATGTACTCGAGGAAGGTGTTGAGGCCTTCGTCCATCCAGGTCCACTGGCGCTCATCGGAGTTGACCACCATCGGAAAGTAGATGTGGCCGACCTCATGGATGATCACGCCGATCAGTCCGTACTTGGTGTTGCGCGAGTAGGTGAGCTTGCCGGTTTTCTCGTCGCTGGTCGGTCGGTACCCATTGAAGGTGATCATCGGGTACTCCATGCCGCCGCGCTCCCAGGAGTTCACCGAGATTGCCACCGGGTAGGGGTAGGGGAAGGAGAAGCGCGAGTAGACCTCCATGGTGTGGATCACCGCATGGGTCGAATATTTTGACCAGATCGGCTCTCCCTCGTTGGGATAGAAGGACATCGCCATGACGAACGGCCGCTTCGCGTCGTTCTGCCGGTAGCCCATCGCGTCCCAGATGTACTTGCGCGAACTCGCCCAGGCGAAATCGCGGACGTTCTCGGCCTTGAAGCGCCAGGTGCGCGTGTCGCTCGTGCCGGCTTTCTCGTTGGCGAGGGCCTCTTCGGGCGTGACGATGAATACGGGCTTCTTGGCGGTCTCCGCCTGCTTGAGGCGGGCGCGCTGCTGCGCGCTGAGCACCGCGTCCGGGTTCTGCAGCACGCCGGTGGAGGCGACAACGTGATCGGCCGGGACGGTGAGTTCGACATCGTAGTCGCCGAACTCGAGCGTGAACTCGCCGCGGCCGAGGAACTGCTTGTGCTGCCAGCCGGTGTAGTCGGTGTAGGCCACGAGCCGCGGGAACCACTGGGCGAGGAAGAACTGGTAGGTGTCGCTCTTCGCGAAGTGTTCGTAGCCGCCGCGGGCGCCGATGGCCGCCTCGTCGACGATGTTGGCCTGCCATTCAAAATTGATCTCGACGCTGGTGCCGGGTCGCAGCGGCGTCGGCAGGTCGATACGCATCATGGTGTCGTTGACGGTGGTGCGCAGCACGCGGCCCGAGGCGTCGCGTACCTGGCCCATTTCGTAGCCGTACTCGCGATCCTCGAAAGCCTGATGCCGGCGCATCGCGGCGAAGCTCAGGCTGTCGCCACTGCCGATGCTGTCGCGGCGGGTGCCCGAATTGGCGGCTACCTCCGAACGGCGCGAAATCGAGTCGTCCTTGAATATGTTCTGGTCGAGCTGCAGCCAGATATAGCTCAGCGTATCCGGCGAGCGATTCATGTAGGTGATGGTCTGCGTCGCGCTCAGCCGCCGACGCTGCTCATCGAGCTTCACGCGGATGCGGTAGTCGGCACGCTGTTGCCAGTACTGCGCGCCGGGTGCGCCGGAGGCGGTACGCGTGACCCCGGGGGTGGGCAGCAGGGTGTCGAGCTGGGCGAACAGCTTGTCCGGATCGCCGGGCATGCCCCGTGCCGGCGCATCGGCTGCGGTCAGCGTGGTGGGCAGGAGGGCGGCAAGACAGAGCCCGGCAAGGGCGAGGCGGGAGGTGTTCATTGCCGGATTCTACCGACCGACCGGCGGTTGCGGGATACTCCGCCGCCCGCCATTTTGGCGCGATCCTGACGGGGGCTGACTGATGACGACACGCTGGCCACGCTGGCTGCGCTATCTGCTGACCGCGGCGCTCGCCCTCGCGGCGCTCGCCGTGGCGGGCTTTGTCTGGCTGTTTTTCCTCGGCGGCATTGCCATCTCCGATCGGGCGATGCTCTGGAAAATGCTTCGCGGGCAGGACGGCGAAACACCCTCGGCAGCCGTCGTGGCGCAGCAATTGCGGGTCGCGGACGGCTATCGCGTCGCGGTCTGGGCGGACGGCCTGCCGAGCGCGCGTCTCATGGCGCCGGTCGCCAACGGCGATCTGATCCTCAGCCAGCCGCGCGGCGGCCTCGTGGTGTTGCTGTTTGCCGATCGCGACGGTGACGGCCGCTCGGACGGTCGCAAGACCCTGTTCGCGGGCCTCGACCGGCCGAACGGCGTCGATCTGCATGACGGCTGGCTGTACGTGGCCGAGGCGACGCGCATTTCACGGGTGCGCTTTGCGGCGGAGGCGCGCGCCGTGCGCGGCGCATTGCAGCCGCTGGTTACCGGACTCACGGCCGATGGCGCGCATTGGCGCAAGACCGCGCGCATCGGTCCCGACGGCATGCTCTATCTCGGCCAGGGCTCGACCTGCAACGTGTGCCTGGAGGCGGATGCGCGGCGGGCCACGGTCATGCGCTACACCGCCGAGGGTGGCGACGGCCGGGTCATCGCCACCGGCACACGCAACCCCTATGGCTTCGACTGGGCGCCCTGGGATGG
>CAZIRD010000187.1:2358-4106 GCA_964541625.1 uncultured Acidibacter sp.
CTGGTGGCCCTGCACGGCTCCTGGAACCGCAGCACGCCGGACGGCTACAAGGTGGTGTCGCTGCATTTCGGCGCCGACGGGCGGATCGAGGAGCGACCGTTCCTCGATGGCTTTCGCGGTGACGCCGGACTGATCGGTCGGCCCGTCGATGTCGCCGAAGGCGCCGACGGCTCGATCTTCGTCAGCGACGATTACGCCGGTGTTGTCTACCGTGTGAGCCGATAGCCGCTGCCGGCGAGGGGTGCACGTTCCGGATCGACCAGCAATGCTTCCCGCGAGGCATTCGATGTCTGCATGCGGATGCCGCCGTCCGCAGGGGTGTCGAGTACCAGCATGCGTGGTGCGCCCGGGTCATCGTGCCACGGCAGCCACTCGACGCCACCGCCATCGCTGCCGCGGGCGGGCGCGCCGTCACGCGCAAAGCCGGCCCAGTACGCCATCATCCGCTCGCTGAGCGCGAGGCGCGCGGCGGCGTTGCCGGCATGGAACAGCAGCTTGCTCTGCGGGCCGACGTCAAAGAATCCGAACACGAACGGGATCTCGAGTCCGTGGCCGGCGCCGAGGATGCGCGACAGGTCGACCATGCCGAAGGCCTTGCCCTGCTCGTCCCAGTCCCAGCGATAGGCCCAGGCCGGCGCGCCGCTGCGGGCCAGTGCGTCGGCCAGCACGTCGACGCTGTCCGCCTTCCACTTCAGCGAGCGGCGGCGTGCCTCGCGATCGTAGGCCTCGGCATCGCGCAGCGCGTAGGGCAGGCCGAAGGCGCGGCGCACCCAGCGATCGTCGAAGGCCATGAAGGTCTTGTTCTCGTCGCGATTGCTGCCGAGGATCACGGGCACGTCGTGATGGCTGGCGGGGTCGGCGAGCAGGTCGGTGAGCGCGCCGCGACGGATGACGTGGCCGTCCTGGAACACGCTCGGGATACGCGCCGACGCATCCCGCGCGTCGAACGCCGCATACAAGACCCAGGGATCAAGCCCGCGCAGGAAACTCGACTGCGCGGCGACGTCCATGGTCTCGGCGAGTGCCGCCGCGCTGGCTGCGTCCGCCGCCTTGCCGCTTGCGCGCAGCAGCCGCCGCAGCAGCTGCGGCGTGCTCATCGGTGAGTCCGCGTCCGGCACCGCGCCGAAGCCAAAGCCCGCGCTCTGCACGATCATGCGGTGGAACAGGCCCTCTGCAGCGGGCATGACCAGCAGCGCGAGGGCGTTGGTGCCGCCGGCCGACTCGCCGAACACCGTCACGCGCTGCGGATCGCCGCCGAAAGCGGCCGCATTGGTTTGCACCCAGCGCAAGGCGGCGAGGATGTCGAGGTTGCCGTAATTGCCCGACAGGTCGACGTCTGCGGTGGGAGCGGCGAGTTGCGGGTTCTCGGGGGGAACGAACCAGCCGAACGGACCGAGACGGTAGTTGATCATCACCACGAGGACCCGCTCGCGCTGCGCCAGTGCCTCGCCGTTGTAGAAGCCGGCATGGCCGATGGTGTTGCCGCCGCCGTGGATCCACAGCATCACTGGCAATTTCGCCGCTGCGAGTTCGGTCGGCGCCAGCCGGGGAGCGTAGACATTCAGATAGAGGCAATCCTCGCTGCCCTGGCGGGAGCCCTCGACACCAATCCCGCCGAGACGGGAGCCGAACTGGATGCAGGGGCTGCCGGCGGTGAGCGCGCGGCGTTGCCCGCTCCACGACGGGGCAGGGCGCGGGGCACGCCAGCGCAGCTCGCCGACCGGCGCCGCTGCGAACGGAATACCGAG
>CAZIRD010000188.1:0-4105 GCA_964541625.1 uncultured Acidibacter sp.
TGACTGGCGTCGCCCAAAGCCATCGCAAGTTGCTCACCGTCATCACCGAATCGAATCTCGAACGCGATCTTGTGCGCGAACTCGAGACGCTGGGCGTCGGCGGCTACACCATCAGCGATGCACGCGGCCGCGGCGATCAGGGCCTGCGTGCCTCGCATTGGGGACACAGCAGCAATATCCGCGTCGAAGTCGTCTGCGACACTCCGCTCGCCGAGCGCGTGCTCACGCGCTTGCGCGAGAAATACTATGAGCACTACGCGATCGTGATGTGGGTGGTGGACGTCGAGGTGCTGCGGCCCGACAAGTTCCGCTGACCGGGTCCGCGCACGAAACGCCCGGCCCGTGCGCCGGTCGGCGCGCCGTCGCGCAGCGCGCACTGGCCGTTGACGAACACATGCCGCATGCCCGCGGCGAACTGGTGCGGCTGCGCGTAGGTCGCAAGATCGCGGATCCGCGCCGGATCAAACACCACCACATCGGCGTACGCACCCGCCCGCAGTACGCCGCGATCGACAAGGCGCAGGTTCGCCGCCGGCAGGCTGGTGAGCCGGCGGATCGCTTCGGGCAGCGGCAGCAGACCGGCGTCGCGGGCGTAGTGGCCGAGGAATCTCGCGAATGCGCCATAGGCCCGCGGATGCGGGGCGTGCTGCAGGAACGCGCCGCGCGGCGCCAGCGCTGCCTCGTCGGAGCACACCGCAACCCAGGGCAAAGAAATCAGCCGGCGCAGATTGTCCTCGGACATCATGAAGTACGCGGCGTGCACGCGACTCTCGTCCTCCAGCACGAGATCGACGATGGTCTCGGCCGGGCTGCGACCCCGCGCGCTCGCCACCTCGGCCAGCGTGCGACCGCAGTACTGCTGCAGTGCGGCATGGCGGAAACCGAGCAGGCGCACGTTGTCGGCCGAGCCGGCGGCGGCGTAGAGGCTCTCCCAATCCGGGTGCGCGGCCTCGATGTCGGCCACCACCCGCTGGCGCAGGACGGGATCGCGCAGGCGCTCGAGCCACTGTTCGTGACCCCCCTCCTGCACCCAGGGCGGCATGGCGGCATCGAAGCCCGACGCACCGGCGAGATACGGGTAGATGTTGGCCGAGACATCGAGACCCTCGGCGCGGGCCGCCTCGATGCGGGCGATCGCCTGCTCGAGCAGCGGCCAGTTGTCGCGCCCGGCCGCCTTGAAGTGCCAGATCTCGGCGTGCGCGCGCGTTGCCCGCGCGATGTCGATGAGCTCGTCGACCGCGCCCGGCAGCTGCCGTGATTCGCTGCGCAGGTGCGAGTAATACCCGCCGCCCGATTCGGACGCCGCCAAGGCAAGGGCGCGTAATTCGTCGTGGCCGGCGAACACCGCTGGCGCGTAGATGAGCGAAGAGCCGACGCCGAGTGCACCCTCGGCCATGGCTGCGCGTACCAGCTCCTGCATGCGCACGAGCTCGCGCGCGCCCGGCGCGCGGTTGGCGTGGCCGAGTTCGTGGATGCGCACCGTGGTCGCGCCCACCAGTGAGGCAACGTTCGGCACCACGCCGCGCTTCTCGAGGAACTCGAGGTACTCGCCGAGCGAGTGCCAGTCCACCGGATAGCGGCTCGCGCCGCGCCGCCGCCGCAATTCGCGGCGCATCTGCGGATTGAGCGGACCCATCGACAAACCTTCGCCGAACACTTCGAGCGTCACACCCTGGCGCAGGTCGCTCTCCGCGACTGGATCCTCGATGATCGACTCGGTGGCCCAGGAGAGGCTGTTGATGAAACCGGGCGCGACGGCGAGTCCGCACGCATCGATCTCGGTGCGGCCCGCCATCCAGCGCAGATCACCCACCGCGGCGATCCGGTCGCGCACCAGTCCGACATCGGCGATCACCGGCGGCGCACCGCTGCCGTCGTGCACCAGACCGCCGCGGATGAGCACGCTGAACGCCGGCGGCGGCGTCTCGCCGGCATCGCGCACCCGCCGCCACAGCGCGGCAAACACAACGCCCCAGAATGCCTGGCGCACCCGGCGCAGCGGATTCATGGCAGGATCATGCCATATGGCCGGCGGCTCACTCCTCGCACTGCTCGACGACATCACCACCGTCCTCGATGACGTCGCCGTGCTCAGCAAGCTGGCAGCAAAGAAAAGCGCCGGGGTGCTCGGCGACGATCTCGCCGTCAATGCCGAGCAGGTCGCCGGCGTTCGCGCGGCCCGCGAATTGCCGGTCGTCTGGGCGGTGGCGAAGGGCTCGCTCGCCAACAAGGCGATCCTGGTGCCGGCCGCACTGCTGATCAGCTACTTCGCGCCGTGGCTGGTCACGCCGCTGATGGTGCTCGGCGGCCTGTTCCTCTGCTACGAGGGTGCCGAGAAGCTCGCCCACCGCCTGCTGCACGACCGCGGCACCGATGCGGCGGCCCATGCAGCACTCACCGCTGCGGTCGCCGACCCGGCGGTCGACCTCGTTGCCTTCGAGCGCGACAAGATCCGCGGCGCCATCCGCACCGACTTCATCCTCTCCGCCGAGATCATCGTCATCACCCTCGGCACCGTGGCCACGGCACCGCTCGGCACCCGCATCGGCGTGCTCGTCAGCATCGCGCTGCTCATGACCGTCGGGGTCTACGGGCTGGTGGCCGGCATCGTGAAAATGGACGACGCCGGCGAGCGGCTGGTGGCCGTCGGCGGCATCGGCCCGGGCGCGGCGCTGCTGCGCGGTCTGGGTCGCGGTTTGCTGCACACGGCACCGCGATTGATGGCCGCGCTGGGGATCGCCGGCACGGTGGCCATGTTTCTGGTGGGCGGCGGCATCCTCACGCACGCCCTGCCGTTCATGCCGCACGCGACGGGTCTCCTCGCGCTGCTGCTCGATGCTGCAGTCGGCATCGCCGCCGGCGCACTCGTGCTTGGCGCCGTGCTCGCGACGCGGCGCCTCAGGTCAGGCTGATACCCGGACGAGTTCGTCGACGAGCGCGTCCGGCAGCAGTCGCGACTGTCCCGGGCGCAGGTCCGGCGGCAAGCTGACCGGCCCGTAGCGCAGCCGGGTCAGGCGGCTGACCTCGTGACCCACCGCTTGCCAGAGCCGCCGCACCTCGCGGTTGCGCCCCTCATGCAGCACCACGCGGAACCAGGCGTGCCCGTCGCTCGCGTTGCCGGGTTCGAGGCGATCGAACCGCGCCCAGCCGTCCTCCAGTTCGACACCGCGACGCAGCGTCTCGAGCGTCGCCGCAGTCGGTTGCGATCGCACGCGGACGAGGTACTCGCGTTCGACTTCGGAGGACGGGTGCATCAACCGATGGGCAAGTTCGCCATCAGTGGTGAAGAGCAGCAGACCGGAAGTGTTGACATCGAGACGGCCAACGACGATCCAGCGACCGGCGGGCGGCGACGGCAGATGTTCGAAAACGGTGGGCCGACCGGCCGGGTCGCTGCGCGTCGTCACCTCGCCGATCGGTTTGTGGTAGCCGAGTACGACCGGTCGCGCCGCCGCGACGGCACGCGCCGGAGCCAGATCGACGGGTCGGCCATCGACGGTGACCCGATCAGCCGGACCGACGCGACTGCCGAGCTCGGCGATGGCGCCGTTGACCGTGATGCGACCGGCACGGATCCACTCCTCGATGCTGCGCCGAGACCCGAGGCCCAGCGCGGCCAGCGCCTTCTGCAAGCGCTCGCCTCCCTCAGATCCGCTCATGGTCAGCCGTGTGCATGGCGGGGCGAATCATAACGGGTCGTTATCGCGGCATGCCGGTTGTGACACCTGCGACGACGCCGACGCACCTATCCTGACCAGCATGATCCACGACAGCATCCTCGGCACCATCGGCAACACCCCGGTGGTGCGCATCAACCACCTCGCGCCCGACCACGTCACGATGTATGTGAAGTGCGAGGCCTTCAATCCGCTGCATTCGGTGAAGGACCGGCTCGCCATCGCCATCATCGAGGACGCCGAGCGCCGCGGCACCCTGAAGCCCGGTCAGACGGTGGTCGAAGCCACCTCCGGCAACACCGGCATCGCGCTCGCCATGGTCTGCGCAGCGAAGGGCTACCCTTTCGTGGCGGTGATGGTCGAGACCTTCTCGATCGAGCGCCGCAAGATCATGCGTGCGCTCGGCGCCCGCGTGATCCTCACGCCCG
>CAZIRD010000189.1:0-4094 GCA_964541625.1 uncultured Acidibacter sp.
CGCAACCGCGGCTCGATGCGCGACACCGGCAGCCGCCGACCGTCGGGATACTCGAACCCGCCCTGCACCTTCTCGTGCCGCCAACCCTCGCCCTCGTACAAGAGGTAGTACTGCATGAACGCGTAGGCCGACTCGCCGCTGCCGAAGAGCACCGGGTTCCAGACGGCGAGCACCCGCGGCGGGTGGCTGTCCATCGGATCCGGTTGCATGCCGGGCATCGGGCCGCCGACCGTCGGCCGTACGCCCCAGCTGCGATCGCGCGCCATCATCCAGTCACGCACCTCGGTGCGGCGCCCGTCGACCTCGATCCAGCCGCTGGCGGTACCCACCTGATGGAAGCGGATTTGATCGGCACTGCGTCGATAGCCGGTGAGCGTTCGTCGGTCCTCGCGCTCCTCGGCGATGCACGGCGTGACGCCGTCGAGCACGAGATCGAAGGCCACCGGCTGCACAGCGTTGGGCTCGAGCCGTACGCGGATACGGCGCAGCGGCTCGAGGATCTCGTAACGCAGCGGGCCAACGTCGATGCGATCGACGTCGCTGGAGAGCGCGCGGCTTGCGCGCAGCGCCCACTGCTCGACGCCGCGGCTCACGCCGCCGAAGCCGTCGACGACGTTGCGATTGACGTACTTGCCGAAACCGAAACTGACTGACAACTCGCCGTCCGGACTGCAGACCGTGCCCCACACCTTCTCCGTCCACGAAGGGTCCGTGTGCAACACGGTCGCGTGGGTCTCGACGATCTGGTGATTGAACCATTCGTCAGCTGCCACCAGGGGTCCGATGCTGCCGCTCATGCGAATCCCTCCCGCTCGCCATGGGCGGCGAGCAAGGTCGCACCACCATTGCGCACGTCCATGTCGGCATCCGCGGAAATCCAGCCGCGGCTTTTGAAGATTTGGGCGATACGCGCCATCACGTAGCTCATGCGCCAGGCCGCGTACACCTCGTAGTACTCGAGGTGGGTCGCAGGCTCTCCGCTCGCCCGCTCCCACGCGGCGATCGACTCCTCGCGCGTGGGCAGACCCGCGAGCCGCGGCACCCCGTAACCGCGCGACAGCGAGTCATCGAGCATGAGCCACCAGGCGAGATCGTCAACGGGACTCGCCAGCGTCGCCTGTTCGAAATCGAGCACGCCGACGAGCTCGCCGTCGCGAAACACACAATTACCAAGCTTGGCATCGCCCCAGGAAAAAGCCAGCGGCCCGTCGGGCGGGCGATTGGCGCGCAGCCAGGCTTCAGCGGCATGCAGCAGCGGATAGCGTCGACCGGCGAGCTGCTCTGCCCAAAGAATGGCTTGCGCGTAGAAATCGAGTTGTGCCGCGAGCCCTGCGCCCTCAAGGAGAAAATCGAGGCCGAGCGCCCGCCAGTCGAGGCGGGACATGCGGGCTGCAGCCTCGATGCCCGCGAGCCAGCATCGGCGCTGCATCGATGGCGGGAGATCGTGGAACCAGCCCTCGAGGTGATAGAGCGGGTTTTCATTGGGCACACGGCCCTCGATACGCTGCATGAGATAGAACGGACTGCCGAGGATGCCCGCGTCATGCTCGACGCCGAGCAGCGTCGGCACCGGCAGGCCGCTGCCTGCGAGCGCCTGCATGACCCGGCATTGCCGCATCACATCGTGGTTCGGATAGATCGACTCGCCCGCAGGCTGAAGGCGCAGCACGAAATCTTCTTGCCGGACCTGCTCGCCCTCCTGCCGGCGCCAACTGCCGAGCAGAGTGACGTTGGAGTAGCCCGCCGCAGGCGCCGACAGCGGACCGAGTTCGACGCTGCCCCAGTCAGGGTGCGCGGCACGCAGCCAATCGAGCAGCCGCGCCGCGTTCACTTTCACGGCCGCCGCTCCATGGCCCGCGTCGTGCTCACATCCACGTGCCACGCGGGTCGGGCCAGGGATCCACCGCTGCGGCGGCCTGATCGACGCTGAAACGACCGAAGCGGCTGGCGTGGAACGCCAGCGGGGGTACCTGACTCGAGGCCAAATTTTCGATGGCACCAACGATGATGGTGTGATCCCCACCGGGATACAGCGCCGACACCCGGCACTCGATACGCGCCAGCACGCCGTCGATCGCCGGCGGCTCCGGATGACTGCGCCACCACGGGTCGACCTCGAACTTGGCACCGCCGGCGCGGGCGAAATGCAGCGCGATGTCCGCCTGATTGGCCGCGAGAATGTGGATCGCGAACGGCGCGCCGGGCGTGAACGCGCCCATGCTGCTGCTCTTGTTGGCCAGACACCAAAGAATGAGCGGCGGATCGAGCGACACCGAGGTGACCGAGTTTGCGGTCACCCCAACCGGCTCGGGCCCGGGATTGACGGCCGTCACCACCGTCACCCCGGTGGTGAATAGGCCAAAGACCCTGCGCAGCTCGCGAGGCTCCATCGACGCTCAGTACACCCGCGCCGGATGCTGTTTGCGCGGCTCGCCGAGCATCTCGCGGTAGGTCGGCGGCTGCTTGCCGTTGCGATCCTTCAGCCCGTACTGCAGCGCGACTTCGGCGCCGACCAGCGTCTGTCCGGAGAGCTTGCCGTTGTCCGGGTCACAGGCGATCGCGTACAGGATGTCGCCCGAGAACTGCGGCGTCTCGACGACCTCGAGGAAAGGCGCGTACTGGTCCGGGCGCTCGCGGAACGCCTTCTGCGAGCGTTCGGTGAGCAGCGGACCCATCCACAGCGAGACGCAGCACACACCGGTGTTCTCGAAATCGACCGCCATGTCGGCCGCGAACTTGTCGACCCCGACCTTCTGCGCACCATAGGCGGGTCCGTGCATGTAGCAGGCCGAACCAAAGGACGAGGAGAAGGAGATCAAACCCTTGCCCTGCCGCACCATGATCGGCGCCGCGTAGTAGCAGGCGTAGTACGCCGACTTCAGGCCGACGTCGAGGATCTTCACGAGATCGACCGACCGCTTCCAGAACGGCTCGGGGAGGATCAGCTCGTCATGGATGAAGGTGACGTTGTTGTGCAGGATGTCGATACGGCCCTGCTCGCGCTCCACGCGCTTGATCAGCGCCTCGATCTCGGTCGGCTTCTCGTGGTCGCAGACCACCGCGACGCCCTTGCCACCGGCAGCGGTGATCTCATCGGCCGTGCGCTGCACCGTACCGCCGAGGAAGTGGTCCTCCTCGCGGGTGCTGCGACCTGTAACGTACACAGTCATGCCCTTCTCGCCGAGCGCAAGGGCTATCCCCTTACCCGCTCCGCGGCTCGCGCCGGTGACGATCGCTACCTTCGGCTTGTACTCGGACATCGCAGCACTCCTTCAGGATGAACGCGCCAGATCGAGGAACAAAGGCTTCTCACCGCCGCCATGCACGGCGAGCTGTGCACCGCTTACATAGGCCGCGAGCGGCGAGCAAAAATAGAGGCAGGCGTCGGCGACATCCTGCGGCTCGCCCATGCGCTGCAGGGGCAGCATGCGACCGATCCGCTCGACGCCCGCAGCGCCGCCGTAGTGGGCGAGCGAATTGGGCGTGGCCACGAGCCCCACGATGAGCGCGTTGACGCGGATGTTGTGCGGACCCCACTCCATGGCCAGCGACTCGGTGAGATTGACCAGCCCTGCCTTCGCGGCGCCGTATGCGGCGCTCCACGGCGAGGCGCGCACCGCCGAGACGCTGGAAACATTGACGATGGAGCCACCGCCCGACTGTGCGCTCATCGGCCGATAGGCCGCCTGGCACATGAAGATGGCTGCAGTGAGATTGAGCTGGATGATCTTCTCGACCAGCGCCGGATCCGCCTCCGCCGATGCCACCTCGACGCCGCCCCCGGCGTTGTTGATGAGCGCGTCGAGCCGACCGTGCCGCGCGAGCAGGCGCTCGATGAGGCTCTGGCAGTCGGCCGCCTTGCGCACATCGCAAGCTTCGTAGTCGGCAAGCCGCTCGCCGTGCCGCGGCAACTCCGTCGGCCGCCGTCTCGAGCAAACGACGACGACCGCGCCGGCTTCGAGAAAGCGCGCGGCGATACCGGCGCCGATACCACTCGTGCCGCCCGTAACCAGCACGACCTTGCCGGTGAAATTGAGTACCCCGTCCAGTTGCCTGCCTTGCATGGCGAATGCGTAAAAAAATGCTATGTTATT
>CAZIRD010000190.1:0-4090 GCA_964541625.1 uncultured Acidibacter sp.
ATCTCATACCTACCACCACCGAGGTCATTCACCGCCACGGCGGGGATTTCCTTTCCGATCCGGTTCAGCGGCGCCTGCTGCGCCAATACCTCGCCTTTCGGCGCTTCGACCTCGACCGCATTCTTCCAATCCTTGTCGTCGAAATCCGGACTGCTCCAGTTGGCGATGTGGGCGGATGGGTCCACGCGCTCGCCGCCGAAGTCGTTCCACTTCGTGCCTCCACGCCGTTGATGCGAACTCGACGAGGTTTTCCAGGTCGCATCGGTGCCGAAAACCCACGGCTTCCCGTCGATTTCCGCCTCGATTTGTGCGCGAACATGGGGCAAAGCAGGAACCACACCGGCGAGTTTGGAACTCTCCTGCCTCGTCGCTATCCCCTGCCCCACCCACAACCCGATCGTGTTCCGACCGGGCTTGAGGAGACTGGTGACATCATAGGTGTTGTAAAAAACCTGCTTCGTGTTGTCGGAGACCGCCGGAGTGAGCACATCGGTGCCGACTTTTTGCCCATTGATGTAAAGCTCCGCATAACCGGCGATATTGACGGTCACAAACGCACGCGTCGGCGCGGCGGGCAGGTCGAACGACTTCCTCATCCACGGCGCGATGTTCAGGTTTTCATCATCGTGGCTGATCCACTTTCCGCGCCAGTCCGCCGCCTGGAGGGCTCCCATCCGCCAAAAAGCCGGTGCGCTCCACTCAGTGTGCTCTTCCTCGCCTTCAGCGTCGATCGTCCACGCCTTCGCTTTCCAGTGGCAAAGCATCCCCGACGCGAGTGGTTTTCCCGAATACCCGACATGCACGCTCTGGTCGGACTCCACTTTGCCGCTATCCCAAAGATCGCCCTGGTCCTTGGCGAGGATTTCGGGCGAGGAAGCCACGAGGATTTGGTAGGCGGTTTGCTTGAGACCTCGGTCATCGCTGTCTGAAGAAATCTTCCAGCTCAGCCCAGGCTTCGCGGCATCGATCGTCAGAGGATTGCTGCGGAATTCGCAGCGAAGGTCTTGCACCTCGACGGCGTAGATTGAGGCGAGTGGCGCGAGCAAAGAAGCCGTGAGTGTGAGGAGGTTTTTTTTCAAAGATTGCTGGTTCATTTGGGATTGGGTTAAAGCATTAAATGAAAGTTATTCCTGCAAATCTCATCTCCCGTATATCGCACGCACCGCAGACCGGTGACGGAAAATGTCTCCGCCGATGCTGCAAGAATCGTGTCGCACGCCCGCTTCCGTTTTTTCATTGATATTTAAGGCACAGCTCCGGTTTTGCACGATTGCCTTTACGGAGGCGCCAACCATTCGACGACATTGCGGAAGAGCGAAATTCCCCACAGCCGCAGCCGTTCGGCGTGACGGTCCAGACGCGCGACGAAATCCGGAAAATTTCGCGATTCGCGCGGAGACCAACCCACTTCCGCCAAAGCGCACAAGCGCGGAAAGGTCCTCTGATCAACCGCCGCTTGTGTCGGCGTGCGCTCGGCCCACATGTTGCCCTGCACACCCAGCACATGGCGCGCTTGCGCTTCGGAAAAATCCGGCGACACCGGCTCAACCGCGTAAGTTCTCGCAAGAGGCACTTTGTTGTCCAAATAATATTCCGGATACAGCGAAACGATCACATCACGGCCCTGGCCGACCGCGCCAGAAATCGCGGTCGGACTGCGCCAAGCTACCACCGCCGCAGAACTGCCCGACTCCAGGCCGCTGTCCAGAATCTCATCCCAGCCCGTCATCCGCTTTCCTTTGCCTGCGAGAAAGCGGTCAATGCGCCGGATGAAATCACCCTGAAGCCGTCCGATATCTTCGTGAAAAGGCCGACCGGCGGTTGTCGTCACTTGGACTCGAAAAGGCTGAACGCCCGCCGGCGGTCCCGCGGCGGCCAATTCCTCCATTCGCTTTGAGCAGGCTGGACAAGCGCGCCAGCGTTTCGGTTGCACCTCGTCCGCACCCACATGAATGAACCGCGAAGGGAATAAATCCGCAACTTCGCTCAGCACATTCGTCATGAATTCAAAGGTCGATTCTTTGCCCGCGCAGAGTTCGGTTGAGGGCGCTCCATCGCAACTCAATTCCGGGTAAGATGTCGTGGTCGACATACTGTGGCCTGGCATCTCGATTTCAGGCATTACAACGATGTGCCGCTCGGCGGCGTATGCCACAATTTCCCGAATATCCGCCTGCGTGTAGAACCAGCCCGTTCCCAGGCCTTTGCTGTAGTTAGGCAACGCCGCGCCCACTTCCGTCAACTTGGGATACCGCCGAATCTCGATTCGCCAGCCTTGATCGTCCGTGAGATGCAAATGAAGAACATTCAGCTTGTGCAAGGCCATCAAATCAATGTAGCGCAAGACTTCCGCTTTCGGGCGAAAATGCCGCGCCGTGTCGAGCAAGTAGCCGCGCCACTGAAAGCGGGGATAATCTTCAATCCTGACCGCCGGGATGCGCCACCGCCCGTCCGCGTCTTTTTCGGCCAGTTGCGTCAATGTCTGCGCTCCGTTGAACAACCCGTGGGCGTCGGAAGCGGCGATTTCGATGCCGCCGCCATCCGATGAGACCGTCAATACATAGGATTCAGCCGCCTGCCACTTCGGACGACCCTGGCCCACCGATGGATCGAGCCGCAATCGGATGGTTTTCGCTTTTGATTTTATTCCGTCCCTCGATAAAGCCAGTTCCACTCCCGTGGCGACTCGAACACAACGGATAACGGAACGGGCGCACTCGGACGGCGTGTCCGCGCCCAATGACACCGAAACGCCTTCATCGAGCGGAAAAGGTTTTCCTGACAGCCGTTCCAAAGTCACCGGTTGCGGTATGATGGCTGGAGCGTTCGAAAACTGCGGGTCTGACGCCGCATAGACAGTCTGAATGTTCAGCAGCCCGGCAAGTAGGAACGCGAGAGTGATACCTCCCCCAATTTGAGTCCGCTGTTTCATAAGAGTCTAAGAATAGCCCAAAAGGGATCGAGGCTTCTATAGCTCGAATGAACTACTGGCTCGTCATCGTTAAGGAGAGTTGCGCGAGACTGCCGCCGTGCGATCGATGCAACTGTGCAGCGGTGAGGTTGGCCGGGAAAAAGCCACAAGCATTCGCCTTGATGAAATGTGTAGCCGCTCTTGCCGACGACATAGGTCACCGACCCGCGAGCCACGACATTGATCTCGAGCTCTGCGTGCTGGTGGGTCTTCAGCCAGGGAATGCCGCACGCGGCATCCGCGAGAAAAAGAAACCCACGGTATTTTCCGCGAAGTCTGAGGTCTTCGTTTTTTTGTCATCTCAAGGAATGATTCGGGCCGCAGCAATCTTCACCGGGGTCGAGCAAAGGCTCGAAAAAACCAAGTTGCTGCATGGCTGGATTTCGGGGTTCATCAATGGGGTTAGCGGTCCAAATGGGTAATTTGACGGCCCAAAAAATGACACAGCCTCCCGGCGCTGTCTGCTCATCTAATGAGAAAAAGTCCTCGTTTTTTTGTCCTGCCCGCCGCCGCCGGATGAGGGGTTTTTCGCTCCTAAATCGATGAACTATCCTTGGCGCAACGGAAGCCGACATGGCTGCTGCCCGTGTCTGGCGAGGTTCCTCGGCGGGCGGCGGGGCGGTAGCTTTCGCAATACGAGGGATGGCACAAAAACGAACCGCCTTGGCCAGGGCGGCGCAGCGCCCGGAATCGAGATCCGTGGCGGCCACCACCTCGACATTGGGATGGTTCTGATAGAAAAAGGTCGCACCGAAGTGGCACAGCCCGTAGCCGGCGATGCCCACCCGGACCTTGCGATCCGAAACCGGTTGCCAGCCCTTCGCCGCGTTCGGGTCGTCCTCGGTCTTCTCGAAACCCGGGATGACATTCCCATCGGCATCCTTCGGCGCATCGGCGGCAGAGGCGCTGCCGGCCCATCCGCCCATGCCGATCATGGCACCCAGCCCACCCACGAGGTGCAGGAACCCGCGCCGCGACAGGTCGGCGTGTTCCAGGTCCTCGATCAGCTTGCGGCTAACGGTGCTATGTTCTTCGTGGTTCATGAGAGTGGAAGAAAAGCCCCCAGCGAATCGAAACTTCTATAGCTCGAATGAACTAACCCGAAAAAATGTCTCCGCC
>CAZIRD010000191.1:0-4053 GCA_964541625.1 uncultured Acidibacter sp.
TGACCGGGGGCAGCGCCACGCCATGAATCATCAGGCTGGCGATCAGCCCGCCGGCACCGACCTGAGCCATCTCGACGCCGGTGACGAGCCCGTGGAAACGATCGACGCCCTCGGTGGTGCCGCCGTACTCCTCGGGAAAGCCGAGACCGAGGATGCCGACCTCGGCGGCCTTGCGGTGCAATTCGCGCGGCAGCATTCCCGCGCGCTCCCAGGCGTCGATGTGCGGATTGATCTCGCGCTCGACGAATCGCCGCACCGTGTCGGCCCACTCATGGTGGGTATCCTGATAGTACGGGCTGCGGACGCGCCATTGATCGAACATCTTCGGCATGCGGATACTCCTCGGCGGCAGGCGCTGGGTCAGGCTGGTTTTTCAGCTGGCAGGCGAACCACGCCGGCGGCAGCGAGTTCGCGGATTCTTTGTTCGTCGATACCGAGCTCGCGCAGCAGCATCCCGCCTTCGGCACCGGGGACACCGGCCGGCGGCGCCGCCCGCGCGGCACTCGACGAAAACCTCGGCGCCGGGGCCGGATGCACAAGGCCCTGCTGTTCGAGGTACGCGCCGCGCGCGACATTGTGCGGGTGACGCCGCGCCTCGTCGAAGTCCAGCACGGGCGCGAAACACACGTCGCTGCCTTCGAGCTGCTCGGTCCATTCGTCGCGGCTGCGCAGCCGCACCGCGGCGGCGACCCGCGCGCGCAAAGTCGGCCACTGGCGGGCATCGTGCTGCACTTTGGCCAGCGCCGGATCGAGGCCGAGCGCCGCCAGCATCGCCACATGGAACGGCGGCTCGATGCTCGCAAGCGTGATCCACTTGCCGTCGGCGCACTCGAACACGCCATAAAAATGCGCACCGCCGTCGAGCATGTTCTCGCCGCGTCCGCCGGGCCACCAACCCGCCGAGCGCATGCCCCAGATGAGCGAGGCGAGCGACGAGGCGCCATCGACCATGGCCGCATCGATCACCTGGCCGCGGCCGCTGACCCGCGCCTCGATGACCGCGGCGAGCACCCCGAAGGCCAGCAGCATGCCGCCCCCGGCGAAATCACCGAGCAGGTTGAGCGGCATCACGGGTCCGCTGTCGCGGGTGCCGATCGCATTGAGTACGCCGGTGAGTGCGATGTAATTGAGATCATGTCCGGCCGCCGGGGCGAGCGGACCCTGCTGGCCCCAGCCCGTGACCCGGCCATAGGCGAGCCGCGGGTTGAGCGCGTGACAGTCTGCCGGCCCGAGCCCGAGTCGCTCCATCACGCCGGGACGGAATCCCTCGATCAACGCGTCGCTGCCGGCCACGAAGCCGCGGACGATGTCCAGCGCCTCAGGTTTCTTGAGATCGAGCGCGATGCTGCGTCGGCCGCGACCGAGCACACGATGGCCGGGATCGAGCGGCGCGGCGTCGTGGCGGTCGATGCGCACCACGGTGGCGCCGAGGTCGGCGAGCAGCATCCCCGCGTAGGGCGCAGGGCCGATGCCGGCGAACTCCAGGATCTTGAGCGAGGCGAGCGGGCCGGTCGCGTCCGCAGCATTCGTAGCCACACCCCCTCCCTACGTTATTCGCCGGTAATAGCTCCAGATGCTATCGTAATTCGCAAAAAACGGGGTCTATTTTTACGCAGTTGCGGGTCCCGGGGAATGGACCGGGTCATCCGGCAACATCGCAGCCGACCCGTCCGAGCATTGTCATGCCGACGCCGTCGCGCCTCGTTAACTCACCGCCGGCTCGAGCATGCGCAGCGTGCCGGCATCGGCATCGAGCTCGACCTGTACGCCGACCGGCAGCGTGAACTGCTTGCCGATGTGGCCGAACATGGCGCCGTAATAGGCGGGCACGCCGAGCGGCTTGAGGTGATCGTCGAGGATGTCGGGAATGGTGAGCGACCCGTAGCCTTCGCCGGGCGTGCACTTGCTGCAGGTACCCCAGACCACGCCACGCACGGCACCCAGTATGCCGGCCAGTTTCAGCTGCACCAGCATGCGGTCGATGCGATAAGGCGCCTCCTGTACATCTTCGAGGAACAGGATCGCGTCCCTGAAGTCGGGAACGTACGGCGAGCCGAGGATCGCCGTGAGCACAGTGAGATTGCCGCCGAGCAACTTGCCGCGCGCTTTGCCCGGCGTGATCGCCCGCGTGCGGTCATCCGCCGGCACGATGGTCTGCGAGGTATCGCGCGGATTGGCGAAAGTCGCCGCCTCGCCCGCCCAGGTGACGCGCTGCAACCACTCGACGTTGGTGCGGTTCCACTCGCTCGCGCCGTTCGGCCCATGGAAGGTGACGAGGCCCGTCCTGGCGTGCAGCGACAGCAGCAGCGCCGTGATGTCGCTGTAGCCGATCAGCACCTTCGGATTGCGGGCGATCGCCTCCCAATCGAGCAGCGGCAGCAGCCGGGCCGCACCCCAGCCGCCGCGAATGCAGTGGATCGCCTTGACCTCGGGGTCGCGGAACAAGGCGTTGAGATCGGCTGCCCGATCGGCATCGCGACCGGCGAGGTAACCGTAGCGATCAAAGACATGCTTGCCGAGCTTGCCTTTCAAACCGAGCGCGGCGAGCGCCTCGAGCAGGACGTCGATATCCATGGGATCCCAGTTCGCGCTCGAAGGGATCATCAGGCCGATGGTGTCGCCCGCAGCGATGCGCGGCGGCTTGACCACAGCGCCGCGCGCCGCAGCGGGAGCCGCACCGAGCAAAGGCGACAGTGCGGCGAAGGTCGCGGCGGTGATGGCCTGGCGTCGGGAAATCATTGGCAACCCCTGTGCGATGACGGCCGGCGGCCGACTGTGCCGGCAGTATACGCGGGCCTACAATGCCGCCATGACGCCCCTCCAACGACCGCTTGCCGGCAGCCCGTGGTTAACGCGTTGCGCGCGTTGGCGCACCGCTGCGCTCGCGCGTTTCGTCATCTTCGGCTTCGCTCTCGCAGGTTTTGTGCTCACCGGCTCCGCTCCCGCGAGCGCGACGGCCACCTCGGCGCGCGCAGCGCAGGTCACCGTGCTGGCTGCCGTCTCGCTGAGCGACGCACTGACCGCCACGGCCGCCGAGTTCACGCGCCGCACCGGCATCCCGGTCCGCCAATCATTTGCTTCGACGGCGCAACTCGCGCGCCAGCTCGAAGCTGGCGCCCGCGCCGATCTCGTGATCGCCGCCGATCGAGAGTGGATGGAGCATCTGGCGGCCGCGCAACTCGTCAGACCGGCATCGCGTCGCGTGCTCGCCGGCAACACGCTGGTGATCGTCGCCCCACGGAGGTCCACCGTAACCCTTGACCCGAAGCGTGCCGTAAGCTGGCTTGCTGCCCTCAACGGCGAACGGCTGGTGACGGGCGATCCAGACTCCGTTCCCCTCGGTCGTTACGCGCGTGAAGCCCTTGAGCGCCTCGGCGCCTGGACGGCCGTCGCTCCGCGACTTGCCCGGGCGGAGAATGCGCGCGCCGCGCTCGCGCTGGTGGCGCGCGGCGAAGCCGGTCTCGGCATCGTCTACGCGACCGACGCACGCAGCGAGCCGCGGGTGCGGCTCGTCGCGGCGCTGGATCCGACGCTGCACACGCCGGTGGAGTACCCGGCCGCGCTCACCCCGGAGGCGGGCGGCGCGGCGGCGCGCTACCTGGAATTCCTTGACTCGGCCGCAGCGCGACAGATCTTCGGCCGCTACGGCTTCAAGCTCTTGCCGCGTACTACTCGCGAACGATCCGCATCACCTCGGTCGGAGTGATCGACGCCGCGCGATCGCGGATCGCCGGCAGGTACTGCTGCTGCGTGACCTTCGCCGACCCCAACAGCTCCTGGTAGGTGCTGCGCAGCAGCGCCGTCGACATCACCCGACCGCCCGCGTAGTAGCGCCTGGCAAGGTGACCGAGGGCATAGGTGGTCGCAAACGAGAACGCCATGCCGGTGGCGGCCCGGCCTAGACCGCCGATCGCCCGACCCGCCGCCTTGCCGAGGAGTCCGCCCACCAGTTTGCGGCCGATCTGTTCGACGTACTGCGAGGTCAGGCCGACGCCGATGGTGGCGAGGAATTCTTTGATATGCCCCTGGTCGAGCTCGACGCCGTGCGCCTTG
>CAZIRD010000192.1:0-1142 GCA_964541625.1 uncultured Acidibacter sp.
TTGACCACGAGCACGCCCGAATAGACCCAGATCACCGGCGAGGCGTCCGTTGCCGTGCGCAAGCGGATGAAATCCTGAAACGCGCGCTCGCCGAGTACGCCGCCGGCCGGGCTGGGTGCTGACGATGGCGGCGTCGCGGTGCGTTCTGTTGCTGCCGCGCCGATGGCGACGCCGGGCGCGAGTGACAACAAGCCGAGCCCCGATAGAACACTGCGCCGCGAGATCTCTGTGGCCTGCTGCATGCGTACCCCCCCCAACTGCCGTTCGCCTGCGCAGCGATTAAATCACGACCTTCGCGAATCCACAGCAGCGGGGAACGGCGGAAACAAGGCGAGCAGCAGGCAGCAGCCGAGCAGCACCGCCGCAAGTACGGTGAGTGCGACGCCATACCCGCCGCCGCGTTCGACCACCAGCGAGGTCAGTACCGGGCCGATACCGCCGCTCAGCGAGTAGATGCCGTAGCAGGAACCGTAGATGCGGCTGAAATGCCGCTGACCGAAGTATCGCCCGGTGAGATAGGCGAGCACATCGACCTCGGCGCCGATGGCGAGACCCACGAGCACCGCAGCGAACACCGCCAGCCGCGCATCCCCGCCCACCGCGAGCAAGAGGATGCCGACGATCGGTCCGCACAGGAATGCCAGCGCGACCCGCGGCGCGAAGAACCGATCCATCAGCCAGCCCGTCAGCAGACGACCACTGGTGACGGCGAAGAACAACGCCGATTGGGTCGCCGCCGCCACCATCGGCGGAAACCCGCGTTCGGTCAGCAGCGGTACGAGATGGAAGGACACGCTCTGCACCACGAGGCCAATGAGAAAGAACGTTCCAAGCAGCAGCCAGTAACGTCCGGTGCGCGCGGTTTCCGCGAAGCTCATCCCCGGCAATTCGGCGCTCGTCACCGACGACGACGCGCTGGCCGCAGCGCTCGCGGGCGGCTTGTCGAGCAGCAGCAGATACATCACCGGGATGGCAACGAGGCCGATGCTCAGCGCCAGCGCGAGATAGGCTGCGCGCCAGCCGACGAGACCGATCATGAATTGCGAGAAGATCGGCCAGACGAAACCGCCAAGGCCGACACCCGAGAGCGCAAGACCCAGCGCGAGTCCGCGTCGCTCCTCGAACCACAGCGTGATGACCCG
>CAZIRD010000192.1:1242-3994 GCA_964541625.1 uncultured Acidibacter sp.
GCCCAGGCCTGCGCGCCGAGTGCCGACCACGAGGGCACCACGTGCTGCAGGTAGTCGGCTCCGGCAAAACCCGCCTCGGTACACAGCCGCCGCAGGTTCATGGCGCGGAAACTTCGGTAGAACGGCTCGTTGTTGTAACGGCCATCCCAGTCGAGATAGAACGACTCGAACGCGCCGAGCTGGTCGGCGGGCGGCAGTTCCATGTGCAGCATGAGACCGCCGGGTCGCAGCACGCGATACGCCTCGCGCAACACCCGCGGGATGCCACGCCGCGGCACCTCGTGCAGAAACATCGAAGAAAAGACGAGATCGAAACTCGCATCGGCGAAGTCGAGTGCCTCGGCGTTCATCTGCATGAAGCGCAGCGGCGTGCCGCGTGCCTGGGCGCGCAGCGCGGCATAGCGCAAACAGGGTGCCGCAACGTCGACACCGACCACCTCGGCCTGCGGATAAACCTGTTTCCACGCCGCGGTGTTGTGGCCCACCGTGCAGCCGAGATCGAGGATCCGCCGTGGCCGGACGTGCGGATGACGCCGGGCGATGAAGCGGGCAATCGACTGACCGATGTCATCGAGATCGGGGCCAAAGAGCCCGAAGGTGGAGAGCTTGAGACGCTCCTCATAGACCACGCCCATGGTCGGATCGTCGCCGGCGTATTCCTCTGCATAACTGCCGGGCATGAGGTGGATATCGATCGCGCTCACCGCGCGCGGCACCGCGAAGCCCGGGCGCAAGACCGGAGCATGCACACCAAGGCGACGCACCGCGGTCTCGAGAGCAGGACGCCGTCGGTCGATGGCGGGTTGCACCACCTGATACAGCAGATCCTGCGAGGCGACCCGCAGCGCCGAGTAGAAGCGAAATGAATCCCGCGGGCGCATGGCGTGGTGGATCTGCTCCGCCGTGGCGCCCGCCGGCAGTCGTGGCGCAACGTTCGCGCGATAGTCCGCGCCCAGCGTCGTCGCGAGGCTGTCGAACACATGCCGGCGCAGCGCGGTCACGAAACCGCGACGCGCGCGCTCGGCCCGCGGCAGCGACGGCGCCGCTTGCGTCAGCGACCGTTGCTTCGCGGCGCGCCGTCTGGCTCTCCCCATGTCGATCCTCCGCCCTTGTGCCGAAACGCATTCTGGACCATGCCGGCTTCGGGATACACTCCGGCGGCAGGCACTTCGGGGGAGGGGACCGTGCAGACTTCCAGCAACGCTGCAGGCGGCATCGACCGCAGCCATCGTCGCGTCATCTTTGCCTCATCGCTCGGCACCGTCTTCGAGTGGTACGACTTCTACCTCTACGGCTCGCTGTCGGCGATCATCTCGAAACAGTTCTTCTCCGGCGTCGACGAAACCACCGGCTACATCTTCGCCCTGCTCGCGTTTGCTGCCGGCTTCTTCGTGCGTCCGTTCGGCGCCGTGGTCTTCGGTCGCCTCGGTGATCTCGTCGGTCGCAAGAGCACCTTCCTGATCACCATCGTGCTCATGGGTGCATCGACCGCGCTCGTCGGCCTGCTGCCCTCGTATGCGGCGATCGGCGTCGCCGCACCCATCATCCTCATCGTGCTGCGCCTGCTGCAGGGTCTCGCGCTCGGCGGCGAATACGGCGGCGCGGCCACCTATGTCGCGGAGCACGCGCCGCCCGGCAAGCGCGGGCTCTACACCAGCTGGATCCAGACCACGGCCACGCTCGGACTTTTTCTGTCCCTGCTCGTGATCCTCGGCTGTCGGCTGCTCTTCGGTGAGGAGTTCGAGACCTGGGGCTGGCGCGTGCCGTTCCTGCTCTCGACCATCCTGCTCGGCATCTCGGTGTACATCCGCCTGCAGCTGCAGGAGTCGCCCGCCTTCCAGCAGATCAAAGAAGAAGGCCGTCTCGCCAAACGGCCGCTCACCGAGGCCTTCGGCAATGGCCCGAACCTGCGGCTCGTGCTGCTCGCGCTGATCGGCGCCACCGCGGGCCAGGCCGTGGTCTGGTACGGCGGACAGTTCTACGCGCTGTTCTTCCTCGAGAAGACGCTGCAACTCGATGCCGCAGACGCCAACCTGATCATCGCCGCGGCGCTGCTGATCGGTACTCCGTTCTTCATCGTCTTCGGCGCGCTCTCCGACCGCATCGGTCGCAAGGTCATCGTGATGGCCGGCTGCGTACTGGCGGCGCTGACCTACTTCCCCGCCTTCAAGGCGATCACGCACTACGCCAATCCGGCGCTGGAACGCGCGGTAGCCGAAGCACCGGTGGTCGTGGCGGCCGACCCCGAGGCCTGCAGCCTGCAATTCGATCCGGTGGGCAAGCAGACGTTCCGCCGCTCCTGCGATGTGGTCAAAACGGCACTTGCCCGGGCGGGCGTCCCCTACAGCAACGTCGCCGCGCCGGCCGGCAGCGTCGCTGAAGTGCGTATCGGCGTAGGTGGCTCGGCGACCATACTGAAGTCTTTCGAGGGCATGGCGCTCGACGGCGCGAGCTTCAAGGAAAAGTCCGCCGCTTTCGGCAAATCGCTGCGTGTCGCACTCGACGCCGCCGGCTATCCGGCGAAAGCCGACATGAACGCGGTGAATTACCCGATGGTGATCGCGCTCTGCGCGTGGCTCGTGCTGCTCGTGACCATGGTGTACGGGCCGATCGCCGCGTGGCTGGTCGAACTCTTCCCCACCCGCATCCGCTACACCTCGATGTCGCTGCCGTATCACCTCGGCAACGGCTGGTTCGGCGGCTTCCTGCCGGTGACCTCGTTCGCGATCGTCGCCGCGACCGGCGACATCTA
>CAZIRD010000193.1:0-1728 GCA_964541625.1 uncultured Acidibacter sp.
CGTGTGGACGGCAATGATTTCCTCGCCGTGCATGCGGCGACGCGCTGGGCTGCCGAGCGCGCACGGGCAGGGCATGGGGCGACGCTCATCGAGCACGTCACCTATCGGGCCGGTGCGCACTCGACCAGCGACGACCCGTCGCGCTACCGGCCGCGCGACGAGTTCCACGCCTGGCCGCTCGGCGATCCACTCGAGCGCCTGAAGCAGCATCTCGTCACACGCGGCGAGTGGGATGACACGCGCCACGGCGCGCTGATCGCAGAGCTTGAGGAGACCCTTGGCGCCGCCTGGCGCGAGGCGATGGCCGAGGGCACGCTCACCGAGGGGCCACGGCTCGATCCGGCCCTGATGTTCGAGGATGTCTTCAAGGAATTGCCCGCGCATCTGCGCGCGCAGCGCGACGAACTCGCCGCCGAACTGGCCGACCGCAAGGTCTCCCCATGAGTGCGCGGAGCATGAACATGGTGCAGGCGCTCAACTCGGCCATGGACGTGATGCTGGAGCGTGACCCGGCGGTGGTGCTGCTCGGCGAGGATATCGGTTTCTTTGGTGGCGTGTTCCGGGTCACCGACGGCCTGCAGAAGAAGCACGGGATGCACCGCGTGCTCGACACGCCGATCGCCGAGGGCGGCATAGTCGGTGCGGCGGTCGGCATGTGCGTCAATGGCCTGCGCCCGGTGGCCGAGATCCAGTTCGCCGACTACATCTATCCCGCCTATGACCAGATCGTGAGCGAGGTGGCGCGGCTGCGCTATCGCAGCGCCGCGTCATTCACCGCGCCGCTCACCATCCGCACGCCCTGCGGCGGCGGCATCCGCGGGGGCCAGACCCACTCGCAGAGTCCCGAGGGAGTGTTTGCCCACGTGAGCGGCATCAAAACCGTGATGCCCTCCAACCCCTACGATGCCAAGGGCATGTTGATCGCGGCGATCGAAGACGACGATCCGGTTATTTTCTTTGAGCCGAAACGCATCTACAACGGCCCGTTCGACGGCGAGCCCGACAAGCCCGCGACCTCGTGGGCGGGGCATCCGCAGGCCGAGGTGCCCGAGGGCTACTACACCGTGCCGCTCGGGCAGGCCGCGATCCGTCGCGAGGGCAGGGCGCTTACCGTCGTCACCTACGGCACCATGGTTCACGTATGCACGGCGGCGGCCGAGGCGCTCAACCTCGATGCCGAGATCGTCGACGTGCGCAGCATGATGCCGCTCGATATCGACACCATTGCCGACTCGGTGAGCAAGACGGGTCGCTGTCTCATCGCCCATGAGGCGACCCGCTTCGGCGGCTTCGGCGCCGAACTCTCGGCGTCGATCCAGGAGCGCTGCTTCTGGGATCTCGAGGCGCCAATCGCCCGCGTCGCCGGCTGGGACACGCCGTATCCGCATGCCTTCGAATGGGAGTACTTCCCCGGCAAGCAGCGGGTGATGAATGCGCTGCGCAAGCTGATGAGCGAACCCGCATGACGCGCCACGTGATGCGTCTGCCCGACCTCGGCGAAGGCACGGTGTCCGCCGAGGTGATCGCCTGGAAGGTCGCCCCCGGCGATCTCGTGCGCGAGGATGCGCCGCTCGTCGAGATGTCCACCGAGAAAGCGGTGGTCGAAGTGCCCTCGCCGGTGAGCGGGAGGGTGGTGTCGATCAGCGGTGCGCCCGGCGACGTGATCGCCGTAGGCGCCGAACTTGCGGTGTTCGAGGTCGGCGAGACGCCGGCTCCGGCCGCCGTCGC
>CAZIRD010000193.1:1828-3991 GCA_964541625.1 uncultured Acidibacter sp.
GCGCGTGAAGGCGTCCCCGGCCACGCGTCGCCTGGCGCACGAAGCCGGCATTGATCTCGCCGCGGTGCGCGGAACCGGTCCGCAGGGCCGTGTGCTCGCCCGCGACATTGAGCGGGCGCGCAGTGTCGCCCCTGCGGTCACCGAAATTCCGATCATTGGCGTGCGCCGCCTGATCGCCCAGCGTATGGCCGAGGCGAAGCGCGTCGCACCGCATTTCGCCTATGTCGAGGAGGTCGACGTTACGGAGCTCGAGGCCTTGCGCGCGCGGCTCAACGCGGCACGCGCGCCCGATGGGCCGTCGCTGACCTATCTGCCCTTCGTCGTGCGCGCGCTGGCCAAAGTGCTGGCGGATTTCCCGCAGTGCAACGCGCATTACGACGAGACGCGCAACGTCATCGTCCGTCACGCTGCCGTGCACGCCGGAATCGCCACACAGACGCCGGACGGTCTCAAGGTGCCGGTGGTACGCGACGTGATGACGCGTGATCTCGATGATCTCGCGGCCGAAATACGCCGCGTCAGCGACGCCGCCCGCAGTGGCAAGGCGCGTCGTGAGGAGCTCACCGGCTCGACCATCACCGTCACCAGCCTCGGCAAGCTCGGCGGCATCGTCTCGACGCCCATCCTCAACCTGCCTGAGGTGGCGATCATCGGCGTCAACAAGGCCGTCGAGCGTGTCGTGGTTCGCAACGGCGGCATCGTGGTTCGCCGGATGATGAATCTGTCGTCATCGTTCGATCACCGCTTCGTCGACGGCTTCGACGCCGCGGCGATGATCCAGGCGCTCAAGGAGAAGCTTGAGCGACCTGAGGAGATCTGACGCCCAGTGAAGCAACGGCTGAGGACTGGCGCGATTTCCTCGATCCGGTCGGTCGGTCGCCGGCAGGGGACAGACAGCGACCGCTGCGCTGAGGCATGATTGGGCATTCGATTGATCAGACCCGCCTGGAGCAGATGACGATGACCGGCAACCCCCAGACTGCGCCCTTCGGCAGCATCCTTACCGACACCATGGCGATCGCCTCGTATCGAGCCGGTGCCTGGACTCCCATGGAACTGCGCAAGACCGGTCCGATCGAGATCCACCCGGCCGCCCACGCGCTGCACTACGGCAGCGAGTGCTTCGAGGGCTTCAAGGCCTATCGCCACGCCGACGGTTCGGTGCACGTCTTCCGCATGGCCAAGCACATCGAGCGCATGCGCCGCACCGCCGAGGCGCTGGTGCTGCCCGAGCCCGACCCGAAGCTGCTTGCCGACATGGTCACGTCGCTCATCGACCGCGTCCGCGCCGACGTGCCCGAGGCGCCGGGAGCGCTCTACCTGCGACCACTGCTCTTCGGCACCATGCCGAACATCGGCGCCGCCGCGACGCCCTCGAACGAGGCCTGCCTCATCGTGCTCGCGAGCCCCGTGTGGGACTATTTCGCGGGCGGCATCCGCCCGCTCAAGATCCTCGTCGAAGAGCAGGCGCAGCGCTGCGCGCCGCACCTCGGCATCGCCAAGACCGGCGGCAACTACGCCTCGGCGCTGGGGCCGACACTCGCCGCACGCAAGGCGTACGGCATCGACCAGGTGCTCTTCTGTCCGGGCGGCGAGGTCCAGGAAACAGGTGCGTCGAACTTTTTCCTGATCCGCCCGGGCCACTTGCTGACGCGCAGCCTCGACTCCAGCTTCCTGCACGGCGTCACCCGCGACTCGCTGCTCACGCTCGCGAGCGATCTCGGCTATCGCGTCGAGGAACGCGTGTTCACGGTCGATGAAATGATGGACTGGGTGCGC
This sequence comes from uncultured Acidibacter sp., assembly GCA_964541625.1. Classification (GTDB taxonomy): domain Bacteria; phylum Pseudomonadota; class Gammaproteobacteria; order Steroidobacterales; family Steroidobacteraceae; genus UBA964. The sequence goes on from CAZIRD010000193.1 coordinate 3,608, forward strand.
ACCGGCGAGGCTGCGCTCTCGGGCACGGCCGCGGTGCTCTCCGGCGTTGGCACCCTCGTGCGCCACGGCACCGAGCATCTTGTCTCCGACGGCCAGGTCGGCCCCGAAACACTGAAACTGCGCGCCGCGCTGGTCGCTGTGCAGCAGGGCACGGCACCCGACCGCCACGGCTGGCTGACGCGGGTCTGACCTGCCTTGACAGGGCAGGGGGCGGCGACGAAACTGCCGGCCCCGTCGGTACCCAGCCCGACCGGATGCATCGGAAAAGGAAAGGTAGCTCAGCTGGTTAGAGCACGGCACTCATAATGCCGGGGTCGAGGGTTCGAGTCCCTCCCTTTCCACCAATACCCCTGAAATAATTTCTAGGAAATCCCGATAAACACC
>CAZIRD010000194.1:0-3937 GCA_964541625.1 uncultured Acidibacter sp.
CATGCCAGGGCCTGGCTTCAGTGTTAGCCATCCATCTACATGAGCGCCGCCAGGGAATACTCCATGCAGCCGGTCCAATGCATTGACGCAAGACGCGAAGCCCTCGGGGCTGATCCAGCGCTACCGCGAGGAGCTGCAGGTTCGGCACGATGCCCGCCCGTACGGTTAACACGTTTCACCTCAGCAGGTCGGGCAGCTCGGAGAGGAGCCTGATCGCGTCGGACCAGCCAACGTCTGAGAACAGTTGGAGGATCTCCTTGAGCTTCGCGCGTGTCTCGGGATCCTCGAAGATGCCGCGATGGTCCGCGATGTAGCGTCTCACCACCTTCACCACCGCAGTGCTGCCGAGGCTCTCGAACTGGTAGCCCTCTTCGGCACCGGGACCGGTCAGGATCGCGTGGATCGCCATGAAGACGGCGACGGGATCGCCGGGAATTAGGTGCTCATAAAGTTCGATCAGGTGGTGCAGTGTTGCTGGTTCGCGCGAGCGCTGCAGAAGCCTGAGGATCTCGGCGTAGTCGAGGAGGAAGCGCTCCTTCGTCCCTTCATTGTTGAGGCCGAGACCATCCTCCTTGCCTTCCGCATGCGCCCCCGCACCGAAATAGAGTTGATTCATGGCGTGGTGGATGACTTTCTCGGCCGCGAGAGACTCCCGGTCGGCGACGCGCTTTTCTTCGTCTGGGGCGTTGGAGGCCAGCACCGCGTGCGTCTTGGCCGAGATGTCGAGCGCGGGACCGAGGATCTTCGCGAGACCTTCCTGCGCACGGTCGTTCATCTCCCTGTCACCTTGCTTGGCATCGGCGGCATAGCGGCCGAAGAATGCCCCCCGCAGCGATGAGGTGTATGCGTTGAGCGCGTGCTGGAACCGCTCGGGATCAGCCGCCCACTCGTCGAGCCAGGCGCTGGCGAGCGGCCGACCCTGCCCTGCCTGGAGTTGGGCCACCCATCCGCCCAGGCATTCCTGGATTTGGTCGCGCCCGCCCGCACCATCAGCGAAGTCGTCGAGCCGCCCTTTCGCGATCGCGAGGATGCGCTCGCAGCGCTCGGGCTCGGCATGGCTGAACCTGCGAAGCGAGCGGCCTAGATAGGCGATCAGCACCTGCGCATCAGTCTCGGCCGTGGCGATCCGTACGCCCATCTCCCACATTCGTTCCGAGGCGGCCAGACAGATGACCTGGAGATTCTGCGCCGCCTGGAGGCGCACCGCAGGATGATGATCCATGAGAATCTCGCCGATACGGTCGACGATCTCAGGACGTTCGGCCGCGAACCTCGGCGCGAGCGATACCCAGGCTTCGGCCGCGTAGACCCTGACGTCCAAGGATCCCCAGGCGAGGCTTATGCCCCCTTCGTCCCGGAGTTCGGGATATTTGCTCGCGGAAAGCCGCGCGAGCACTGCGAACATCGTGTCCAGGTCCGGGAGTCCGTCCGCACCCGGGGCGAAGCTTGGGCTGGAGGCGACGCGCTCGACCGCGTTCGAGATGTGGCGCCAAGCGGAGTAGGCGACCTGGCCATGAAGTCCGAGGTTGGTGTCAATCAGCGCGAGCAGCGCCGTGGCCTCCGACCACAGTGACGCGAGCTGGGCCGCATCGCTATCGCCCGGCGTCGCGGTCACGCTGACATGAAGCGCTTCCGAGGCATCCAAGACAACCCGGTTGGGGCCGCTGTCCATATCGACACCCTGCTGCCGCAGTTTTCCCCGAACGTAGTCTTCGTGTCTGCCCCAGCATGAGGAGAAGCTGCGGATCGGTCGGTTGTCGGTCAGCTCGCCGTCAGCCTGCATCTTCCGTCGGAGGTCGCGGGTCGGCTGCAGGACGAGAGCTTCCTCCGGGATCTGCCCGAGCAACCTTCCAAGGATGAGTCGCCATCTTTCTCTGGCGTCGTCATCGGCATGCCTCGTGTCGTCCAGCACCATCTCCTCGAAGGCGCGTCGCTCCGCATGCGACCGGGATGGCCAGGCCGCCGCGACGAACCGGATCGCGTCACGCAACGTGTCGCCGTTCTGCAGTAGGGCAGGCTGGGTCATTGTCGGCCAGATCAGGTCGCCGACCTCTGCTACGCGCTCGCTCGCCACGCCGAGAATCCGCGTCCACACGGAGGCCGTCGCGTAGGCGCGCGAGGCGGCTGCGACGCTCAAACGGAAGGACGCCACGTCACACGACCTTAGAAAGGCGACGTAGTCTGCGAGTACGTCGTCATTACGAGACGTCTCGCCAGCATCTGGCTCTTCCCACGCGTTGAACTCGACGACGATCCCGCGGAACTCGATGGCCCCGGAACCGATGTCGACGACGTCGGGTTCCTCTGGTTCGCCGTAGCCCTCTGTCCTGGCTTTCCCAATGACGGCGTCAATGACCGCGCGCGTGCCGTGCTCTGGCGAGATCGCCAGGAACTCGCCAACGGATCTCCTGAGATGCCAGCGCGAAAGCTCGTAGGCTTGCCGGCGATTGGACATGAGCTGCAAGATTCTGCTCCGGTTGCCACCTAGGGCCGACGGCGCGGTGTCGGTAATCATCTGGCCGTAGATGCCCGCATAGATCGCTACGGCGAACGACGGGTCCGCCCGGGCGATAGTTGAGATTTGCTCCGTCAGCGAGTGGGCCTCGCGGTCGGCGTTCTGGGAGAAGTGAGGCTCGCGCAAGATGCGGTCGAGCAGTGCCCTGGAGGCGGTCGGATCGGACGCAAACGACCTGCCGACAAACCTGATCGCGGCGGCCGCCGTCTGCAATGGCGGCGCCTTCGACCAGGCGAACTCGAGCATCGCTCGCGCTGCACGGCCGAAGATCGTCAGCAGCGCCGCGTCGGTCAGGTCTGCATGGTCGAACAGCGCGTGGAGCAGCACGTGCGCCGGATCCACAAGCGGCAGGCGACCGCTTCCCGCCAGTCGCTCGGCGAGGCTCGCCCACGCGATTGCGCGCTCGGGCGTGACGCCACGGGCCGCCTCGATGTCCATCGCCACGAACCGGCTCAGGCGGCCGAGCAGGCTGACGATCGCCGGGTCGTCAGGCTCATTCCCGATCCTGGCTAGGAGGACTGCAAGATCCTTGACCTCGCCAACGTTCTCGCTGACGATGCGGAGCGCGACGTTGCCAAGGACCGCGTCGACTTTGGTTGCGGAGAAGATGCCGCAGACGAGCCGCCAGCTTTGAGACTTCCCGTCGGTATCTCCGCGCCAGATGCGTTCGACCGCGAACCGGAGTGCAGGTGCGAGCAGGAGTGCGGCGGAAGTGTCGCCCTCCAACTGCGCGATCAGTCGATCGGTGTCATTCCAGGCAAGGTGGTACCTCCCCGCGACGTGGTCGAACAGGACGTGGTGGGAGAAGCTGACGAGATCACCTGCAGCCGTCAGAACCCCGGACTGGATGACGTGATCAAGGTCGGGATGCCTGACATCCACCTTCCGGACAGCTAGCCGCCGGCTGCTCGCCATAGCGGACGCGACCTCCGCCGCCGCCTGCGTCATGACGTGCGTCGGCATGCGTTCGTCCTCATAAGTGTCGATGAGCCCGGACTGCGTCCTGATGCTGGCGAACTCCGCAGGGTCGGCGCCGCCCGCCATCAGCTCTGCGGCGAGCGACAGATTGAACACGTTACGCAGCAGCTCGGCGAGCGGCGGCGTGGCCGCTGCCAGTAGGCCCGCGATCTGGGGGGACGACGTCCCGGCGGTGGCGAGGTCAACGTCGGTCAGCCGGGGGACGAGGAAGTGGCGAACCGCGCCAAGCGTGGCGTCGGCGTGCGCGGCATCGGCCGGTGCGCCGGCAAATAACTGCTTGAATCGCCGGCCGTTACGCAAATCGAAGGACCGGATCGACGCGACGACGACCCATTCGTCAGCGAGTTCGCTCCTGACCTGCTCAATCAGGGAGGCGAACACGCCCTCCGCTGGCCCGCCGCGAGCTGCGTCGAGCGCATCGATGAGGAGGTATTTCGGTCCGGG
>CAZIRD010000195.1:0-3915 GCA_964541625.1 uncultured Acidibacter sp.
CCCCCCGTCCAGCGGATTGACAGGCAGGCGGGGTCTCCCTAGAATCCGCCCCCTTTCTCGGGGAACCCGTGGTCGGGTTTCTCGAAAAACAGCGACTTTCCAGACACCGGGCCGCCTCCGCAAGGAGGTGGCCCGGGTTGTCTCGGCAGGTCGCCCGCCGCAGCCGGTCGTGGGGCTGTCGGTCGTAGGCCCGGGTTCTCCGGCGTACCTCGCCTCTGGGTGGGGTGGCGCGGGATGTTTTGGCGGGCCGACGAGCGACCTCTCCTGTCCGGCGGTTTCGTCCGAACAACTCGCTGCAAGACTGGAGACTGCATGGCCACCACAGGTCAGCTGATTCGCGCCCCGCGCCGTACCCCGTCCGAGAAGACCAAGGTACCGGCCCTGGGTGCTGCCCCGCAGAAGCGCGGCGTGTGCACCCGCGTGTACACCACCACCCCCAAGAAGCCGAACTCGGCCCTCCGCAAGGTGTGCCGTGTCCGTCTCGTCAACGGCTACGAGGTCACCTCGTACATCGGCGGCGAAGGCCACAACCTGCAGGAGCACTCGGTGGTGCTCATCCGCGGCGGCCGTGTGAAGGATCTGCCGGGTGTGCGCTACCACACCGTTCGCGGCACCCTCGACTGCGCGGGCGTCAACGACCGCAAGCAGAGCCGTTCCAAGTACGGCGCCAAGCGCGCCAAGAAGTAATCCCAAGGAGAGCGAACGATGTCACGTCGCGCACAGGCTCCGGTCCGCCACATTCTGCCGGACCCGAAGTTCAACAACGACATGCTGGCCAAGTTCATGAACGTGGTCATGAAGAGCGGCAAGAAGTCCGCTGCCGAACGCATCATTTACGGTGCGATCGACCGCATCACCGAAAAGACCGGCAAGCAGGGCGGCGAGGCGATGGATCTCCTCTCCCTCGCGCTCGACAACGTCAAGCCGGTGGTCGAGGTGAAGTCCCGTCGCGTCGGTGGTGCCACCTATCAAGTGCCCGTCGAGGTGCGTGCCGCCCGTCGCCAGACGCTGGCGATGCGCTGGGTGATCGAGGCCGCGCGCGCGCGCAGCGAGAAGTCAATGGCCTTCCGCCTCGCCCACGAGCTCATGGAAGCCGCCGAGAACCGCGGTGCTGCCGTGCGCAAGCGCGAAGACACCCACCGCATGGCCGAGGCCAACAAGGCCTTCGCGCACTACCGCTGGTAAGCGGCGCTCTGCGCACGTCAAAAGGCAGCTTCGGTCATGGCCCGCACCACTCCCATCGAGCGCTACCGGAACATCGGTATCTCTGCGCATATCGATGCGGGCAAGACCACGACGACCGAGCGGATCCTTTTCTACACGGGCGTCTCGCACAAGATCGGTGAGGTCCATGACGGCGCGGCCATCATGGATTACATGGAACAGGAACAGGAGCGGGGGATCACCATCACCTCCGCGGCCACTACCTGTTTCTGGAAGGGGATGGACAAGCAGTTCCCCGAACACCGCATCAACATCATCGACACCCCGGGGCACGTCGACTTCACCATCGAGGTGGAGCGCTCGCTGCGCGTGCTCGACTCCGCAGTGGCGCTGTTCTGTGCGGTGTCGGGCGTGCAGCCGCAGTCGGAGACGGTCTGGCGGCAGATGAACCGCTATGGCGTGCCGCGCATCGCCTTCGTCAACAAGATGGATCGCTCGGGCGCCAACTTCGCGCGCTGCATCGAACAGATCAGGAGCCGCCTGCGCGGCAATCCGGTACCGATCCAGCTGCCGATCGGCGCCGAAGAGGCCTTCGAGGGGGTCATCGACCTGCTCAAGATGAAGGCGATCTACTGGGACGCCGAGACCCAGGGCATGAGCTTCGAATACCGCGACATTCCGGCGGAGCTCGTCGACGACGCCGCTGCCGCTCGCACGCTGGTGGTGGAAGCGGCGGCCGAAGCCAATGAAACCCTGATGAACAAGTACCTCGAAGGCGGGGAACTGTCGCAGGACGAAATCAAGTCCGGGCTGCGCGAGCGCGCCTGGCGCAACGAGATCGTGCTCTGCATGTGTGGCACGGCCTTCAAGAACAAGGGCGTGCAGGCGCTGCTCGACGCGGTCGTCGAATACATGCCGTCGCCGATCAATGTGCCGGCGGTGAAGGGCACGGACGAGCGCGGCGAGCCCGCGACCCGCGCCGCCACCGACGAGGCGCCGTTTGCCGCGCTGGCCTTCAAGATCCTCAACGACCCGTTCGTCGGTAATCTCACTTTCTTCCGGGTTTACTCCGGCGTGCTCAACTCGGGCGATTCGGTGTACGTGCCCACCAAGAGCCGCAGCGAGCGCATCGGTCGTTTGCTGCAGATGCACGCCTCCGAGCGCAGCGAGATCAAGGAAGTGCGCGCCGGCGATATCGCCGCGGCGGTTGGTCTGAAGGACGTCATCACCGGCGACACGCTCTGTGCGGAAGCCAAGGTGATCACGCTCGAGAAGATGGTGTTCCCGAACCCCGTCATCTCGGTCGCGGTGGAGCCGCGTACCAAGGCTGATCAGGAAAAGATGGGTATCGCGCTGCAGCGGCTCGCCAAGGAAGATCCGTCGTTCCGCGTGCACACCGACCAGGAGTCGGGGCAGACCATCATCTCGGGCATGGGCGAGTTGCACCTCGAGATCATCGTCGACCGCATGAAGCGCGAGTTCAAGGTCGAGGCCAACGTCGGCAAGCCGCAGGTGGCCTATCGCGAGACGATCCGCGGCAAGGTCGACTCCGAGGGCAAGTTCGTGCGCCAGTCGGGTGGTCGCGGCCAGTACGGCCACGTCTGGCTGCGCCTCGAGCCCAACGAGCCCGGCAAGGGCTACGAATTCATCAACGGCATCGTCGGCGGTGCGGTACCGCGCGAGTTCATCCCGGCGATCGACAAGGGCATCAAGGAAGCTGTCGATACCGGCGTGCTCGCCGGCTACCCCGTGGTCGACGTCAAGGTCACGGCGTTCGACGGTTCGTTCCACGACGTCGACTCCAATGAAATGGCGTTCAAGATCGCCGCGTCGATCGGCTTCAAGGAAGGCTTCCGCAATGCGAAGCCGGTGATCCTCGAGCCGATCATGAAGGTCGAGGTGGTCACGCCCGAGGACTACTCGGGTGACGTCATCGGCGACCTCAATCGTCGCCGCGGCCAGATCACCGGCATGGAGGACAACCCCTCCGGCAAGGCCATTCTCGCCCAGGTTCCGTTGTCAGAGATGTTCGGCTACGCAACTTCCGTCCGTTCCATGAGTCAGGGTCGCGCGACCTTCACCATGGAGTTCGACAAGTACACGGAAGTGCCGCCCAACATCGCCGACTCCATCATCAACCACTAACCGTTTTTGCTTCTCGAGGAGATAGAGACGTGTCCAAGGAAAAATTCGAACGCAACAAGCCGCACGTGAACGTTGGGACGATTGGTCACGTTGACCACGGCAAGACGACGTTGACGGCGGCGTTGACGAAGGTGATGGCCGAGACGCATGGCGGTCAGTTCATGGCGTACGACCAGATTGACAAGGCGCCTGAAGAGAAGGCGCGCGGCATCACGATTTCGACGGCGCACGTGGAGTACCAGTCGAAGGAGCGTCACTACGCGCACGTGGACTGTCCCGGGCACGCGGACTATGTGAAGAACATGATCACGGGCGCGGCGCAGATGGACGGCGCGATTCTGGTGGTTTCTGCGGCGGACGGTCCGATGCCGCAGACGCGCGAGCACATTCTGCTCGCCCGTCAGGTAGGCGTGCCGTACATCGTGGTGTTCATGAACAAGGCGGACATGGTGGACGACAAGGAGCTGCTTGAGCTCGTTGAGATGGAAGTTCGCGAGTTGCTGAGCACGTACAAGTTCCCTGGCGACACGACGCCGATCGTGGTGGGCTCTGCGCTGAAGGCGCTGGAGGGTGACACGAGCGCGATTGGCGTGCCTGCGGTGATCA
>CAZIRD010000196.1:0-3886 GCA_964541625.1 uncultured Acidibacter sp.
CCGCCGCCTCGAGGATCAGCTCGTCTGCAGGATCCCGCAACTGCGGCCGCCAACGCCGCGAGAAACCCCGAGACATCGGACTCGCTCATGCCGGTTGCCAATCGCTGCTCGGCCCGGAGCAGCACCGCCTCGTACTCGAGGAACACGGCGGTCGTCACCAGAGGTCGGACGCGGCGATTCGCGATCGCCATCAACATCCGATTGCTTGCGCCGAGCCTGCGGCGCAGCCCTGCCACGAGAACCGAAGTGTCGATGACCAGCCGCACGACCAAATAATATGTGACATCGCATAGGATGTCTGTGACTACCAGTCCGAGCGCTCCGTTGCGCCTTGAGATGCGCTCAGATTTATCTGGCTGACGGGGAACGGTAACCGATGCCTAGCCAGCCCGCTGCCAGGGCGAGGTGCAGATGATCGGCTGGTTCGAGACCCGGCACGATGACGGTCTTGGTGGCGAAACACAGCAAGCCGGCAAGCATGAGCAGGGCCGACACGCCGCATATCCCGTCGCGCTGCCGGTAGGCCGCCACACCCATGGCGAGGACAGACGAGACCGCGCAAAAATCGACATAGTGACGCGATCCGCTCAGCGTGACGATGGCGGCGCCGATGGCGCCGAGCCCGACAACGGCCATCGTCGCGCGCCCCGACGAAAGTACCCACGGGGAGGACGCACGCGACACGGCCATCGCCAGCGCCGGAAATGCGCTGACTCCCGCGAGCATCGACACGAATGTGTGTACGGACTGCGCCGGCCAGATCCCCGAGAAACGAAGGACGCCCAGCAGGGCTGCGGCAGAGAACAACGCGGCCGAGATCCGCAGCAGAGGCGATCCTTGACGGCGGCCGGCCAGATGCAGCGTGACGATGCAGAGGACCGCATCAGTCACCGCAAGGCTGTTAAGCGCGGGCACCCATCATCCTCGGATGCATCCACAGTCGGCCGACGAGGCTGAAAACACCCAGCATTACGGCCGAATAGGCGATGTTCTGCAGCAGCGAGAGTTGCGGGCCGATCACGTAGAGCAGCATCAACATCGCAGTACCGAAAATCGTGGACAGGCCGCCGATGATCTTCATCACGGGTGTGTATGGCGTCGCGAATGCGACGAACGCATCAGGCTTGAAGGGCCGCTCGCCGACCGCCTCAAGATGCAGGGCACTACGCGGCGGTCCGAACACGTGCGCGAACTTCTCGCGCGCCGATCGCGCGGAGCGGACAAGCCCTGCGATGACGAAATAGTGCTGGATGTTCCCCCAGACAGGGTCCCAGCTGCGCAGCGGCTTGCGAACCCCATAGATGACCTTCTGATCGGCACGCTCGTCGGCATAAGTGCCGAACATGCGGTCCCATATGTTGAGGATGCCGCCGTAATTTTTGTCGATGCAGTAGTCGTTCTGACCGTGATGCACGCGGTGGTTGGAGGGCGTCACCAGAAACCGCTCGAGCACGCCCAGACGTCCGACCAACTCGGTATGCACCCAGTACTGGTAAAGCAGGTCGATCAGCGCGATGACCACGAATATCTTCACCGGGATGCCAAGCAGCGCGAGCGGCCAGTAGAACGCCCACTTGAAATAGAAGCCGGTGGCCGACTGGCGCAAGGCCGTCGCGAGGTTGAAATCCTCGCTGCTGTGATGGATCACGTGCGACGCCCAGAAGAGGTTGATTTCGTGGCCCGCGCGATGCACCCAGTAGTAGCAGAAGTCATAGAGCACGAGCGCAAAGACCCACACCCAGACGTTGCCCGCGTCCCAGGTGAACATCCCGAAGTGCGTCACGAGTAGCGAGTACATGTAGACGCTGAACGCCCCGCCCATGATGTTGACGAACTGGCTGACGAGGCCGGCGTTGAGCGAGGTCACCGTATCCTGATAGCGGTAGAGGCTGCGACCCCTGATCCGCGCCACGCAATACTCCGTGGCGATCATCAGAAAGAACGCGGGGACGATGAAGAGATAGGGGTTCACGATGCAGATGCCCTGTCGCAGCGACTGACTTGCTCAGCCGGGACCGTCGCGGCGAGAGAGGCCGACTTGCCGGCGCCCCGCCCCGTTGCCGAGGTAGTTCATGTCGCGAGGCTAGCACAGCGTCCGCGGCCAGCGGGGCAGCGCGATGCGCCCCCCAGGGCGGACGCATCGCAAGAGTTCCTCCCCACCCGTTCACTATCGGCAGCAGCGCATCAAGTGATATGATCATATTGATCAATATGGAGCACCCGCCATGATCCGCAAGTCCACCGCGGTCGCCGCACGGCAGAATTTCGGCGACCTGCTGAACCAGGTCCAGTACCGCAATGACAGCGTGTTGATAACCAAGGACGGCAAGCCGGTCGCAGCGCTCGTCGACGTCGACCTGTTCGAACGCATCCGTCGCCTGCGCGAGGATTTCCAGCAGCTCACCGACACCCTTGGCCGGAGCTACGCCGGCGTGGATCCGGCGATCGCCGAGGCCGAAATCGCCGAGGCAGTGAGCTCGGCGCGCCGCTCAAACCCAGCACCGCGCGGAGCCAGGAAGCGCCGCTGATGCGGGTCGTCATCGACACCAACCTTTGGCTGTCCGGGCTGATGCTCCCGGCCAGCGTACCCGGCCTCCTGGTCCGTGCCGTGGTTGCCGGCGAGATCGTCGCCGTCACCAGCGAGCCGCTGCTGCAGGAGATCGGCGCAGCGTTGCACTACCCGAAGGTTCGCAAGCGGATCGCCCTGACGGACGAGCAGCTGCGGCGATTCCTCACCGAACTCCGCTACGTCACGGAAGTTGTCGACATCGTCGGCGTGGTCGCGGAAGTGCCCAAAGATCGGCGCGACAATTTCATTCTGGCGACGTTCATCGCGAGCGGCGCCGATTACCTGATCAGCGGCGATTCGGATCTGGCTGATCTGCGCGCACGGTTCGCCATACTCACCGCCCGCGAATTCCGCGACCAGCACCTGCGCTAGCCATCGACACCCCAGCGCGAGTCAGCTCAGGCGTCGCGGAACCCGCGCCTTTCTTTGGCTTGGAAGCCTTTGATGCCAATCTCATTAAGCGGACTCCAGCCGCACGTCGTCAGTTGGACGGGGTTGCGTGAAGTTCCAGCCCGAGCGCCGAGATCACTTTCATGATCGTTGCAAACTCGGCGTTACCCTCTGCCGAGAGCGCCTTGTACAAACTTTCCCGCCCGAGCCCGGTCTCCCGCGCAATCTGCGTCATACCCTTGGCGCGCGCGATGTCACCGAGTGCCGCAGCGATCAGCCGTGAATCGCCCTCCTGCAGGGCCGCTTCAAGATACGCCGCCATGTCGGCCTCTGTGACCAAATGCTCGGCGGGGTCCCAAATTTTGGTGATGGTTTTACCCATATCTATTTCCTATAAGTCTTTTGCCAATAACTTCGCCAGACGAATGTCTTTCTCTTGAGACGACTTGTCGCCGCCCGCAAGCAACACAATCAGCACAGACCCTTGCTGCACGAAGTACACGCGGTAGCCCGGGCCATAATCGAGCCGCAACTCCGACACGCCTTCGCCGACTGCCCTGACATCACCGGGATTACCGAGCGACAGGCGCCGAATCCGTATATCGATCCTCGCTTTGGCCGTCCGGTCCCGCAGGTCAGAAAACCACCGCGCGAACTCGTCGGTTTGACGAACTCTAAACCGATACGAAAAATCGGGGTGACGTCACGCTCGCCCCGGCCGACAGGATTTATCTATCCGTGAACCTCGATCGCTTCATGTGGAACTTCCTCCACCAAGAAAATTCCACTCCTCAATCCGCGACCCCTTTGGGGGGATTACCCTTAGCTCCTGAGGTGATTTCAAGCGCACTAGCCAATCGGCTGGTCCGCACATGATTGGATCCTGTGGTATTTTTCACCCATGGATTCAAATTCCCGTCACCAGAT
>CAZIRD010000197.1:0-3842 GCA_964541625.1 uncultured Acidibacter sp.
AAACTGCTCTGCGCTGATTTCACCTTTCGCGGATCGCTCGGGCCCAGCAAAGTTGGTCACGAAGAGTTTGCGAGTTATGTTGATTTCGTTCACGACGCACTGGGTGATTATCGCTGCGATATTCAGGACTTGGTGGTCGGTGAGAACAAGGCGTTCGCCAAAATGCTGTTTTCGGGAATACATCGCAAACAATTTTTAGGCTACGAACCCACCTCACTGCGTGTTGAATGGGCAGGCGCTGCGCTGTTCACTTTCAAGGACGGGATGATTGCCGATCTCTGGGTACTGGGCGACCTGCAGGGACTACATCAACTGCTGGAGCGAAATCGCGACGTCAAAGCGTAAAATGCGACTAGTTTTCACGAAGGGCGCCGGCAAGCACGACCGGCTGGATATTTTCCGCGACGGCGCCTGCATCAGCCAGATCGCCTGCCCCAAGCAAGGCATCATCCCGCACGACATGATCCATTTCGCCGTCGAGGCGACCCTGCAACATCGCGGGTTCATCACCCGGACACTGGATGGCGAAAGCGGCGGCTGGCGCATGGCTTCGACCGCCGAAAGCGACAGCGTGGAGCGGCTGGTCGAGGTGCTGCAGGCCGACGGCTGGGCCGGTTGGCAAAGCGAGCCGTCCGCACTGCTCGACCTTTACCTGACGACCTGCGACGCACGTCGTTGCCCTCCGCTACCGTTGCAGGAGATCGACCTGCTCGCGGTCCGCGAACGGGTCGGTCAACTCAGCGAAGCGTGGCAACAGGTAGCCGTGGGCGCAACGCTGGCGGTAAGCTTTTGAATGACCGGCGTCCATCGGAGCCGCAACGGGGAGAATCCGCCATGCCTTCACTAAGTAACATTCAGCGCCTGCCGAACTGGCGAGTGGTTCTCTGGGGAGGCGCTGCGGCCCTGCTCTCACTACCCGCGGTTGCGATGCTGTTCACCACCGAGGTCGCGTGGGGCCCAGGCGACTTTATGCTGATGGCCTGCCTGCTCGGACTTTGCTGCGGGGCGATCGACCTCGCCGTCCGACGCGCGCCGAATCGCGCGTACGTCGGCGGCGTTTTGGTCACCGTGGCCGGCATGTTCCTGCTGGTCTGGGCCAATTTGGCGGTCGGCCTGGTCGGCGATGAGGGCAATCCGCTCAACTTGATTTTCCATGCCATTCCCTCGATCGGCGTCATCGGCGCGTTCGTGTCTCGCTGGCGCGCCACGGGGCTCGCGCGCACGCTGCGCGTGATGGCCATTCTTCAGCTTGCGAGCCTCGCCGTGATCCCGAGCGGTCAGCCGCGCTTGCTGATCGCCCTCGGCGGCTTTGCCATCGTATGGTGGGCGGCGGCGCGTATGTTCACGGCTGCGTCGAGGTCAGGGTCTTGAGTGGCGGATTCCCGTCAGCCGACAGCGTCCTGTAGAGCAACTTGCGGGACTATCAGTTCACCAACCGTAGCGCCAGCGGGTAGCGGTAACGCTCGCCGCGCGAAGTGCTCACGGCGGCCATTATCGGGAAGATCAGGCCGAGCAGGAACAGGAACGGCATGAACAGCAAGCCGACGAGGAACGTGGTGGCGACGATTGAAGTCGCCCAGAGGATGGCGAGCGTGATCTGGAAATTGAGGGCTTCACGCGCCTGCTCGGCGAGTTCGCCGCCCTTGTCCTGCTGGTTGAAGTAGACAATCAGCGGCACGATGAAGAACGCGATGATCCCCGAGAGGTGGATCAGCGTGGACTGGCTCTGGACTTCGCGGTCGCTGAAGACGGCAGGTGCCTGGGCGATGTGCGGTGCGGTCATGACGGTATGCCTCGCGATCTGGTTGGTCGGGTTGAAGACCGCGGAAGGCTAGCAGCGCTCGACGGCGCGCCAGACCGGTAAAATCTTTGTGTCTTGCGCCTATTCGGGGCTTCCCTTTGATCGGCCTGTCAGTCGGCCTCGATCCCCAGGCGGCGCAGGCGCGGCAGCGCGACCTCGAGAAATTCCACCGCTTCACGCTGGAGCATGCGTCGCACCTCTTCGGCATCGCGAATCACTACGTCGCGGTGCACGAATGGATGTGCGCGTGCTGCGAGCACCTCGCCGACACGCGAAGCGATGGCAGCGGCCTCATGCAGACCGGCGCGCCATCCGGCGAGTGCCAGCAGCGTTCGCCAGTTGAACTCCACTCCACCGCCGGTGACCGGCGAGGCCAGCGTCGAAAGATAGGGATCGTCCAGCGCCCGTTGCAGGATGCGGTCATTGAGCGCTCGAACCATCGCGACCCGCCCCATCGAGACGCGATCCATCGAGATACCACGCGGATCGATCGGTTCCGCAGCGCGAGGACTCTCCATCGGTCGAGCGAGACCGCGCACCCAAAGATCACGGCGAAAGGGTGGCGGGGTGGCGGAGGCAACCAGCGCCCGCGCCTGCCCGGCATAAGTGAGACCGAGCGGCGAGAACGTGGCCGCGAGGTCTGCGGGGTCGAAGCACCGCCAATCGCGGTTGAAATACTCATGCGCCAGATAGGCCTTGCCCTGATGGCGAATCGCGCGCAAGTGACGCTCGAAGGCCGGGTTGTCCCGTGCCGGCGGCAAGTCGGCGGCAACCACCGCCTGCGCGGCTACCAGCGCCGCCTCGATCCGCTCGGCGAGCGGCCGTTGCGCGAGTTCCGCGCGCGCCGCGTGCCCGACCAGGAAGTCGCGCAGCGACGCGACCGGCGCCCAGGCATCGCGGACGTTGTACGAGACATAGAGCACGCCCCGCGGCGCCAGTCGCCGCGCAATGAGGTCCATAAGTCGCGCGCGGTTCGCACTGGAGACCCAACTCCAGACACCGTGCAGGGCGATGAAGTCGAACTGCGGCAGTTCGGCCCGCCCGCAGAACGCCGCGAACGGTTCGCAGTAAGCGTGCAGTCGATCCGTCAGCCCCGTGGTCAGCGAACGAAGCGTATCGAGATGCTGCGGCAGCAAATCGTTGCCCCACCACTCGGCGTCACCAGCCACCGCATGGATGGCAAGGCTCAGTCCCTGGCCGAAGCCCGGCTCGCAGGCACGGCGGATCGGCGGCGGCTCGTAACCGAGTTGCGCGAGGCGCATCGACACCACCCGCGGGTCGAGCTCCGGATAGTAGCCCAGCGTGTAGGCGAGCTCGGTAACGTAGCCCTCGGCGCCGGGCGCACTCAGCAATGAAATACCTCGACCGGGAACCCGTCCGGTGTGGCGAGCAGCATCGAGCGGACCCGCCCTATTCCCGGCGAGTCGATCTCAACAGGCTCGCGCAGGATAGGCGTGCCATGGCGGAGCGCACGGGCGCGCACCGCGTCGAATTGAGCGCTCGGAAACGACCAGAGACCAATGCCGCGGTTGCGCAAGCCGAGTCCATGGGGAGCACGCAGCGCGTGTTCCTGCAGTTGCATCACGACCAGATAGCCTGTGCTCGCACCCGGTGCGAACCACTGCTGGAAGTGCACACGCGTCCCGCTCGGCAGGCGCATGCCACCGCTCGGGCCCTCGCTCTCGAAGGTGAACTCGCGACGCAATTCGAGGCCGAGCACACCATCGAAGAAATCCGCTGCCTTCGCGGCATCGCTGACGAGCGCACTGGAATAGCTCGGCCCGCCGATATCGAGCGCCGGGTCGATCGGCCCCACGGGCTGCAGATGCGCACGGTCGACACCCAGCACCATGACCTCATCCGGGGCCACCCAATGCGTCTCGCCGATGTTGTACGTGCTGCCGTCCGCCCGCGGGAACGGCATGGTGGTGACGCCGGCGGTGGCGGTAAAGCCGTACGCCTCGACGATCGCATGACGCCGATGGAGATCGTGCACCGGAAAGCCGAAGCCGAGCGCACCGTCATAACGACAGTCGAGACC
>CAZIRD010000198.1:0-3834 GCA_964541625.1 uncultured Acidibacter sp.
CGGCTTGAAAATCAGCATCATCACCGCGGTCTTGAATGGCGCCAAGGCCATCGGCGCGACCATGGAGTCGGTCCGCGAACAGGACTACCCGGACATCGAGCACATCATCGTCGATGGGGCTTCCAGCGACGACACGCTGGCCGTCGTACGGCAGCTCGGGGCTCGGGTGGCCACGGTCGTCTCGGAGCGTGACTCGGGAGTCTACGCGGCCATCAACCGGGGCATCGGGCTCGCTACCGGCGACGTTATCCTCTGCCTGCACGCCGGCGACACCTACCAGCACGCCGGGGTGATCTCGCGCATTGCACGCGAGTTTGCCGACCCACGCGTTGGCATGGTGTTCGCCGAACTGGTGATGACCGAGCCGCTGCACCCGGAACGGGTCTACCGCCACTACACGACCCCCGGCTTCAGTGCCGATCAGTTCGCGCGCGGACTGATGCCTGCACATCCGACGCTGGCGGTGCGCCGCAGCGTCTACGAGAAATACGGCGGCTACGACCCCAGCTATCGCGTCGCCGGTGATTTCGAATTTTTCGTTCGTACGCTCTATGTGGGCGACGTCGAGTTCCGCTACCTGCCTGAAGTGCTGGTGCGCATGCCCATGGGCGGTCTCAGCAACCGCCGCTGGTGGGTGCCGATCACCACCACCTTCGAACTGCACCGGGCCTGCCGACAGCACGGCGTCCCGACGAGCTGGCCACGTTTGCTGTTTCGGATCGTGGTCAAGTGGCGGACGAGCGTACTCGGTCAGGACGCCCTTGCGGGACGCACGCTCGACGACGGCAGCGTGCAGCGCATGCGGGTGCTGCTGTTTGCGAATACCGAGTGGTACCTCTACAACTTTCGCCGCTCGCTGGCGCAGATGCTGCGCAGCCGCGGACACGAGGTGATCCTCGTCGCCCCACCCGGCCCCTACATCCGCAAGCTCGAGGAACTCGGCTTCCGCTGCTACGAGGCGCCGATGGGTCGACGCAGCCTCAACCCGCTACGCGAACTGCGGCTCGTGGCCTGGTTGTGGCGGCTGCTGCGTCGCGAGCGCATCGAAGTCGTACACGGCTTCACCATCAAGTGCGTGGTTTACGCGAGTATTGCTGGACGACTCGCAGCGGCCCGCAGCAGCCTCCCTGTCCGCGTGAACTCCGTGACCGGCATGGGCTATGTGTTCTCCAGCGACGACCTCGCGGCGCGCCTGCTGCGCCCTGTCGTGAAGTCCCTGCTGCGCTTTTCATTGAGCGGCTCGGGCTCGCATCTGATCCTGCAGAACCGCGACGATCGCAAGTTCTTCACGGACATCATCGGTCTCGCCGCCGCGCAGACCAGCCTGATCGCCGGATCCGGCGTCGATCTGCATCGCTTCGTGCCGGCAGAGCACGCCGCGCAGGGCGCCGAACCCTCGCGGGCGGTGCGGGTGCTGCTCGCTGCACGCCTGCTCTGGGACAAGGGGATCGCCGAGTACATCGAGGCCGCGCGCAGCCTGCGCGCCGCTGGCAAGGGATATCAGTTGCTGCTCGCCGGCATGCCCGACTCCGGCAATCCCGCCGCAGTGCCGGAAGAGGAGGTTCGCGGCTGGGTGCGCGAGGGTCTCGTCGACTGGCTGGGGCATGTCGAGGACATGCCCGCCCTGTTCGGCACCATCGACATCGTCGTGCTGCCGAGCTACCGGGAAGGTTTCCCGAAGACGCTCATCGAGGCGGCCGCCTGCGGACTGCCCCTGATCACCACCGACGTACCGGGTTGCCGCGAGGTCATCACCGACGGCGTCGAAGGTCTGTTGATTCCGGCGCGCAGCGGCGCCGCGCTCGCCGCGGCGATCGACCGTCTGGCCGCAGACCCGATCCTGCGCCGAACCCAAGGTGAGGCTGCCAGACTTCGGGCGGTATTGGAGTTCGACGATCGCAGCGTCAATGAACGCACCATCGCCATCTACGAGCGCACGCTGCGCGCAACGCAGGAGCGCCGCTAGAGTCGCGGTCGGTGGGTCTCGAACCAGCTCTGGAACATGAGTACATCCCAGAGTCGATAGGCGTGGTTTCCGCAACCCGAGAGGTGATCCTCCCAGCGGCCTTGCAACACGGCGGCGTCGAAGATCCCCTGCTCAGCGAGTCGCCGCGGCTCAAGCAAGTCCGACGCCCATTCGCGCAAGGGCCCGCGCAGCCAGGCGTCCACCGGGATACCGAAACCCATCTTGGGCCGCTCGATCAACTCGCGCGGAACGTGGCGATAGAGCACCTGTCGCAATAGCCACTTGCCGGTGCCGTCGCGCAGCTTGTACTCGAGGGGAACTTTCCAGGCCCACTCCACCAGTCGATGGTCGAGCAGCGGCACGCGGGTTTCGAGCGACACGCCCATGGCGGCGCGATCCACCTTCACGAGGATGTCGCCGGGCAGATAAGTGAGCGCATCGAGCGCCATCATCCGTTCGATATCCCCAAGGCCCGGCAACTCGGGACGCAGCCCCGTCAACAGCGTCGCCGGCTCCTCGCCCGTTCGCAGCAAGGCCGCCGGATCCCAGTGTGACACCACACCGCGATAGAGTTCGTCGACGCTTGCTGCCGAAAGAACGCCGGCTGCCTTGTGAATTTTTTGACCTGGGTCGCTGAGGCGCATGGAAGCGGGCAACAAGCGCATTGCCAACCCCGCGATACCGTTCCAGCGCTGCGGCGGCAGGGCCAGCGCCACGCGCGCCATCACCTTGCGCACCGGCATCGGTAGCCGCGAAAGTCGATGCCAGACGTCGTGGGTGAGGAGATAGCGGTTATAGCCCGCAAAGAGTTCATCACCGGCATCACCCGACAGCGCGACCGTCACCTGCCGCCGCGCAAGTTGCGAAACGAGAAAGGTCGGGATCTGCGACGAATCCGAAAACGGCTCGCAGTAGAGCGTGGACAGACGGGGGATGACCTCGCGCGCCTGCTGGCTGCTCAGGATCAACTCGGTGTGATCGGTGCCGAGATGCTGCGCCACCTTGGCGGCATGAGCCGACTCATCGAAACCGGCCTCCTCGAAGCCGATGGTGAAGGTCTTGACGGGTCGCGACGACTGCCTCTGCATGAGGGCAACGATGGTCGAGGAGTCGACCCCGCCCGAAAGGAACGCGCCGAGCGGGACGTCGGCAAGCATCTGCCCACGCACCGCCTGCGAGATCAGACGTTCGAGTTCATCCGCGGCGGCGTCCGGCGAAAGTGCAAGCGGCGAACGGCTGCCGCGCAGCGCTGTCTCGGCCAGCGACCAGTAGGTCTCCCGACGCAGCGACTCGGCGCCCGGCACGAGGTGGAGCAGCGTCCCGGGCTCGAGCTTGGCGATACCCACGTAGATGGAGTGCGGGTCGGGAACATAGTTGTGACGCATCAGCAGATGCACGGCCGGCATGCTGAGTCGGCCCTCGAAGGCGGGATGCCGCGCCAACGCCTTGAGCTCCGACCCGAAGAGGAAGGTCCGAGCACGCCCCTCCCCCTGAAATCCGTAGTAGAGCGGCTTCTCGCCCATTCGATCGCGACCGAGGGTGAGCAGCCGCTCGCGCCGATCCCAGACCGCAAACGCGAACATGCCAACCGCGCGCTCGATGGTTGCGCGTACCCCCCACTGGGCGAAGCCGGCGAGCAGGGTTTCAGTATCTGAATGTCCGCGCCAAACCGGCGCGGCGCCCGCCGCAGCCAACGCCGCGCGAATCTCGAGGTGGTTGTACACCTCGCCATTGAAAACGATCACGAAGCGACCGCAGGCCGAGTGCATCGGTTGCGCGCCGGACTCCGTCAGGTCAAGGATCGCAAGCCGTCGATGACCCAGCGCGACACCCGCCGCACTATCGAGCCAATAGCCCGCCGAGTCAGG
>CAZIRD010000199.1:0-3801 GCA_964541625.1 uncultured Acidibacter sp.
CGCGCGCTCTGCAAGAAGCGCCATGTGGTCTACGACATCAAGCATGTCTTCCCGGCGCGGCAGACGGACGGCCGGCTGTGAAAATCCTCGTCACCGGCGCCGCGGGGTTCATCGGCTCGCATGTCACGCGGCGGCTGATCGCCGACGGGCACGAGGTGGTCGGCATCGACAACCTCAACGATTACTACGACGTCAACCTCAAGCTCGCACGACTCGATTTGCTCAAGCCGCTGCCCGGCTTCCGTTTCAGCAAACTCGATCTTGCCGATCGTGAGGGCATGTCGCGGCTGTTCGCTGAGGGGCGTTTCGAGCGGGTGATCCACCTTGCGGCGCAGGCGGGTGTGCGTTATTCGCTGACCCATCCGCACGCCTATATCGACAGCAACGTCACCGGCACGGTCAACGTGCTCGAGGGCTGTCGGCATCATGGCGTGCAGCATCTGGTCTTCGCCTCGACGAGCTCGGTCTACGGCATGAACACCAACATGCCGTTCTCGCCGCATCGCGGGGTGGACCATCCGCTGTCGATGTACGCCTCGACCAAGCGGGCCGGGGAACTCATGTGCCACAACTACGCGGCGCTCTTCAGCCTGCCCGTGACGGTGCTGCGGTTCTTCACGGTCTACGGCCCCTGGGGTCGACCGGACATGGCCCTCTTCCTCTTCACCCGCAACATCCTCGCCGGCAAGCCGATCGACGTGTTCAACCATGGCCACCACAAGCGTGACTTCACGTTCGTCGAAGACATCGCCGAGGGCGTGGTGCGCGCCTGCTATCGCGTGGCGACCCCAAATCCGCAGTGGGACGGCAACCAGCCTGACCCGGCGACCAGCAAGGCCCCGTTCGGGATCTACAACATCGGCAACAACTCGCCGGTGGAACTCAGCCGCTACATCGAGGTGCTCGAGGAGGCGCTCGGCCGCAAGGCTGAGCGCAACCTGATGCCCCTGCAGCTCGGCGACGTGCCCGACACCTTCGCCGATGTCGACGACCTGATGCGTGACGTCGGCTACAAGCCGGCGACCCCGGTGGAGCGGGGGGTGCGGGCGTTCGTGGACTGGTACCGGGGATATTACGGAGTCGGGTAGACTATTCCCTCTTGCTCGGGGCTGGCGGCCCCGCTTTTGGGGACCCCTGATGCCATCGTTCCGCGGACTTGGTTGGCTCATGCTTGGCTTTTTTGCGATCGCCAGCGGCGGGGCGTTCGCCCAGTCGGCGACCTCGCAGCAGATCGAGATGCTGCGCTCCCTCAGTCCCGCAGACCGGCAGCAACTGATGGATCAGCTGACCGGCGGCGACAGCCAAAGCGAGGAGCAGCCCGCCGAACCCAAGCGCCCGAAGACCGACCGTCCCGAGCAGAAATCGGCCGATACCGAAACCCGGGAAAAGGACACGCGGCTTGCGGCCGGCGATACGGTGCTGGTCGCCATCGACTTCATCAAGGATCGGCCGGCTCGAACCCAGTACCCCGGGGAAGGGATCCCGCCGATGGTGATTCCCGCCGAGCCTGCTCCCTCGTACACGGGGGAGGAGCGCCTGCAACTCGACAAGGTCATCAAAGTCGTCCGCGAGCGCAACCCCTACGTGCTCGACCGAGACGGTGTACTGCAGCTGCCGGGTCTGCGACCGATTCCTCTTGCCGGCCTCTCCGACCTCGAGGCCACCGAGCGCCTGAAAGCGGAGTCAGTGCTACTCAAGCTGCAGGTCACCCTCAAGCGTCTGCCGCTGAAGCGCGGCGGGCCGGAGTCCCTCAAGCCCTTCGGCTACGAGCTTTTCAACGAACGGGTCTCGACGTTCGCACCGGGTGTCGATGTGCCGGTCCCGGCGAACTACATCGTCGGGCCTGGCGACCAGTTGACCGTGCAACTCTACGGGTCGCAGAACCGTACCCTTCGACTCACCGTGGGCCGCGACGGACGTCTGAGCTTCCCCGAACTGGGTCCCATCGAGGTTGCCGGCAAGACCTTCGAGGCTGTCTCGGCGGATATCGAAGCCCGGGTAGCGCGGCAGGTGATCGGCACGCAGGCAAGCGTTGGCATGGCCAACGTACGTTCCATCCAGATCTTTGTCATGGGCGAGGCTCGGAAGCCCGGCGCGTACACGGTCAGCGGGCTCGCCACGGTCACGAGCGCGCTTTATGCCTCCGGCGGCATCGAACTCACCGGCTCGCTGCGCGATGTGCAGCTGAAACGGCGCGGGGCGACTGTCCGTCGGCTCGACCTCTACGACCTGCTGCTGCGCGGCGATACCAGCGCCGATGTGCCGCTGCAGCCGGGGGACGTGGTGTTCATCCCGCCCGCGGGCGCCACCGCGACGGTGAGCGGTGAGGTGCGAAGGCCAGCAATCTACGAACTCAAGGGCGCTGCAAATCTTGCGGGCCTGATCGACCTGGCGGGTGGCCTCACGCCCGAGGCTGATAGCTCGCGCGTTTCCGTCGTGCGCTATGGCGAGGACCGGCGGCGCGTGGCGGTGAGCGTCTCACTCGATCAGGAAAAGACTCGCCGCTCATCGGTCGCCAATGGCGATCTCGTGCGCGTTGCGCGTCTGCGGCCGACCATTGAATCGGGGGTGACGTTGGAAGGCCATGTGTTCCGCCCCGGGGTGGTCGCCTGGCGGGAGGGCATGCGGATCTCCGATCTCATCCCCTCACTCGATGAACTGATGCCCAATGCGGACGTGAGCTATCTGCTGGTGCGTCGGGAGTCGCCGGCAGACAAGAAGCTGACGATCCTTTCGGCCGATCTTGCGGCAGCCCTCAAGGCCCCGGGCTCGATGAACGACCTGATGCTCTCGCCGCGCGATCGGGTGATGGTGTTCGACTTTCAGGCTGGGCGCCGACTGCTGATCGACCCGCTGCTCGATGAATTGCGTCGGCAATCGAGCCTCGACCAACCGACGCAGATCGTCGGCATCAATGGTCGGGTCAAGGCGGCCGGCGACTACCCGCTCGAACCCGAGATGCGCGTGAGTGACCTGCTGCGGGCGGGCGGCAAGCTTGATCCGGCGGCGTTCACCGGCACCGCGGAGTTGTTGCGTTTCAAGCGCGGCGATATCGAACGGCAGGGAGAGCTCCTGCAGATCGATCTGGCTGCGGTGCTGCGCGGCGATGCCGCGGCCGACGTCCTGTTGCAGCCCTATGACGTGCTGACCATCCAGGAACTCCCTGAATGGAGTGTCCGCGAGTCGGTAGTGCTGCGCGGCGAGGTTCGGTTCCCGGGCTCTTATCCGATCCGTCGCGGCGAGACGCTACGTTCGGTAATCGAGCGCGCGGGCGGTTTGACGAGCCTTGCGTTTATCCGCGGTGCGGTGTTTACCCGCGAGGAAATCCGCGAGCGCGAGGCGCAGCAGACGCGCGAACTTAACGAGCGGTTGCGCCGTGACTTGGCAGCTGCTGCTATTCAAGCGAGTCAGGCGGCGCAACTTAGCAGTGCGGGGAATCAGTCTTCCGCACTCGCGGCACAGAGCCTTCTGGACCAGTTAAAGGACGTCAAGCCGGTAGGCCGTCTCGTCATCGATCTCGATCGCGTCATCAGCAGTCGACTCGGTTCTTCTGACGACATCGTGCTGCGTGACGGCGACGAACTGTTGGTTCCCAAGGTGAAGCAGGAGGTCACGGTCATCGGCGAGGTGCAGAACAGCGCCGCTCATCTCTACCGTGCGGGTCTCTCTCGCGAGGACTACATCGCCCTGAGCGGCGGCACGACCAACCGCGCCGATGGCAAACGCATTTATGTCGTTCGGGCTGACGGCAGTGTGGTCGCCAGCAAGGGCGGATGGCTCGGTGGCCGCGGCGGCGTTGCG
>CAZIRD010000200.1:0-3784 GCA_964541625.1 uncultured Acidibacter sp.
ATATGGCCAACCAGAACATCCGCATCAGGCTGAAGGCGTTCGACCATCGCCTGATCGACACATCCGCGCGCGAAATCGTCGAAACGGCGAAGCGCACCGGAGCCACGGTCCGTGGCCCCGTTCCGCTGCCGACCAAGATGGAGCGCTACACGCTTCTGGTCAGCCCGCACGGCGACAAGGACGCCCGCGACCAGTTCGAGTTGCGGACGCACAAGCGTCTGATGGACATCCTCAACCCGACGGACAAGACCGTGGACGCGCTGATGCGTCTCGAGCTGCCCGCCGGCGTGGACGTCCAGATCAAACTCAACTGATCGGAGCTGATCTAAAGGCAATTTGGGTGCAAGCGACCCGGAATAACCGGGCGCTTGCAAACCCCAGACCCCCCGATTACACTGCGCGCCCTTTTTGACCCCGGACCTTTTGCCGGGGCGGGCCGCCGAAAATCGGCGGGCATCGGGCGAGGTTGGCGGTACGCCGCCAAGACCACTCGAGACACTCCGCGGCGAACCGCTGCGGTGCCTCCAGTCGTCTTCCTCACCCGAACGGTTCGAAAACAGATTTGTTGCGCCTACCAATCGCAGTAGGCGCAGGAGAGTGGTACATGGCAATCGGTCTTGTCGGCCGCAAGTGCGGCATGACCCGTGTGTTCACGGAGGCGGGGGAATCCATCCCCGTTACCGTCATTGAGGTTCTTCCGAACCGAGTGACCCAGGTCAAATCCCTTGAGAAAGACGGCTATCGCGCCGTGCAGGTCACATACGGCAGCCGCCGTCCCCAGCTCGTCGGCAAAGCCGCGGCGGGGCACTACGCCAAGGCCGGCACCGCGCCGGGCAAGGCGCTGCTCGAGTTCCGCCTCGTCGACAAAGAAGGCGACGGTCTCGCCGTGGGCGCCGAAATCAAGGCGGACCACTTCCAGGCCGGTCAGATCGTCGACGTCACGGGAACGACCATCGGTAAGGGCTTCGCCGGCACCATGAAGCGTCACAACTTCGCGGGCCACCACGCCTCGCACGGTGTGTCCGTGTCGCACCGTACTCCGGGATCCATCGGCCAGCGCCAGACGCCGGGCCGCGTGTTCCAGGGTAAGCGCATGTCGGGCCACATGGGTGTCGCCCGCCGCACGACTGAGAACCTCAAGGTCATCGAGGTCGATGTCGAACGCAATCTGCTGTTGATCCGCGGCGCCGTTCCGGGCTCCGAGGGTGGTCAGGTCGTCGTGCGTCCTTCCGTGAAGGCCGCTCGCCTCGCCAAGCGCAAGCGAATCGTTCCGACCAAGGGTGCCGGTGCCGCCAAAGCGGCCCCCGGCAAGAAGTAATCGGGAGCGCATAGGTCATGAAGATCAAGATCGATGGCGGCTCCAGTGAGCTGCAACTGTCGGATGCCACTTTCGGCACCGAGTACAACGAAGCGCTGGTGCACCAAGTCGTCACCGCCTACCGCAATGCCGGTCGTTCGGGCACGAAGGCCCAGAAGACCAAGGCCGAGGTGAGCGGCGGTGGCAAGAAGCCCTGGAGCCAGAAGGGTTCCGGTCAGGCGCGTGCCGGCTCCATCCGCAGCCCGATTTGGGTCGGTGGTGGTCGTGCGTTCGCCGCCAAGCCGCGCAGCTTCGAGCAGAAGGTCAACCGCAAGATGTATCGCGGCGCGCTGCGCTCGATGCTCTCCGAGCTCGTTCGTCAGGACCGCTTGGTCGTCACGAACGGCATCGGTCTCGAGGCGCCGAAGACGCGCCTGCTGGCCGCCCAGCTGAAGTCGATGTCGCTCGAGAACGTGCTCATCGTCGTCGAGGCCATCGACGAAAAACTGTTTCTGGCCGCGCGTAACCTGCCGCACGTCGACGTGCTGCCGGTCACCGCGCTCAATCCGCTCGCGCTCGCGAGCTACGACAAGGTGCTGATGACCGTCGGCGCCGTGAAGATGATCGAGGAGCGCCTGCAATGAGCGCCGTGACCAAACTCAGCCAAGAGCGTCTGATCAACGTGCTGCTCGCGCCGCACGTCACCGAGAAGACCGCGCTCGCCATGCAGGATTCCAACCAGTACGCCTTCCGCGTCCGTCGTGACGCCAGCAAGCCGGACATCAAGGCTGCCGTGGAACTCATGTTCCAGGTGAAGGTGCACTCGGTGAACGTCATCAACGAGCCTGGCAAGGTCCGCCGTTTCGGCAAGACCCCGGGTCGTACCCAAGATTGGAAGAAAGCCTACGTGCGTCTCGCGCCGGGCCAGACCATCGACTACGAAGCGAGGAAAGCCTGATGGCACTCGTCAAATCCAAGCCGACGTCGCCGGGTACCCGCTTCGTCGTCAAGATCGACAAATCCCACCTTTGGAAGGGCGGTCCGTACGAGCCGTTGACCGAGCGCCAGTCGAAGACGGGCGGTCGCAACAACGTCGGTCGCATCACCACCCGTCACAAGGGCGGTGGATCGCGTCACAAGTACCGCATCATCGACCTCAAGCGTGACAAGGACGGCGTCAAGGGTATCGTCGAGCGTATCGAGCACGACCCGAACCGCACCGGTCACATCGCGCTCATCAAGTACCTCGATGGCGAGCGTCGCTACATCCTCGCGCCGAAGGGCGTGGTGCCGGGCGACGAAATCCGCTCGGGTGCCGATTCGCCGATCAAGTCGGGCAACGCGATGCAGCTGCGTCACATCCCCGTCGGTTCGACGGTGCACAACGTCGAGTTGAAGCCGGGTGCCGGCGGTCAGCTCGCGCGCAGTGCCGGAAGCTCGGTGCAGTACACGGCTCGCGAAGGCATCTACGCCTACATCCGACTGAAGTCGGGCGAGACGCGCAAGGTTCACATCGATTGTCGCGCCACGCTCGGCGAGGTCAGCAACGACGAACACAACCTGCGCAGTTACGGCAAGGCCGGTGCGAAGCGTTGGCGCGGTATCCGTCCGACGGTGCGTGGCCTTGCCATGAACCCGGTCGATCACCCGCACGGTGGTGGTGAAGGTAAATCCGGTCAAGGTAATCCGCACCCTGTTTCGCCGTGGGGCTGGAACACCAAGGGTAAGAAGACCCGAACCAACAAGCGCACGAATCACATGATCGTGCAGCGTCGGCAGAACAAGGTCCGCTGAGCGGGCCGGTAAGTTCAGGAGTCAAAAGTGCCTCGTTCACTGAAGAAAGGTCCGTTCGTCGATCTGCACCTCTCGAAGAAAGTGCAGACCGCCGTTGCCAAGAACGATCGCAAGCCGATCAAGACTTGGTCGCGCCGCTCGATGGTCGTTCCCGAAATGGTGGGTCTCACCATCGCGGTCCACAACGGCAAGCAGCACATCCCTGTTCTCGTCACCGAGAACATGGTGGGTCACAAGCTTGGCGAGTTCGCTCCGACGCGCACCTTCAAGGGGCACTCGGGCGACAAAAAGGTCGCGGCCTGAGCCAGGAGCAATCAATGGAAGTCACGGCAAAACTCAAGCACGCGCGCATCTCTCCGCAGAAATGCCGCCTCGTCGCCGACGTGGTGCGCGGCAAGCCGGTGGGCAACGCGCTCGCCACGCTGCGCTTCATGCCTAAGAAAGGCGCGGAGATCGTCCTCAAAGTTCTCGAGTCTGCGATCGCGAACGCCGAGAACAACAACGGCGCCGACATCGACGAACTCAAGGTTCACCGAATCATGGTGGACACCGCTCCGGTGCTGAAGCGCTTCGCCGCTCGCGCCAAAGGTCGCGGTGCCCGCATCGTCAAGCGCAACAGCCACATCACCGTCGTAGTGAGCGACGGCAGGAAGGACTGATCCATGGGCCAGAAAGTCAATCCGATCGGCATTC
>CAZIRD010000201.1:0-3766 GCA_964541625.1 uncultured Acidibacter sp.
GCACCGCTCATCGTCTGGCTCACCGCGTCCTGGGGCTGGCAGGGTGCGCTGCTCTGGACGGCGCTGCCGGCGGCCGTCATCACAGTGGTCTGGGCGCTGGATGGCCGCAGCACGCCCCTCGATCATCCGCGCGTGCACGCCGCGGATCTCGCCGAGCTTGATGCCACGCCGGATACCGAGCCACTGACGTGGGAGCGTTTCTGGCGGGTCTGCCGCAACCGCAATGTCCTGCTGCTGGCGTTGTCCTATCTCTGCTTCAACTACGTGTTCTATCTGATCAGTTTCTGGTCGTTCCTCTATCTCGTGCGTGACCGCGGCTTCTCGGGTCTGGAGAGCGGACTGATGGCGATGCTGCCGTGGATCGGTGCGGCGGTTGGCGCGGCATTGGGCGGCGTCCTCGCGGACCGGTTCGCGCTGCGGCTTGGAGCCACGCGAGGGTATCGTCTGATGCCGCTGATCTCACTGCCGATCGCGGCGGCGATGCTGCTGCTGACGCCGACGGTGGCCGGCGCCTATTCGGCCGTGGCCGCGCTCGTGATCGCTTTCTTCGCGATCGAGATCAACGAAGGCCCGTTCTGGGCGGCGACCATGAGCGTCGCCCGCGCGGACACGGGCGCGGCGACCGGTGTACTCAACACCGGTGGCAATGTCGGCGGCATCGTCAGCCAACCGATCGCCGCCGCGCTCGCGGCCACCGGAGCGTGGAGCCAAGTCTGGCTGAGCGGCGCGGTATTCGCGCTGATCGCCGTGGCGCTGTGGTTGTTCGTGCGCGCCGAGCCGGGCCCGGTGGGAAATGCAAGACCCACGTAAGCCGCGTGCCGTGGTTACGGCGACGACTGCACCGACGCGCTCGACGAGGCCGTCTGCCCCAAACGCTTCAACAAACGCTGTATTTCCAGATCGTTCAGACCGATCGACTTGAGATACGAATTGGCGCCGCCGTAACGGCTCTCCAGGGCCGCGAGGAACGCGTCCATCGCCTCGGGTGGCGAGCCCATCAGCGCAGCGATCCTCGGGTTCTGACGCAGCATTTCCGTCATCTGCGGCGTCGTACTCAGGCTCGAGCCGAGGAAGCGTTCGGACTCCGCGTAGTTGTCGATGATCGCCTGACGATCGACACCGGCGAGCGACAGCAACAACCCGGCGACCATCCCGGTGCGATCCTTGCCGGCCGTGCAGTGAAAGAGAATGGCACCCTCGTCCTGCGTGGCCATCGTCGCAAAAACCTGCCTGAACTGCGGCTGATTGTCGGCGAGCGAACGCACGTACATCTCGCCGAGCGAAGCGGGCAACTCCGCAAGGTCGAGTTTCTCGCGTCCCAGCAGCGAGATACGAACGTAGCGAAAGCGTTCATCACCCGCGAGCAGGTCCGGAGCGGTATTCGCCTCCTCCGCAGTCCGCAGGTCGATGTTGAGCGCCACTTTGCGCGCGGCGAGCAGGTCTCGGTCTGCGGCGGTCAGCCGGTTGAGGTCGGCTGCACGGATGAAACTGTCGAGCGGGATGGGACCACGGCTACCCACGAGACCGCCGATCGACCGCACGTTCGCCGCTCCCGCCAGTGGCAGGAGCCGTGCCTCGGAGTCCGTGCTGTTCGAGCGAACCTGGGCGACCGCCGCAGCCTGGCCCCACGCCGCGCCAGCACCGATTGAAAGGCCCGTCGCCAGCAGCGCGCTGAGCGCCGCGCGGGCGACCGCACCCACGAAGCTTGTGCGCCGGAATTCAAGTAGACCACTCATCGTGATGCTCCAAAGCGGAGTCGGGCTTCGAAGCCGTACGTCCGCGGTTCATTGAAGATGCCGTACGTGCCGAGCGTAGCGGTATTGCTCTTGTAGAAGATATGTTCTTCGTCCAGCAGGTTACGCGCCCACAAGGAGAATTCCGCGGTTGCATCGAACTGTGCAAGTGGCACATCGGCCAACGAAATCCGGGAGTTCACCACTACCGACTCTCCGGTCAAGGTCTGCTCCGTCTCGCTGGTGTAATAGCCATCCGACCAGTTGCCGTCGATATGAAACTTGAGGCGCATCTGACCGATCGGCCGCGTGTAATCGAGCGACAAACTGCCCGCGTTCTCCGGCGCATAAAGCGGCAGGATGCGCGCGAGGGGATTACCGGTCACATAAGGATTCGGCGCGTTCAGCGCATCAGTCTGCGTCCGGCTGTAGTTCAAGCCGACCGTCAGTCGCTCGTTGGCCACCGCCACCAACTCGAGTTCCGCTCCCTTCGACTTACCCTCGGTCGTCGCGTTCGTGGTGTCCGACACCGTCCGCGGCGAACCGCCCACCGCCAGCGGGAAGAAGAAGTCCATCTGCTTGTCCTTGACCGACGCATCGAACAGCGTGACGTTGACTCGCAGCCGATCTTGCAAGAACTGGCTCTTGAGCCCTGCCTCCAGCGAGGTCACCTCCTCCGGCGCAAAGGCGCGATAGCTCAGAGAGCGGGAGTTTGCGCCACCGGCGCGAAAGCCCGTGCTCCACTTCGCGTAGCCCATGACGTCCTCGTTGAAATCCCAGGCGATGCTGACCATGGGATCGAACCTGCTCCACGCATCGTCGAAAGCCAGAGCAGACGCCGCCCCATTGAGGATCGACAACCGGCCGGTCTTCGAATCCTTGGTGTACCGACCACCAGCCGTGAGGTGCAGACGCTCCAGACTGACCGGCGTCCAAACGGCCTGGCCAAACAATCCGAGGCTCTCGGTGTAGGCTCGACTCGCCCGATCAATAGTCACTTTACTGAGATCGAGGGGCGTTGTCGCCGGATTGACGTTGTATGCCGTCCCGGTCGCGTTCCAAATATTCATGATCGGTGTCCGCGCGTCATCCGCAGCGGACTCTCGGTAAAAGAACGCGCCCACGACATACTCCAGCTGCGGGCTGCTGCCAACGAGCTGCAGTTCCTCGCTGTACTGGTGCTGCACGACATTGGCGAGGCTGTACCGGCCAAACGGACGACTGGGCGCGAAAGTGGAGATGGCGTCAATGAAGCCCTGGTCGTACTGGCTTTGATCGAGATCGCGATACGAGCTGATCGAGCGCAGCCTGAGTGCGTCGCTGATCGACCAGTTCATCACCAGCAGATGCCCGCTGGTCTTGCCGACGCTGTCCTGCTGCTCCCCGCCGAGAATCGCGGCGTCGCGACGCTTCGTCGTCACGCCGGCGCGCTGAAGGGCACTGGCGAACGGACCCGCCGCGAGCAGCTGGACGTGGTAGGGAGTCGTCGAATCGTAGGAGTTGTCGTAGGCGTACGTCGCCTCGAAAGAATCACTCGGCTTCCACAGCGCCGTCAATCGAACACCACGCTTCTCCCAACTATTGAAGTCCGTCTCGCCGTCGGCTGGGTTGCGGGTGGTTCCATCGCGCTGATTGATGAGTCCGTCGACCTTGAGGCTGACATCCCCGACTGCAGGCAGATCGAGTCGCACCGCCGCATTGCGGCCACCGAAGTTGGACACCCCGAGGCGGGTATCGAGGCGGAATTCGCCGCTCGGCGCCCGCGTGACGATACTGATCGCGCCGCCCTCGGTGTTTCGACCGAATAGCGTCCCCTGCGGACCCTTGAGAACTTCGATCCGCTCGACGTCGAGCAATGCGCTGCCGAGACCTTGGGCGCGACCGAGAAAGACCCCATCCACATAGACGCCGACACCCGCATCGCGCGCGGGCTGGTTGGCATCCCCCGACGCGCCGATGCCGCGGACTCCGATGTTGAGCGCCGAAGATCGCGTCGCAAACGGCGCGACACGCAGTGACGGTACCGAGCCGTC
>CAZIRD010000202.1:0-3734 GCA_964541625.1 uncultured Acidibacter sp.
ACCACGTGATAGAAAATCATCCCCATCATCGGGATGCCGATCGAGTCGCCGTTGGCGGAATACAGGTAGTTAGACTGGTTGCGGACCAGCACCGCGTTCGACGCACCCTGCGCCACGAACATGCCGAGCAGGATCAGCAGAAAATGCAGCGCACGGCTCGGCGCAAGCAGATATCCGCGCATGATTCCCATGGTCACCCTCCCCGGCGGCAGCCTCAATGGCTGCGAAGGGATAGCCTACGGGCGGGGTGGATCAGATATTGAGCCGTTGTCAGGCAGCCGGATGACGAGCTGCGTCCAGCTCACCTCGGCCCGACCGCCGAGGTCAGCGACATTCTCGTGACGGCGCTCGACATACGCACCGTGATCGCGAACGAGCATCTCGATATCGACGGCCGAGGTCTCATGCACCACCTGCCCGGGCGCGGGCGGCCCGTGGCGCAGCGTGATCGCCATGCGCGCACCCGGCCTCAACAAGGAGGCGAGCGTGCGGAAGGCGCGGCGATGGTCAGACCGCGGCAGATGCATCCAGACCGCGCTCAAGAGAACGAAGTCGAAGGCCTGTCCGCGACGCAGTGTTTTCTCGAGCCCCGGAAGCGAGTCACCCTCCACCCAGTGGACTAGGGAATGCGGGTGGAAGCACCGGGCCTCCCTCACCATCGCCGCCGAGGGCTCCACCGCAACCACCTCGAAACCGAGCGACGCCAGCCATGCGGCATCACGCCCGGACCCTGCCCCCACATCGAGTACCGAGGCGGGCACTGCCGGCAACAGATCGCTGAACCACGCATTGAGCCGGGCTGCCTCGAGCGCTTCGTAGCTGGCAGCGAGACGGGGGGCGTGGGTGTCGTAGTAATCCGGGGACACTGATGCTCTCAGGGGTTCGATACCCGGCGCAGTCGATGCGTTCAGGAGTCCGGGTAATGCCCGTGCTCCGCGAAAAAAGCCTCTGCCATCAGCTCGAAATGCGCCTCAGTGATATGCAGCAACTTAGCCCCTTCAGGCAACTTCAACTCGGGCAGTTCGCCCAGTTGCTGCCCACTCAAAGACGGTTCGAAAACCCACGCCTCGTCGATAATCCAATAATCGAACGGCGGTGACAGCCCGTAGTTGACCTCTGCACCAACGAGCGCTGCCTCATACCCGTCGTAGGCGTCGACCTGGGAAAACACCAAGCGCCTCCTCTGCAACGCCCGCCGCGCCAAAAACTCCGACGCGTACTCCTCGGATGACCAGGGGCCATATACCCAGCACCACCGGGTACCGCCGTCCTCGACATCGTAGTGATTCAGAGCAATTACATCCACAATCCGCCCACCACGGGTCAACTGCCGACCGACGTTAAAGCGGGTAGTCGGAGCGTAGGAGGCCTGGCAAACTCAGAACGTGAGGTACTGGTGGGTAAACCAGAATCAAACGTACCGCCATGAAATCGACGGCGGATACCTTTGGTCGCCCAAAAGAAAAGCAAACGGTGCCCGCAATCCTTTTTACGAGTTCATGCGCGAAGTGGCGCCCGGCGATATTGTTTTTTCGTTTTCCGAGACACGGATAGCTGCCATAGGCATCGCAACATCCTATTGCTACGAGAGCCCCAAGCCCACGGAGTTTGGGTCCGCAGGATTGAATTGGAGTGCTACGGGCTGGCGTGTCGATGTTCGGTACCAGGAGTTGAAAAATCGGATTCGCCCGATGGATCACCTGCCGGCGCTACGACCAACTTTACCGACCCGCTATGCACCGATCAGAGGCGAGACAGGCTACGGACTGCAAAGCGTCTACCTGACCAGCGTTCCGGCGCCGATGGCAGCAGAGTTGATGAACCTGGTTGGGATCGAGGCCAGCGGGGTACGGGATGTCGCCTCTGCCACGGCGAGCGCTGCCGTCGCAGCGCCACCGCCAGAAACAACAATCGAGGAGTGGGAAAGACGCGAAGAGGAACAACTCCTTCAGATGCCAACCCTCATCGAGACGGAGCGCCAAGCCCTGGTTCTTTCCCGACGCGGTCAAGGGATTTTCCGACAGAACGTGATGCGGATCGAAAACTCCTGCCGTGTTACAGGAGTAAGCAGACCAGAACACCTCGTCGCGAGCCACACGAAGCCGTGGCGAGACTCCAATAACGACGAACGGTTAGATGGGGAGAACGGACTTATCTTGACTCCAACCATCGATCATCTATTCGACAAGGGTTTCATTTCCTTCGAAAACAACGGTCGATTGATTGTCTCGCCGAGAGCCGATCCGGCATCAATGATGAAGATGGGCATTGACCCGTTTTTGACTCGAAACGTTGGGGCTTTCTCAAGCGGGCAGAAGCGATTTCTTGACTACCATCGAAACAATATCTTTCGGATGGCCAACGTTCGATCCTAACCGTCAAGGACGTCTTGACCGCGGCACCCGCCGACTTTTTGCGCCAAGTGACCAACCCAAGGGGTGAAGCCGGCAACGGTATGCGTACGCTCCCAACATGGGCGTAATCCATCCCAATATGGGCACGAAAAAACAACCCGACACGTCGCACGATACTGCGCCCGCAACGGCACACACGGGCTTGGCCGACGCGCTCTTCAGCACCACGCAGCAGCGCGAGTTCGCCCGCCTCGCCCACAGCGGGCTAGTCACGCAGCAGACAATCGGCCGACAGAAGCACTACCAAGCCAATGCTAGCGCGCCCATCTTTGGCGAACTGTGCGGCGCGGGCCTTCTGCATGCCGAGCCGGCCGCAGCCGACGAGTACGCGGGGTTGCTGCGTTCTAACCTTGCCGCGCTGCGCTGGCATGGCTACCGGCCGGCCAACAAGCGATTCATCGTTTTCCAGATTTTGCCCAACACCTTGGGGCTGGGCCCCGAGGTGTGGCGTGTACTCGCAAAGGGCCACGACCAGCGCAATCTCGGCGAGTACGAAGGCCACCTGGATATCGACGAGCGATTCGTCACCGATCTCGTCGCGGCCTTCGCGCAGGCCGCAGCAAAGATCACCGCCCTGCCACCGCCCACCCCCAATAGTGATACCCCGCAAACCTTGGGCGGTGCAGGTGCCTTGAATTAAGCGTTGCCGTGAACCCCGCCTGCGCGAGCAGTGCCTTCACGGCCAGTCTCTGGCAGTCTTGATTCGACGCGCCTCCAGACGCCGCACTCGTCGCCGAAGATACATGCAATACGCCGAGAGCACCAAGAGCAGACCCGACATGAGGATGACGAACAGCCAGACGTTGATTTCTTTGTAAGTCAGACCGACGAGCGGCGCCAGCCACTCCAGGAACTCCACGCACCCATCGAATACCGCGTCCATGGATCAATCATGACGACGCGGAGGATCAATAAGTGACCTACCGGGCGCAACGCGCGACTCGACACCGAAGCCCACAGCGGCCCTGCAAATCCTGACCAAATCACTTTCCGAACGAGCGCGCTGCGCGCTCGAGCGTCGCGACCATTCGGGTCTGCCAACCCCGCCCCGTGGACCGCCAGCGCTCCAAGGTTTTTGGAGGAATTCGGAGCGACACCGCAACTTTCGGATTAGCGCTCTTGGGCCGTCCTCGCGGTCGCAGCAGCGACTTTGCAGACACTGAACCGATCAACTGAGGCAAAAGCTCTCCGGCAGGTCGCGAACGAGCGAATGTAGCGCTGGTCCATTGCGGGCTTCGGACTACGTCGTCAGTTCTGGACTTTCGCGGCATAAAGCTTCGCCTCTCTTGTATTTGCTTTGCGGAGACTGATCACGTGCAC
>CAZIRD010000203.1:0-3715 GCA_964541625.1 uncultured Acidibacter sp.
TCGGAGAGCAACCGACGGAATTCGCGCGACCCCGGCGTATGGCTGAGCAGACCCAGCATGTGCCTCGTGATCGCGGGCAGTCGCTCGCCCCGCAGCATCTCGCGCTCCGCGTAGGCCGCCATGCGTTCGAGGTGCTCGCCGACGGACAACGGTCGGTAACCCCGCTCCCCATCCAGCGCCGCGAAGATTTCGCCGAGCACCATCGGGCGGTGATAAGCCTCGCGACCCAGCATCACGCCGTCCGCCCACTCGAGCGCCTCGAGGGACTGCGATGCGAGCCGCAGCCCGCCATTCAGGATGACCGGCATTGCCGGAAAATCCTCCTTGAGACGCTGCACCACGTCGTAACGCAAGGGAGGAATCTCGCGATTGTCAGCGGGCGACCAGTTGCCGAGCACGGCCTTGCGGGCGTGCACGATGACGCTGTCCGCGCCGGCATCGCCCACCGCGACCATGAAATCGCAGAGCTTGTCGTAATCCTGCTCATCAAAGCGCTGAACCGCCGCATCAAGCTCGCGGTGGCTCGAGCGCAAGGTGCCGATACGCATCTTGACCGTGATCGGCAGCTCGACCGCCTCGCACATCGCGGCAACGCAGTCGGCCACCAGCGCCGGTTCGTTCATCAGACAGGCGCCGAAGGACCCTTTCTGCACCTTGTCTGACGGACAGCCGCAATTGAGGTTGATCTCGTCATAACCCCATTCCTCGCCGTAGCGGGCCGCGGCGGCGAGATAATCGGGTTCACAGCCGCCCAGTTGCAGGGCAACCGGGTGCTCTTCCGGTGAAAACTCGAGCAGCTTTTCCCGATCACCACGCAATATCGCCGACGCGGTGACCATTTCCGTATAAAGCAGCAGATCCGGCGAAAACCCGCGCAGAAAATACCGGCAGTGCCGGTCGGTCCAGTCCATCATCGGCGCGACCGAGACGCGGCGGTCGATAAAACCCGGGGCCATCAAAAGAGCCTTTCGCGGACGCTCGGGTCCGACAATCAGGGGAGCCAATAGAGGGCGCGATAATACGCCAGCCCGATCAGTTCGCGGACTGCCGTATCGGTGCGCACCAAAGCCTTGGCGTCGGGCAGCCAGTCATCGAACCATTTGCGCTTGACTGGCAAATCGATGTCTACCGGAAAGGCAATAACCCTGAAACCGGCCTCGGCAAAAATCAGCGAAGCGCGCGGCATGTGGTACGCCGAGGTCACGAGCAGTATCTTTGGCCATGCCCGCTCGACCGATGCGCTCGTTGGCGATGCGCTGGTTGGCGATGCACTCCTGGGCGGGGCCTCGGCCAGCACCCGCCGGATCAACCTCGCCTCCTCGGCGGTGTTTTCGGCGCGCGGCGACAGCACGATGCGATCGCCTTCGACACCGAACTGCAGCGCCCACTCGCGCGCCCGCTCGCCCTCGGTGGGCTGGCCCGGCGGAGCGTTGACGCCACTCGAAAACACCAGCTTGGCGGCCCGGTCGGCGCGGGCGAGATCGATCCCCGCGAGTACCCGATCCACCGAGCCGCCCCAGTCGGTGGCCGGTCCGTGACGACCCAGCGTGTACCCCATGCTGCCCGCCAGTACCACGATCGCATCCGCCGGCGCGACGTCCGCGGCTGAGATCTGCACCATGTCCCCCTGCACGAGCTGCAGCACACGGTCGGCAACAATCGGCGTCGCCGCGAGCCAGAGCAGCAGTGCACCGGCGACCGCGAACACGCGCCGACGCGTCATAACCGCCAGCACAATCGCCAGCAGCACCAGCACAATCGGCGAAAACAGCACCGGGAGGATTTTGTTCAGGTACACGTCGGCGAAGCGCAGAGGACGACAGCGCAAAAGGGTAAACTACGTTCGTGGAACTGTCCTCGCCCGAATTCTGGATCGCCCTCGGTCAGATCATCATGATCGACATCCTGCTGGGGGGCGACAACGCGGTCGTCATCGCCCTCGCCTCGCGTCGGCTCCCCGAGGCGCAGCGCAAGCAGGCCATTTTCTGGGGCATGTTCGGCGCCGTGGCGCTGCGCGTGGTGCTCATTTTCTTTGCCCTGCAGCTGCTCAAAGTTCCCTTCCTCAAGATCGTCGGCGGCATCCTGCTGCTGTGGATCGGCATCAAGCTGCTGATGCCCAATGACGAGGACGGGGGGCATGACATCGACGCCAGCACCCACCTGCTCGGGGCCATCAAGACCATCGTGCTGGCCGACGCCGTGATGAGCCTCGACAACGTCATCGGCATTGCCGGCGCCGCCAAGGACAGCCTCGGGCTCGTGGTGTTCGGCCTGCTCTTCAGCATCCCGATCATCATCTGGGGCAGTCGATTCGTGCTCACGCTGATGGACCGCTTTCCGGCCGTCATCCTCTTCGGCGCCGGCCTGCTCGGCTGGATTGGTGGCGGCATGCTCGCCGATGACGTCGTACTCAAGCCGTGGACAGTAGGGTTCGGCAACACCGCGCATTACGCGGCGGCCGTCGTAGGCGCCGTGTTCGTGGTCGCGATCGGCAAACTGCTTGCGCGGCAAGCTCCCCGACCTGCCACCGCCGCTGCGCCCATCGACCTCGCCAATCCGAACCCGCCGTCCGACACCGGACCCGATCACAAAGGGTGACCCGCATGCAGATCCTGCTCGTCCCGGTCGATGGCTCGGAATGCTCGCTGCACGCGGTGGACTACGCGATCCGCCGCGCCCGCCTGAGCAAGGAGGCCACCGAGCTGCACGTGCTCAACGTGCAGCCGCCCATCGTCACCGTCAACGTCAAGCTGTTCGTCAGCAAAGAAAGCCTCGAGACCTACTACCGCGACGAGGGCAACAAGGCCCTCGAGCCCGCGCTGGCGCGTCTCGAGGCCAGCGGACTTGCCGCGACACCGCATATCGGCGTCGGTGATGCAGGCAAGATCGTCTGCGACTACGCGAGCGAGAAGTCGGCCACCGAAATCATCATGGGGACGCACGGTCGCGGCGTGCTCGCCGGCGCGCTCATCGGCTCGGTGGCGCAGAAGGTCGTGCACCTCTCGCCCGTGCCGGTGGTCCTCGTCAAGTAGCCGCGACGCGAGCGTCCTCTCGGCCCGTCAGTGCGCGGGACGTGATGCCGCCTGCCAGCAGGAAGGCGAGCAGCGACGACCACTCGGGCGCATCGACGATGTCGATGATCAGCCCGACCGCCGCCCAGAAAATCGCAATGCCGACGAGCACGGGCAGCGCCTGACGGGCGGACAGCCCCCGCTTCATCAGCCGATGGTGGAAATGGGTGGTGTCGGCACTCATCGGCGAGACCCCGCGCCGCAACCGGCCGACCGCAGTCGACACCATGTCGAATATCGGTACCGCGGCAAACCACAGCAGCGTCACGGGCGCGACCGGCGTCGAGGGCTCCTGCGACAGCGCGACCATCATCCAGGCGAGTGAAAACCCGAGCAGCATGCTGCCGGCATCGCCCATGAAAATCCGCAGCGGGCGGTTGACGCCGAGTGGCAGGTTGAACACCAGAAATCCGCACACCGCCGCCCCCAGCACCACGGCTACGCTAAACACCTCGGCGTTGGCGCCCACAAATGCCACTGCCGCCACGAAGACGAGTCCCACGAGCCCGAGCGAGCCGGCCAAGCCGTCGATGCCATCGACCATGTTGAGCGCATTGACCGCGCCGACGACCAGCATCACCGTCACGAACATGGCCACTGCCGGCACGAAAATGGTGATGCCTAGCGCAAAGGGCGCGCCGACA
>CAZIRD010000204.1:0-3703 GCA_964541625.1 uncultured Acidibacter sp.
TGTCGAACTCCTGGTCGCCGACCAGCAGCGTGACGATCTGCACCGTCACCGTGGTGACCGCCTCGAGCGGATTGGCGGTGAGGTTCGCCGCGAGGCCGGCCGCCATCACCACGATCATGGTCTCGCCGATCGCCCGCGAGATCGCGAGCAGCACGCCGCCGACGATGCCCGGCAAAGCCGCCCGCAACACCACCTGCCGGATCGTTTCGGAGCGCGTGGCGCCGAGCGCATACGCCCCGTCGCGCAAACTCTGCGGCACTGCGGTGATCATGTCGTCCGACAGCGAAGAGACGAACGGGATGATCATGATGCCCATGACGAGCCCGGCGGCGAGCGCACTCTCCCCGGCCACCGGCAGCCCGAGCGCTTCGCCCGCGACGCGCAGCGCCGGACCTACCGTGGTGACGGCAAAAAATCCGTACACCACCGTCGGCACGCCCGCCAGCACCTCGAGCAGGGGCTTGACGAGCTTGCGCACCCGAATGGGCGCGTACTCCGCGAGATAGATCGCCGAAAAGAGGCCGATCGGCACCGCGACCACCATGGCGATAAAAGAGATGAGCAGGGTACCGGCGAACAGCGGCACGGCGCCGAAGGCGCCCGAAGAGCCGACCTGGTCGGCGCGGATCGCCATCTGCGGGCTCCAGTTGGTGCCGAAGACGAACTCGGTCAGTGGCACGATGCCAAAGAATCGCGAGGCCTCAAAGACAATCGACAGCACGATACCCACAGTGGTGAAGACCGCAACCGCCGAGCAGGCGAACAGCGCCCACTCGATCACCCGCTCGTAGGCGTTGCGCGCCCGCAGGTCCGGTCGGATGCGCGCACGCACGACAAGCAGACCGGCGATGCCGACGGCAAGCACGACCACGGCCAGCGCGAGTTGCGCAACGGACTGCAGCTCAAGGTATTCGGCGGCGGCCGCGCGGGTGTATTCCGCGACCATCTCCGGCGGCACGTTGCCGGCGATGACGTTGCGCAGGTCGTTGAGCAGCAGCGACATCTGCTGCGCCGGCAGCGACTGCGCCTCGGCCGGCAAACCGGCGAGTACGAGGCGGGTGATCACCGTGTCCTGCAAGGCGATCCAGATGCCAAAGATGGCCAGCGCCGGCAAGCCGCACCAGATGGCTGTCAGCAGGCCGTAATGACCCGGCAGGGAGTGCAGCTCGCGCACGCCGCGCAGCCCGCCGACCACGGCGATGGCACGTGCCTTGCCGACCTGAAAGGCCAGCACCGACAGCGCCACCACCAGCACGAACAGAATCGAAGGACTCATGCAGCCGCAAGACCTGTGGAGGAAGGGTACCCGCGCGGGCCGCGTATTCTATCGCCTCCGCGTGTCGCGGCGGCGACCGTCATCCAAAATTCATGCAGGCCGACTGTCAGTACGTCCAGTTGAAGTCCACCTGCAACCTGCGGTAATCGCGGTTGAACAGGTTGCGCGCCGTCGGTACCGTCACCGCCGCCGCCACGTCGCGGTTGGTGTCATTCAGCATGTACGTCAGATTGAAACGCACATTGCGCGACATCTGCCAGGCCGCGCGCAGCGCGCTGCCGCCGCCGTCGGTGTTGCCGCCCGCGAAGTCCGAATCAATCCATTGGGCGAAGAGCGCGTCCTTCTCGACGATCTGGTAGACATAGCCGATCTCCCAGGTCCCGGGAATGCTGGCATTGGCGCGCCCATAGTTGAAGCCGACGGCCCAAGCCGTGTCGAGGCCGCTCGGGATGGTGGTCGCGGGGCTGGTGGTGACAATCGAGTAGTCCGCGGCCAGGTTGCGCGCGACGTTGGCGTAGAGAAGCAGCGGCTGCTCGCCCACATTGAACTGGTACTCGCCGAGCAGTTCGATCACGTTGTAGTCGTTGGCGAGGCAGGCGCCGCCACTCGCCACCGCGCGGCGACAGATCGTTGCGCTGGTGGTCGTGGAGTTACCGTAGGCGCCGAGGCCCGCGGACGCGGAACTCGCGCCCTGGAAGGGGTTGTAGCCCTGCGCGGCACCGTGGTCATAGTAAGCGCCGGCGATCAGCACGCGACTGCCGTCGGAGCGGGTCTCGCGCCAACCGAACTGCGCGCCGAACATCATGGTGTCCGCGGCCGTGCTGCGCTCGGCGAGCTCGGTGACGAAGGCACTGCCAAAGAAACCGTTTGCCGCCTGCTGCCAGTTGGCAGCGATTCCCTCGGGGTTGATGTCATTGTCGAAGAAATAGCTCGATGTCCGCACCCAGGGATAGCGCATCTTGCCGGCGGTGACCTTCCACTGGTCAGTGGGCGACCACTCGACGTAGGCCGTATCGAGATCGAGTGCCTTGCGCGAGTTGGCGTCGGTGAATGACTGGTTCGAGGAGCGCGCATCGGACCCCTCGGTACTCGTAAACTGCAGCTCGACACGGGTCGTGTCATTGACCCGCGCCAGCGCGCCGACCCGCAGGCGAAAGCGATTGCGATTGCGATCCGTGACCGTGGCTTCCTGATCGATATTCTCGTTGCGCACCCGCAGGTCGCCCTTCCAGACCCAGCGGCCCATCCAGCCTGAGCTCGCCCCCTCGCCCACTGCCCGCGCGAGGTTGTCAGAGGTGCGGTCGATCGAATCCTGCAGTTCGGTGTTGACGACCTGCTGCGCGACCTTGACCTCGTCGACCTTGGCGGTCTGCGCCTGCTGGGCGGCCTCGAGTTGCTCGAGTCGCTGTTGCAGCACCGCGAGCTGAGCCTTCAGCATCTCGAGCTCGCTCGGCGCCGGCGTTTGGGCATTCGCGAGGCAAGCCGCCCCCGTGGCCGCCGCGATAACCGCGGCGGCGGCAAGTTTCCTGATGGTCATGAGGATCTCCGGCTGCGGTGCAGCGTCAGGTCAGGGCGCGAAATTCTTCAGCGTCTTGACGTCGGCCCGGGTCTTGGCCAGGTCGGACTTCGGCTGCGGCACGAGGCCGCGATCCGCGAGATAGCCCTCCTCGCCGATCGCCTTGTCGCTCACGTATTCGTTGACGAACTCCTGCAGGCCCGGGATCACGCCGATATGCGCCTTCTTGACGTAGATGAAGAGCGGCCGCGACGCCGGATACTTGCCCGAGGAGATGGTCTCGAAGTCAGGCTCGACGCCTTCGATCCTCGAACCGCGCAGCTTGTCCAGGTTTTCTTCGAGGAAGCTGAAGCCGAAGATGCCGACCGCATTCGGATTGGCCTCGAGCTTCTGCACGATCAGGTTGTCGTTCTCGCCCGCTTCGACGAAGGCGCCGTCTTCGCGCACCGTGTGGCAGACGCGCTTGAAGCGCTTCTCGTCCTGGCCGCGCAGGGTGTTGATCCAGGGATAGGTCCGGCAGCCGGCTTCCATGTAGAGCTCGTGGAAGGAATCCCGCGTACCCGAAGTCGGCGGCGGACCGAGGACTTCGATCTTGGTGTTCGGCAGCGACTTGTCGATCTCGCTCCAGCGCGTGTAAGGGTTGGCGATCAGCACCGACGGATTGGCGGGGTCCGGGATCTGCTTGGCGAGCGCGAGATACACCTGCTTGCGCGTCAGGTCGAGCTTCGGACCGCGCCTGTTCTCGGAGATGGTGAGACCGTCGTAGCCCACACGAACCTCGAGGATCGCGTTGACGCCGTTCTTCTTGCAGCTGTCGAACTCGGAGGCATTCATGCGCCTCGAGGCGTTGACCACGTCCGGGTGCTGCGGGCCGACGCCGTTGCAGAACAGCTTGATGCCGCCACCCGTAC
>CAZIRD010000205.1:0-3688 GCA_964541625.1 uncultured Acidibacter sp.
TGCCGTCGCGCTTGATGGTGTAGATGGTCATCGGCGTCGGCTTCTGGTCGTACTCGGACGCCTTCCAGGCACGGAACAGGATGGTCTCGTTGTCCGGCAGGAAATAAGGAGCACCTTCCTGGTCATCGTCGGTAAAGGTGAGTTGCCGCTCGCCCGTGCCGTCGGAATTCATGATCCACAGATCCATGTTGCCGTTGGTCATGCGGCCGAAGACGATCCACTTGCCGTCGGGCGAGACGGTGACCTCGGCCTCGTACTGCTGATTGTTGGTGAGACGCTTGATGTTCTTGCCCTCACGGTCGGAGACATACAGCTCCGCGCCCTGCGGGTAGTTGCGCCAGTCGGACCAGTTGCCCATGGGCATGTTCATGTTGTCGCGGATCGAGGTCCACACCAACCGCTTGCCATCAGGGAAAAAGTACGAGCAACCGTCCCAGCCGCGATCGTTGATCAGCACTTCCTCCGTGCCGGAATCGGTGAAGGTTTTGGTAAGGAAGCCTGACAGTCCGCGCGGGCTCTTGGCGGCCAGCGGACTCTTCACCTGCGCAATGAGGTGCTCGCTGTCCGGGCCGTAATACGCCTCCGCCGCCTCGGCGACATTCGGGATCTGCCACGACGGCATCTCGCCCTCGCGCGTGGAAACCGTCGCGCCGGCCGGCACTCTCACCGGCACGGGCGCGGCAGCCGGAGTTTTGGTGGCGGCGACGCTTGATATCGACGCAAGCAGGGCGGTGCCGAGAGCGATGGCAACCGCGATCGAGCGCGTCATGACAATGTTTTTGTTGAGAACCGTTCTCATTCTTGACCCCCTGATCACGACAGCGACGGAATGACCGCGTGGTTGTCGTTGCATGCTTTGGTTATGGCCCGATGACCGGGTGATGCTTCCGTCACCGGCCGGACGGGTGTAGGTTTGTCACAGCATCCGCTAAAAAACAATAGTGGAGCTTCGGAGGGTCACTCAAATGGTCAGTATCAAAAAGGGAGTCCGCCCGTTGTGGGCGGCGGTTTCTTTGATCGTTGCCGCAGCGGCAGCGCAGTCGGCGGCCGCGCAGGCACCGGCGGACGATTCGCTCGGCCTCGAAGAGGTCGTGGTCACGGCGCGCAAGACTCAGGAGCGCCTCGTCGACGTCCCACTTGCGATCACGGCGTTCACCAGCGAAGCGATCGAGCAGAAAGGCATCCGCAGCCTCGACGACATCGCCGCGGCGACACCGGGCCTGACATTTTCGGACGTACAGGCGGGATTCCTGCCCGTGCCCGTGATCCGCGGCTTCGCTCCCATTGACGTCCGCGGCGAGAACAACGCGGCGATCTTCATCGACGGTGTGTTCGTTTCCGGCAAGGAGGGCCTGAACTTCAACCAGCTCGACCTCGAGCGCATCGAAGTGATCAAGGGCCCGCAGGCCGCCATGTACGGCCGCAACAGCTTCAGCGGCGCCCTCAATTACGTCACAGCCAAGCCCGGTGACACCACCAAGGGCAAGTTCGAAGTGCAGTTCGGATCGCACGGCAAGACCTACGCCGGCGGCGTGGTCAGCGGCCCGATCAGCGAGAGCGGCACTCTCAAGGGACGAGTCGCTGTTTCCTACGATAATTTCGACGGGTCCTACGAGAACCAGATTGCCGG
This sequence comes from uncultured Acidibacter sp., assembly GCA_964541625.1. Taxonomy (GTDB): domain Bacteria; phylum Pseudomonadota; class Gammaproteobacteria; order Steroidobacterales; family Steroidobacteraceae; genus UBA964. Next base: position 1,631 of record CAZIRD010000205.1, read on the forward strand.
TGGCGACGACATCGGCGGCTTCAAGTACAAGACGGTGCAGGGCAGCCTGTACTTCCAGCCCTCCGAGAGCTTCGAAGCCAGCTTGTCGGCCTATTTCTCCGACGACATCGTCGGCAACTCGGCGATCAGCCCGGTGGCCGCAAACTGCGAGAACCTCAATTCTTTGCTGTCGGTGCAGACGCCGACACCGGCGGTGGCCTACGGCAATTACTGTGGTGAGTTTCCGGCGATGAGCCGCAATGGGCTTGCGGCGCTGCCTGCGGCAACCGGCAACGACCGCGAAATTCGTCGCGCCAACCTCAATCTGGTATGGGAGACCGGCATCGGTACCATCAGTTCGCTGACCGGGTATTCGCGCGTCTACCAGACGTTCTTCGTCGACGGTTCGCGCAACACGGGCGAAACAGTGCCGTTTGCCTACATCTCGACGCCAACGACGCTGGTGGCCGGCACTTTCAAGGCCGGTGCTCTCAAAGTATTCCGCACCGGTTTGCTGCAGGTCGGCAGTCCGAGCGAGACCGAGGAAATCAGCACCGAACTGCGGCTTTCCAGCAACCCGAAGGAATCTTTCCGCTGGTCCGTGGGCGCCTACTACTACGACACCCGGGCCAAGGGCGGCAACGACGGCGTCGTCGCCAGCCAGAAGCTGCCGGCGGATTTCTCCGAGTTCTGCCTCTCGTGCCGCTCGGCGGCGCTGTTCGGCGGTCCGGCCACGCTGCAGATCGAGCCGGCCGTCGGCGCCGGCAACGCCGCGCTGCTGCCGTACTTCACCGACCCGCTCGGTGGCGGCATTTTCACCACCACGAACAAGAATGAGGTTTCGGCGAGCTCGGTGTTCGCGCTGGCCGAGTTCGACTTCGCTTCCGCCTGGACCGGTCGTGTGGAAGGTCGCTACACCAACGAAAAGAAGTCCTTCGCCAACCTCCTCACCAACCGCTCGGGCAGCAAGTCCTGGGGGCTGAAGAACTGGCGGGCGACCCTCGACTACAAGCCTGCCGACAATGTCACGGTCTATGGCTCCTTCGCCCGCGCCGAAAAGAGCGGCAACGTCGGCGCCGCCACCGTGCAGTTCGTCTCCGATGCAGCGCCGGCGCCCAACGTGCCGATCCTGACCGCCTACGATCCCGAGGAGAACAATGCTCTGGAGCTCGGCATCAAGGCTGAACTCATGGATCGCCGCGTCTATGTCGATTTCGACATCTACCAGTCGAAGTGGAAGAACATCGTCATTCCGCAGATTCGCACCGAGGTCATCGACCCGCGCAGCGGCAACGTGAGTGCGATCCGCACACCGACGGCGTTCAACGTCAACGCTGGCGATGCGACCATCCGCGGCGCCGAGTTCTCCGTCAATGCGCGACTCACCGATCGCGTCGACGGCAGCTTCGGTGCTTCGTACACCGATGCGCAGTACGACAATGCGAAGGTCGACAGCTTCAAGAACTTCCCGAGCTTCTCGCCGACCGGCAATGTCTCCGGCAAGCAGATCCTGCGCACCTCGCCCTGGCAGTGGGCGGCCAGCCTCGGCTACACCGCGCCGGTCAGCGGCAATCGCAACGTGTACGTGCGCGGCGATCTGTCCTACCGTGACGAGCAATTCGCCGACGCCACCAATCAGGCGATCACGCCGGCGCAGACCAAGCTGAATATGCAGATCGGCCTGCAGGGCGAGAATTACACGGTCGAGTTGTGGGGTCGCAACCTCACCAACGAGGATGCGCCGAGCGCTGCCTACCGCGACGTTTTCTTCACCAACGCCCTGCCCGACGGCACGTTCTACCGTACGCCGACCGGCACGACCCCGGCCGGCAGCACCGGCAAGAGCACGTTCTTCCCGTGGCGCTATAGCGTGTCGTACCCGGTGCTGCGCGAATTCGGCATCACCGTCCGCTACAAGTTTTGAGCATGGGCCCGGGCGGCGGCGCCCGTGTCGGCATCATCGCCCTGCTGCTCGCCGGCCTGCTGGCCGGCGGGCAGTCGCGGGCGGACGCTCCGGTGTCGACCCGCGGACCTGAGCAACTGCAGATTGGCGACCCGGCGCGTCGCGGGCAGCTGGTG
>CAZIRD010000206.1:0-3679 GCA_964541625.1 uncultured Acidibacter sp.
AAGCCCGGTGAATCCGAGACGCTGCGCTTCACGTTGCAGCCGCGGGATCTCGCGTATTACGACGAGCACAGTGCATCGTGGCGGATCCCTGCCGGCAGCTATACAGTCAGGGTCGGCGCATCCTCTGCGGATCTGCGCGTCTCGGCGCCGTTTGACGTGCCGAACTCGCTCGCAGTCTCAGCACCGTGATCCAGGGGATGATCGCCGCGACGGTCACCGCCGCGATCGCGCCCGACGTGAAAGCGAGCGCCGGCAGCAGCGTGACGGTGAGCAGCATCTCCTGCAGCGCATAGCGCATTCCTGCGGTGTAGTTGCGTTGCAGGGTCTGGCCGTAGCCCATCGTCGAGGCCATGCCGAAGGCGAGTACCCGCGAGATCATCATCGCGGCGAACAGCCAGTCGAGCGGCTGCACGGCCTCCTGCTTCACGAGGGCGAACACCAGCGCGGCGATCGCAACGCCAAGGGGCAGGCCGAGCATGGCCAGCCACCATGAGCGGGCGGAGTGACGGCGGGCGAGCGCGCCGTCTGGCGCCTCGCGGATCCAGCCGTAGATGTGGGCGCCCCAGGCCATCTGGAACGAGCCGATATAGAGCGCCATCAGCGGCTCGGTCGCGCGCACCGTAAGTCCGAAGGCGCCGGCAGCCGCGTCATCCACGCCCCAGCGGAAGGTGGCGCTGACGGAGAGGTCGGCGACATAGCGTGACAGCAAACCGCCCATCACCGGCAGTCCCATGAGCAGTGCGCGGCGAAGATAGACCGGGTCGAGACCGTCGTGCCGCAGAATGTTTGAGCGGTGCATGAACCAGAGGCTGGTGAGCAGGGCGACGGCGCACTGCGTGGCAAAGAAAGCCGCCAGCGGATCGAAGCCGGCGCGCAGTGCGATCTCGAGCAGCAGCACGGAGAGCGGGAAAGTGATGATCGCGAGCGCAGCCAGCAGACGTGCACCGCCGAGAATGCGCAGATCGGTCTGGAACATCATGCCGATGTTGCCGAGCAGGCCGTAGAGCGGCAGCCACGGCAGTACGGCGAGGTTGTGCCACTCGCCCAGCATCCAAAGAAAATAGAGCAGTGCTGCCACCAGCGATCCGGCCAGCAGGCCGCTTGCACCGACTGCGAGCAGTGAAATACGCAGCGCCGCATGGCGTTGTTCGGCGCCACGGTCGCTGACCTCCTGCATGTAGCCCGGCTTGATGCCGAACTGGCTGAGGCTGCCGACCACCGTGAGCAGGGCAATCAGCAGCGCCCACTCGGCCAGGTCCACCGCCGACATCGAGGGGCCAAGACGGAATGTCGCCCAGAGCGAGCCCAGCATCGCCGGGACGGCGGCCAGAGCGAAGGCCTGCCAGGTAGCGAAGAATTCGTGCAGGCGATGCCGGTCGGCGTTGTCCATTCCTCGGATTATGCCGGTCGTTCTTGAGGCCGTAGATGCCGGGCAATTAGACTGGTCTCCGAGGGGTCGGTTGAGGATATGTGCATGCAGGCAGCGAAGCGGTTGTCGTCGCGGTGGGTGGCATGAGCGTTCTCCTCGCAGCGCTTGCGGTGCTGCCGGGAACGCCGATCGTGCTCGGGCCGGCGGAGGGTAAGCAGCAACTGGCGCAGGTGGGGGCGTTGTTGCCGGGTCGTTACGACAACGATCCGCAGCGCTACTACCTCGACGGCATGAAGCGCGGGGCGACTGCGCCGGCCCGTCTGCACCTTCTCATCGAACCGATCGAGGGCGCGCCGCTCACTTTCAATTTGCTGGAGCGCGACGGTGGCGAGCAGGCGGCCGTGGCGCGTCGCGGCAAACTGACGCTCGCCGGCGATCCCGCCACGCGGCAGGTCGTCATGCGTCTCGAGGCGGACGGCGCGCGCTGCGAGTGGCAATGGAACCGGCGTCAGACGCTTTGGCTTGCGCAGCCGCGCGGCGAGTGTGCGACGGCGGCGCCGGCAGCGGGCGTCATCGGCAAGACACTCTGGCTTGGCGCCGATGAACTCTGGCTGGAGACGCCGGGCGCCGTCGTGATGACGGAACTCGGCCGCGCGCATCTGCATGAGTGTTTCATTGCAACGCAGACGCGCGGCGGCAAGCCGCAGGTGTTCAATGGCCTGCGGCTGCACGATCGCGGCGGCACGCTCGAAATCAGCACGGACGAGACACCGGCGCGCAAGTTGACGCTGACGCTGCGACGCGGCATGTGGCCCTCGAACTCCGGCAACAACCTGCTCGAGCTGCTGACGGTGTCGGTGAAGGAGGACGGCCAGCCCAACGCCGTAGGTTCCGGCTGGGCGACGCCCGATTCGCCGCGGGTCGGCTTCGGGCACGATGAGGAGGCGACGACGGGCGCCTCGATCAATGCGCGCTGCAAGCGCATCGACGCGCCGCAGGGGGACTGATGTTTCCGCAGGGCTTTCTCGGCACACGGGCCGATCTGTTGATGGATATCGTGATCGTCGCGCTGGTCGCGGTGGTGCCGATCGTGCTCTACAACTGGCAGCTCGCGCGTCGCGGGCAATACGCCCGGCACAAGACGCTGCAGATCAGCCTTGCGCTGCTGCTTGCGGCAGTGGTGGGTCTCTTCGAGGTCAACCTGCGACTGCAGGGCGGCATCTTTGCCGCGACCCGCGCGAGTGCCTATGCAGGAACGCCGACCCTCGACTTCTGGATCTACTTCCACACTTTCTTCGCCGTGACCACGCTGTTTCTTTGGACGGGTCTGATCCTCGTCTCGCTGCGCCGGTTCGCGAACCCGCCGGTGCCCGGGGCTTTCAGCGCGCGCCACAGGCTCTGGGGGCGTCTGGGAATGATCTGGATGCTGGTGACTGGTGTAACCTCCCTGCCGGTGTACTTCTACGGGTTCGCGTCATGATCAATAAAACTGCTCTTGCCCTGCTTTTGTCCTCGCTGCTGGTGGCCGAGGCGGCTGCCGCCGAATCCGCTGTCGCGGCGCCGGCCTGTGCGACTCCGGCACAGGTGTCCGCTGTCGGCGCGGCGCTCGCCGGCAAGGAACCGGGTCCGCTCTATGGCGTGGCGGCCTCCTTGAAGCTTCCCGAGGCGGTGGTGGCGAGCGCATTGCCGGCCGCGGAAGCCCATGGCGTATCGGCGAGCCATTTCGCGCAGATCTGGAAGAGTCTCGAGAGCTGGGACGACGCCATGGCGCTCGTCACCAAAGGTCCCAACATCATCGAGATCCGCGGCCGGGTCGGCATCGGCGAACCCTCGAAGCGCAGCAAGTTCTTCAACATTTCCCGCGAGGGCGGCGGACTCACCGGACACCTGCGCCCCGATCTCTACTCCAGCATCTATGCCGTGTCGCGGCCGGGCAAGGAGAGCACGCTGCGCGGCGTGACGTTCTACGATCAGGCGGGCGACGCCGTTTTCTCGGTGTTTCTCCCCGGTGAAGGTGAGACGCCCTCCGCAGCCGTGGTGCGGCAGTTCGAGGCCACTTGGACGTTGATGCGTTCGCTGCCGGCACTCTGTCCACGCTGACCCCGGCGCGTCGCATGGAGCCGCCGCGCGTAGAGTCGTCGCTCGCCTCGCCGATCGACCCCGAAATCCACAAGCTTTTCGCCGCCTGCGAGGCAGCATACGAGCGTTTCGATTTTGTCACGGTACGCGGCTTCTGGTCGCGGCGCGAGCCGCCGTTCTATCTCGCCGAGGAAGAGGGCGACTACTTCACGACTTGGTCGCAGATCGAGG
>CAZIRD010000207.1:0-3651 GCA_964541625.1 uncultured Acidibacter sp.
AGAAGCCTCTCGAAGTCCGCATGGGCGCGGGTAAGGGCAACGTCGAGTACTGGGTCGCCAAGGTGAAGCCCGGCAAGGTTCTCTTCGAAATGGAAGGGGTGGACGAGAAGACCGCTCGCGAGGCATTCCGTCTCGCCGGCGCGAAGCTCTCGGTGACCACCTCGTTCGTGAAGCGACAGGTACGTTGACATGAACGCCAAAGAATTGCGCGGCAAAGCCGCGAAAGAACTCAACGAAGAACTCATCAAGCTGCGGCGTGAGCAGTTCTCGCTGCGTATGCAGCGCGCCACGGGTCAGACGGTCAAGCCGAATGACTTCGGTCGCGTTCGCAAGGACATCGCGCGTCTCAAGACCGTGCTCGCCGAACAGGTGGCCGCGGTAAAGGCGTCGGGGAAGTAATCCATGACTACTGCAACTGCCACCGAAACTAAGGCTCTGCGCACCCTCACCGGGCGCGTCGTGAGCAACAAGATGAACAAGACCATCGCCGTCGAGATCGAGCGTCTGGTCAAGCATCCGCGTTACGGCAAGTACATCCGCCGTACCACGAAGCTGCTTGCACACGACGAGACGAATCAGTCGCGCGAAGGTGACACCGTGACGATCGCCGAGTGCCGTCCGCTGTCGCGCAACAAGTCCTGGCGGTTGGTTGCCGTCGTGGAGCGTGCGTCGTGATCCAGCTGCAATCCATTCTCAATGCCGCTGACAACAGCGGCGCCAAGACGCTCATGTGCATCAAGGTGATGGGTGGCACTCGCCGCCGTTACGCCGCCGTGGGCGATGTCATCAAAGTTTCTGTCAAAGACGCGATCCCGCGCGGCAAGGTCAAGAAGGGTGAGGTGTACGACGCGGTCGTCGTGCGCACCCGTCGTGGCGTGCGCCGTCCCGATGGTTCGCTCATCAAGTTCGACGGCAACGCCGCCGTTCTGCTCACCAACAAGCTCGAGCCGATCGGCACCCGCATCTTCGGACCGGTGACTCGTGAGCTGCGCACGGCGCAGTTCATGAAGATCATTTCGCTGGCGCCGGAAGTGCTCTGAGGTATATCGCCATGAGAAAGATCCGCAAAGGCGACAACGTCATCGTCATCTCGGGCCGCGACAAAGGTCGCAAGGGCTCCGTGGTGAGCGTGCTCGACAATGACACCGTCATCGTCGAGAACATCAACCGCGTCAAGCGACACACGCGTGGCAACCCGCAGCAGAACAAGCCGGGTGGCATCCTCGAGAAGGAAGCTCCGCTGCACGTGTCGAAGATTGCGCTATTCAACCCGGGGACGCAGAAAGCCGACCGTGTGGGCGTCAAGCGTCTCGCGGACGGAAAGCACGTCCGTTTCTTCAAGTCCAACGGAGAGATGATCGACGCGTAAGCGTCGATCTACCAGGGCAACCAACATGGCAAGGCTGCAAAACATTTACCGCGAGAAGATCGTTCCGCAGCTCCGCAAGGAGCTCGGCATCGAAAACGCGATGCAAGTACCGAAGATCATCAAGATCACGGTCAACATGGGCGTGGGCGAAGCGGTCGCCGACAAGAAGGTCATCGAGGCCGCTGCGGGCGATCTCGCCAAGATCACCGGTCAGAAGCCGGTGCTCTGTCAGGCGCGCAAGTCGATCGCTTCGTTCAAGGTCCGTGAAGGCCTTGCGATCGGCTGCAAGGTCACGCTGCGCGGCGAGCGCATGTACGAGTTCCTCGATCGCCTCATCAGCGTTGCGATGCCGCGTATCCGCGACTTCCGTGGTGTATCCCCGCGTTCGTTCGACGGACGTGGCAACTACAACATGGGCGTCAAAGAACAAATCATCTTCCCCGAAATCCAGTACGACCAAATCGACCAGATTCGGGGCATGGACATCACCATCACCACCACGGCGAAGGACGACAAGGCGGGTCGAGCTCTGCTCGAAGCCTTCCAGTTCCCCTTCCGCAAGTAACAGGGCAGCGAAGCACATGGCCAAGACGAGCATGGTCGAGCGCGAGAAGCGCCGCGCCGAAATCGCCAAGAAACACGCCGCGAAGCGGGCGAAGCTGAAAGAGACGATCCGCAGTCCGCGTACGTCTCCGGAAGACCGCGCCGCTGCGCAGGTCGCGCTGCAGAAGATGCCGCGTGACGCGAGCCCGAGCCGCGGCCGTCGCCGCTGCGCCATCACGGGTCGTCCGCGTGGTGTGTACCGCAAGTTCGGACTCTCGCGGGTGAAGATCCGCGAGACCGTAAGCCGCGGCGAACTGCCCGGTGTGTCGAAGGCGAGCTGGTAGGAGCGCGCGCCATATGAGCATGACCGATCCCATTGCCGATCTGCTGACCCGCATCCGTAACGCGCAGCTCGCTCGTAAGAGCGAAGTGAGCGTCGGCTCTTCGCGACTGAAGCAGGCGGTTCTCAAGGTGCTGAAGGACGAGGGTTACGTTGCGGATTTCCGCATCGCCTCGGACGGCGGCAAGAGCACGATCACCATCGCGCTCAAATATTTCGACGGTCGCCCCGTCATCGATCGCCTAGAGCGCGTCTCGCGTCCCGGCCTGCGTATCTATCGCGGCAAGGACGAGCTGCCGAAGGTGTTGGGTGGCATGGGTACCGTGATCGTCTCGACCCCGAAAGGTGTCATGACGGACAAGCAGGCCCGCGCCATCGGTCAGGGTGGCGAAGTCCTCTGTATCGTCGCCTGAGGAATCGAACATGAGTCGTGTAGCAAAACAACCGGTCGAGCTGCCGCAGGGCGTCAGCGTCACCATCACCCCCGAAGTGGTCACACTGAAGGGTGCGAAGGGCACGTTGTCGGTGCCGCTGAGTGGCGGCGTGCAAGTCGTCCAGGCGGACAAGAGCCTCGAGGTGAAGTACGACGAGACCAATCGCATGCAGGCGGGCGCCACGCGCGCGCATCTTGCGAACTCCGTCGTGGGCGTATCGAAGGGTTACGAGCGCAAGCTCGAGCTCGTCGGCGTCGGTTACCGTGCGGCGGTTCAGGGCAAGGCCCTCAACCTGACCCTCGGTTTCTCGCACCCGGTCGTGGTCGACATGCCCGAGGGCATCACTGTCGAAGCGCCGAGCCAGACCGAAATCGTCATCAAGGGCACTGATAAGCAGCGCGTAGGCCAGTTGGCCTCCGAGATCCGCAACCTGCGTCCGCCTGAGCCTTACAAGGGCAAGGGTGTTCGTTACGCAGGCGAGCAGATCACCCTCAAGGAAGGCAAGAAGAAGTAAGCGCGCGGAACGAGGATCGAGCAATGCAGATCACCAAAAAAGAGCGGCGTCAGCGCCGTGCCGTGCGAACCCGCGCGAAGATTCGCGAGTTGGGTCAGCCACGTCTCACCATTCATCGCACGCCGCGTCACATCTACGCGCAGGTGTTCGATTCGAGTGGCGCGAAGGTGCTGGTCGCGGCCTCCACCGTCCAGGATGCCGTCGCGAACGGTCTCACGGGCACCGGCAACGTCGAAGCCGCGAAGGCTGTCGGACGAGCGATCGCCGAGCGAGCGAAGGCCGCGGGTATCTCGCGCGTCGCGTTCGATCGAGCGGGTTTCATGTACCACGGTCGCGTCAAGGCGCTGGCCGAGGCCGCGCGTGAAGCGGGCCTAGAGTTTTAAGGCAGGACATCCCCTATGGCACGTGTCGAAAAATCCCAGGCCACCGACGAGTATCTCGAGAAGCTCGT
>CAZIRD010000208.1:0-3566 GCA_964541625.1 uncultured Acidibacter sp.
TACCACCAGTTCTGCGGCAGACCGAAGCGGCTGCCGGTGTCCGGGATGAACTGCCAGAGGCCCGAGGCACGCGCCTTGGAGTAGGCGAAGGGCTCGAAGGCGCTCTCGATCACCGGCAACAGCGCGAGTTCCATGGGCATGCCGCGGCGGTCGATCTCCTCGACGATGTAGTGCATGTAGAGCGCGGCACGGCCGAACACCCGATCGAGGTATTCGGGGTTGCGCTCGTACCAGGAGAGCTGCACATCGATCGGTGGGCGGTACTCGTCGGGCAGCGTGAAGCCCGCCCGGATGCGATCCATGAGATCCGGGTAGGTCGCGGCAGAGCCGCCAGACTTGCCGTTCGTCGTCCCCCACGAGAGCTGGTCGGCCGGGATGTCGGCGGCGGGCAGCCGGATGAGTTTGGAGGGTGCGGGGTCGGTGGCGTTTGCCGTCGACGGACTCGCCGGCGGCCGACGCTCGGTCCGCACCGCCGGGGCGGGCGGCGCGGGCTTGGCGGGCTGCAGGACGGGGCGGGGTGGCGGGGTGGGAAGCCAGGGCTCGGTGAGCGAGGCGCAACCGGCCAGGACCAGCACCGCGAGCCCCGCTCCGAACAGACGTGGGAGTGAGCGCGACATCGGGCGCGTATTTAACCGGCAAGTGCTCAAAATTGCTATTGTTTCTTCCTCATGCGACCCGCGCTCCGCCAATGGTTCGACAGCCCCCGCGGCACGGCGCTGCTGGCGCTCGAGTCGGCCCTGGTGGCCGAGACGGTCGAGGACTGCTTCGGCTGGGAAATGCTGCAGGTCGGCGCCTGGGGCGCCGGGCGCGGGCTACTGGGTGGCGCCCGCACCCGTTCGCAGACGATCGCTGGTACGTTGTCGACCCCAGGGGTCGATCTCGTCACCCGCCTGACGCAGCTGCCGATTGCCAGCGACTCGGTCGATACCGTGCTGCTGCCGCACACGCTCGAGTTCGAATCCGACCCGTACGCCTTGTTGCGCGAGGCGGACCGGGTGCTGGCCGGTGACGGCAAACTCGTGATCCTGGCCTTTGCGCCCTGGAGCGCCTGGGGTTTGCGTGCAGCGAGCACGCGCCCCGGCTTCCCGCCGGGGCTCAGACGGCTGATCTCCGAGCGCCGGCTGCGCGACTGGCTGCGCTTGCTCGGCTATGACGTGGGCGACGCGCGGCGCTACCTGCACGAGTTGCCCTGGGGCGAGCCCAAGCCGCTTGCGGCGCCCATCCGCCGCTCCTGGTGGTATCCGCTGCCGGGCGGCGCGTTTGTCCTCAAGGCGCGCAAGCGCTTGCACTCGTTGACGCCGCTGCGCCCGCGCCTGCGTGAGCGCCGCTCGCCGGTACTCGGCGGGCTGACCGAGCCGTCGTCCGTCAATCGTGACCCGGGTTGAGATCTACTCGGACGGCGCCTGTCGCGGCAACCCGGGCCCCGGTGGCTGGGCGGCGACGCTGCAGTTCGGCGAGCATTTCCGCGAACTCTCCGGTGCCGAGGCGGCAACCACCAACAACCGCATGGAACTCATGGCGGTGATTTCCGCTCTCGAGGCCCTGAAGCGGCCGATGACCGTGCTCGTACACACCGACTCGGAGTACGTGCGGCGCGGCATCACCGAGTGGCTGTCGGGCTGGAAGGCCCGCGACTGGCGCACAGCCGACAAGAAGCCGGTCAAAAACCGCGATCTTTGGGAACGGCTCGATGCGGCCGCCGCGCGTCACGAGGTCGAATGGCGCTGGGTCAAGGGCCACTCCGGCGTTCCCGGCAACGAACGCGTCGATGCGCTCGCCAATGCGGCCATCGATGCGCTGCTCGGCTAGAATCCGCGCCCACCATGCGCCAGATCGTGCTCGACACTGAAACCACCGGCCTCGAGGTCGAGCGTGGCCACCGCATCATCGAGATCGGTTGCGTCGAGATCGTTGCGCGCCGGCCTACCGGCCGACACTTCCACCGCTATCTCAACCCCGAGCGTGAGATCGACGAGGCCGCGGTGGCGGTGCACGGCATCACTCTCGATCGACTGCGGCGCGAGCCGGTGTTCGCGGCGATTGCGCGCGAACTGCTCGACTTCGTCGCCGACGCCGAACTCATCATCCACAACGCGGCGTTCGACGTTGGTTTCCTGAATGCCGAGTTGCGACGCCTGCCGGACGGCGTGCCCGCCATCGATGAGACCTGCCGGGTACTCGATACCCTCGCGCTCGCCCGCGAGCTGCACCCCGGCCAAAGAAACAGCCTCGATGCGCTCTGCAAGCGCTACGGCATCGACAATTCGAAGCGCGAGCTGCATGGCGCGCTGCTCGATGCGCGCATTCTCGCTGACGTGTACCTCGCCATGACCGGTGGGCAGAGCGCGCTCTCGCTCGGCGAGTCCGGCAGCCGGCGCGCCGATCGCGCCCCGGAGGTGCGCTGGCGGCGGACGGTGACGGCGCCGCTCGCGGTGATTGCGCCGTCAGCAGAGGAGCTCGCGGCCCACGAACGGGTACTCGAGCGCGTACGCAAGGCCAGCAAACTTGGAGTGACGGCATGGTGAAGACGGCAAGGATCGGCGTGGTGGGTCTGGGCTACGTGGGCCTGCCACTCGCCGTGGAGTTCGGCAAGAAGTACCGCACGGTCGGCTTCGACATCAAGCCCGAACGCGTGCAGGAACTCGCCCGCGGCCGCGACTCCACGCTAGAGGTCTCGCGGCAGGAACTGCGGGCAGCCAGGAATCTTTCCTACACCAGCAAACTCGCCGAGCTTCGCCGCTGCAACGTCTACATCGTCACGGTGCCGACGCCGATCGACAAGTACAACCGCCCCGACCTCACGCCGCTCGAGAAGTCGAGCGCCAGCGTCGGTCAGGTACTCAAGAAAGGCGACCTCGTGATCTACGAGTCGACGGTGTACCCGGGCTGCACCGAAGAGGTGTGCGTGCCCATCCTCGAGCGGGTCTCGGGCCTGCGCTTCAACAAGGATTTCTTTGTGGGTTACAGCCCCGAACGCATCAACCCGGGTGACAAGACCCACCGACTGACCACGATCAAGAAGGTGACCGCGGGCTCGACCCCGGCCGCGGCGGACTTCGTCGATGAGCTCTATGCCTCGATCGTGACAGCCGGCACCCACAAGGCGTCGTCACTGCGTGTGGCTGAGGCAGCCAAGGTCATCGAAAACACCCAGCGTGACGTCAACATCGCGCTGATCAACGAACTCGCACTGATTTTCAATCGTCTCGGCATCGACACCGAGGAAGTGCTGGTCGCGGCGGGCACGAAGTGGAACTTCCTGCCGTTCCGCCCGGGACTCGTCGGCGGGCATTGCATCGGTGTGGATCCCTATTACCTCACGCACAAGGCGCAGGAGGTGGGGTACCACCCGGAGATGATACTCGCGGGACGCCGCCTCAACGACAACATGTCGTTGTATGTCGCGAGTGAAGTCGTACGCTTGATGAACACCAAGAAGATCCATATCAAGGGCGCGCGCGTGCTCGTGCTCGGCATGACCTTCAAGGAGAACTGCCCCGACATCCGCAACTCGAAGGTCGCCGATGTGGTCCGCGAGCTTGGCAAGTACGGCGCCGAGGTTGAGG
>CAZIRD010000209.1:0-3519 GCA_964541625.1 uncultured Acidibacter sp.
CCTCGGGCGGGTCCGCGGGCTACGACCACAAGAAGATGGGCATCACGGCGCGCGGAGCCTGGGAATGCGTCAAGCGCCACTTCCGCGAACTCGGCGTCGACATCCAGACGCAACGCTTCACGGTGGCCGGCATCGGCGACATGTCCGGCGACGTGTTCGGCAACGGCATGCTGCTCTCGCCGCAGATCCGTCTGGTCGCCGCCTTCAACCACGCGCATGTATTCATTGATCCCGATCCGGATCCCTCGACCTCGCTCGCCGAGCGGACGCGTCTGTTCGCACTGCCGCGTTCGGGCTGGAGCGACTACGACCGCAAGCTGCTCTCGCGGGGTGGCGCCGTGTTCGAGCGCAGTGCCAAATCGCTGCGGCTGTCGGCGGAGGCGCGCGCGCTGCTGGACCTCGACACCGACACGCTGACGCCCACCGAACTCATCCGCGCGATCCTGCGCATGCGCGTCGATCTGCTCTGGAACGGCGGCATCGGCACCTACGTCAAGGCGGCCACCGAGCCGCAGTCCGCCGCCGGTGATCGCGGCAACGATGCGCTGCGGGTCGACGGACGGGAACTGCGCGCGCGCGTGGTGGGCGAAGGCGGCAACCTCGGCTTCACGCAGCGCGGCAGGGTGGAGTACGCGCTGGCCGGTGGCCGCATCAACACCGACTTCATCGACAACTCGGCGGGCGTCAATACCTCGGATGTCGAGGTGAACCTGAAGATCCTCACCCATGGCGTCGAGGCTGCAGGTCGGCTCAAGCGTCGCGACCGCGACCGGCTGCTCGCCCGCCTTACCGACGAAGTGGCGGCGCTGGTGCTGCGCAACAACTACCTGCAGAGCCAGGCACTCTCGACGCTGGAACTGCAGTCGGCCGAGCGTCTGCCGGAACTGCGCGAAGTGATCCGCGAGCTCGAACGTGGCGGCGAACTCGACCGCGCGGTCGAGTTCCTGCCTGACGAGGAGACGCTGACCGCACGCCGCAAGCAGGGTCTCGGCCTGACGCGCCCGGAGCTGGCGATCGTGCTCGCCTATGCAAAGATTTCGCTGAACCGGCAACTGCTGGCCTCGGAACTGCCCGAGGACCGTTACTTCGCCGCCGAACTCGAGCGCTACTTCCCGGCCGCCGTGCGCCGCCGCTTTGCCCGCGACATTGCAAGGCACAAGCTGCGACGGGAGATCATCACCACGGCGGTCACCAACAGTCTCGTGAACCGCATGGGTCCGAGTTTCGTGATGCGCGCCCGGGCCGAGAGCGGCGCAAGCGCCGACGAGGTGGCACGCGCCTACAGCATTGCGCGCGAGATCCTGCGGATGCGCGAGCTTTGGGTGACGATCGAGTCGCTGGACAACCGTGTCGCCGCCCGCGCGCAGTACGTGGCGCTGGCCGATACCGCGAGGCTGCTGCGCCACCTCACGCTCTGGCTGCTGCGGCAACGCCGCGGCTCACTCGATGTTGCCCGCTCGGTCAAGGAACTCGCGACGCCGATGGCACAGCTGCGCGACGCGCTGCCGGCAGCACTCGCCGGCAGCGCCGCCGTCCGTTATCGCGCTGCCGAGGCAGAGCATACGGCGGCAGGGCTGCCGCCTGCGCTCGCCTGCCAACTCGCCGAACTGCGTGTACTCGACAACGCACTCGATGTGCTGGAGAGCGCCTCACAGTCGCGCAGCCGGGTCGCCGAGACCGCAAAGTTGTGGTTCGCTGCCGCTGCAGCGCTGCGACTAGACTGGCTCGCCGACAGCATCACCGGGCTCGCAGTCGACTCGTCGTTGCAGGCTGCCGCCCGCACGGGTCTGCGCGAGAGCGCCCGCGTCGTCGAACGGCGGATCTTCGAGCGCATCAGGGGCAGCGGCGGACTCGAGCCGTGGCGCGCATCGCGCACCACGGCCCTCGCCCACTGGGAACGGGTGGTGGCGGAGATCGCGACGCAGGGCGCGCCGGACTTCGCCTCGTTGTCGGTTTGCCTCGACGCCCTACGACCGCTCGCCGACTGAGGCCGCGCGCTGCTGGCGCGACAGTTCGGCCTTCTGGTGCATCGGCGTGCGGGCGGCGAGCCAGGCCGCAAGGGTCACGCCGGCGGCGATCGCGATCAGTTCGATGGCGTGCTTCTCGGGGTATTCCCAGAACTCGGTGAAGAGCTTCCAGCGTCCGCCGAGCTCGACCGCATTCCAGGCGATGATGGCCGTCGGGATGCCGTAGCGGATCGCGGTGGTCACCTTCCAGAACA
This sequence comes from uncultured Acidibacter sp., assembly GCA_964541625.1. Taxonomy (GTDB): domain Bacteria; phylum Pseudomonadota; class Gammaproteobacteria; order Steroidobacterales; family Steroidobacteraceae; genus UBA964. The sequence goes on from CAZIRD010000209.1 coordinate 2,222, forward strand.
GCATCAGGCGCCGGAAAAGATAGACGGCCCAGATGAGGTTCAGCCCGAACACCACGTACGCGGCGGGATGCCGATCACCAAAGAAACTCTCGTCATAGAGGAACAACAGGAACAGATAGAAGAACCAGATGACGTAGATCGTCTCGAGCGCGGTGATACCCGCGAAGTTGCGCTGGTGGGCTGGGTTGGGCTTACCGGTCTTGAGACCGAGGTGGCGCTGGAACCAGAGGAAGAAATTGCACTTCGTCTCCTTGTTGAAGAGGAAGTACACCAGCGTTGCACCCATCACGCCGACCGAGGACATCATCACCAGATACTCGCCCTTGGTGGCGATGCTCCCCGGGCTGTGCTTGTCCATGAGGTCGGGAACGCCGAGCACCTGCGCGGACCAGACGAAGGCGAATTCCACCCAGCCAGTCCAGAGGAAAGTGCCGGCCCAGAAGCCGTACCAGGTCGCGGCGACCTCGTTGGTGTGACGCATGCCGAACCACAGCAGCACGGCGCCGAACATCCCCATGGCAATAGCCGACTCATAGACGTAACCCGGACCCGGCCAGATGTCCTCCATCATGATCATCACGGTGTGGCCGAGTGCCTGCACGATGAAGACAATGAAAAACGCCATGAGTCCCGGCCAGGGCGGCCGTGCGAGCAAACCTTTGAGCCCAGCGGCCGGCAGGCCGGATTCCACGTTTGCGTTCATATCCCCCCCGAAGAAAAACGGACCGATCAGGGGAGTCTAGGCCGCCCGAACGCCGCCGTGGGTCAACAGAAGGTAAACGTCAGCGGGCCGGCTGGCGCAGGAACTGTCTGAGCACCTCGGCCACGGCCTGCGGATCTTCCTCGGGCAGCGAGTGGCCGAGGGCGGGCAGCGTCACGGTCTGCGCATGAGGCAGCCAGCGGGCCAGTTCGCGGTTGTCGTCAGCGGTGAACAGCGCGTCCTTGCCGCCGAAGAGCAGCAGGGTCGGCGCGCGGATCCGGCCGGCCGTAGTGCGCAAATCTCGCGATACGTCGCCTTGATCGAGGATCGCGTTCCAGATGGCCGCCGGAATGCGCGCTGACTCGCGGCGCATGTGGTACTGGATCTGCGGATCGAGCCCCGGCACCGTCCACCAGGTCTTCATGAAGGGCGAATCGGGGTCGATCGGATCGCGCAGCGCGCGAATCTCGGCATCGAGCGGACCGAAAGTCGGCGGCAGTGGTGGCGAGTCGGGGTCCGGCAGGCTGCGACGGCCGATCGTCGAGCCGATCACCAGCAGACGATCGACGCGCTCCGGCCAGAAGGCGGCCAGCGTCTG
>CAZIRD010000210.1:0-3379 GCA_964541625.1 uncultured Acidibacter sp.
ACGAGGTGCAGGTCAAGGTGGTGGCGAGCGGCGTTGGCGGCATCACCGCCTCCGACGTGCAACTGGCCGCAGCCTCGAAGGCGATGGTGCTCGGCTTCAACGTGCGTGCCGATTCGGGTGCGCGCGAGGCGGTCAAGGAAACCGGCATCGACGTACGCTATTTCTCGATCATTTACGAAGCCATCGACGACATCAAGCAGCGCATGAGCGGCTTGCTGGCGCCGGAGGTCAAGGAACAGATCGTCGGCACCGCGCAGGTACGCGATGTATTCCGTTCGAGCAAGTTCGGCGTGGTGGCGGGTTGCCTCGTGCTCGAGGGCGCGGTCAAGCGCAACAACCCGATCCGCGTGCTGCGCGACAACGTGGTCATCTTTGAAGGCGCGCTCGAATCGCTGCGCCGCTTCAAGGACGACGTCGGCGAAGTGCGGGCGGGTACCGAGTGCGGCATCGGCGTCAAGAACTACCAGGACGTCCGCGTCGGCGACCAGATCGAGTGCTACTCGCGGGTCGAGGTGGCGCGCGCGATCGCCTGATCGCGCCGCTGTCCCGTGACCAGCAAGTCCCGTCAGCACCGGATCGAGTCCGAGCTGCAGCGCGTGATGGCGGAGCTGATCTCGCGCGAGGTCAAGGATCCGCGGGTCGGCATGGTGACCATCACGGCGGTGCGGCTCGCGGCGGACATGGGCGTCGCCAAGGTGTTGTTCGTGCCGTTTGGCGATCGTCACAGCCCTGATGAAGTCCAGGCTGGCCTGACCCGCGCCGCAGGATTCCTGCGCGGTGAAGTCGGCCGTCGCCTTGGCCTTCGGCACGCGCCGCGGCTCGATTTCGAGTTCGACGCCAGCATCGAGCAGGCCGATCGCCTCACCCGGCTCATCGATCGCGCCGTCAGCGCCGATCGCGAGGGCAGCTCCTCTTGATCGACGGCGTGCTGCTGCTCGACAAGCCGCTCGGTCTCTCCTCCACCGCCGCGGGCTCGCGACTGCGGCGTCTGCTCGGCGCCAGCAAGGCAGGCCATGTCGGCAGCCTCGACCCGCTGGCCACCGGCATGCTGCCGATCTGTCTCGGCGAGGCGACCAAGCTCGCCGGTGAGATCCTCGAGGGCGACAAGGTCTACCGGTTTCGCATCGCGCTCGGCGAGCAGCGCTCGACGGGCGACGCCGAGGGCAAGGTGATCGCACGGGCCCCCGTGCCGCCGCTCGAGGCGGCGCGTGTCGCCGAGGTGTTGCGAGGTTTCCTTGGCGCGTCGATGCAGGTGCCGCCGATGTACTCGGCCATCAAGCAGGGCGGGGTGCCGCTTTATCGTCGCGCGCGCGCGGGCGAGACCGTCGAGCGACCGCCGCGGCCGATCCGCATCGAGAGTCTGGAGTTGCTCGGCATCGATGGCGAGGTGCTCGATTGCCGGGTGGTCTGCGGCAAGGGGACCTACGTGCGCGTGCTGGCCGAGGACATCGCCCGGGCGCTCGGCACCGTCGGCTACGTGGCGGCGCTGCGTCGCGAGAGCGTGCAGCCGTTTCCCGCGGAGCGCATGGTCACGCTGGAGTCGATCGCAGCGCGTGCCATGACCGATCTGCCGCTCGTGTCGCTGGACGAGGCGGTCGCCCATCTCGCGCTGGTTTCGCTGGATGAGCGGACTGCGCGACGGCTGCTGCAGGGGCAGGTGGTGGACTCGACCGACGCTCTGCGCGCCCCCCTTTGCGATACCGTTCGGGTGCACGGGCCCGGTGGCCGTTTCCTCGGTCTTGGTCGGGTGGTGGCGCCCGGCCGGGTCGCGGCGAAACGACTTGTCGCGCAACAGGTCAGCGAGTACAATCCGCCGCCTTCCACACGACCGTAACTATCAAGATTTAAAGGGTTTTTCAGAATGCCTCTCAGCACAGAGAAAAAGAGCGGAATCGTCGCCCAGTTCCGCAGGGACACCACGGATACGGGGTCCCCGGAAGTCCAGATCGCGCTGCTCTCCGAGCGCATCGCCGGCCTTGGGCAGCACTTCTCCGCGCATTCGGCGGACCATTCGTCCCGTCGCGGTCTCGTGAAGCTGGTCAACCAGCGCCGCAAGCTGCTCGACTACCTGAAGTCGCGCCAGCCACAAAAGTACCAAGACGTCGTCGAGCGTCTCGGGCTGCGCCGCTAAGCAGTCCTCTGCAAAGGCCGCGTCTCGCGAGAGATTGCGGCCTTTTCGCATCCGGCCGATTTTTTCACGAGGTTTCCCGTGCCCGCATTCAAGAGATCTTTTGCCTACGGTTCGCATACCCTGACCCTGGAGACGGGCGAAATGGCCCGCCAGGCGAGTGCCGCGGTGGTCGCGTCGCTCGGCGACACTGTCGTTCTGTGTACAGCCGTCGCTGCCAAGAAGGCTGCACCGGGGCGCGACTTCTTTCCGCTCACCGTCAACTATCAGGAGAAGTTCTACGCCTCGGGCAAGATCCCCGGCGGCTTCTTCAAGCGTGAGGGTCGTCCCACCGAGAAGGAGACGCTGACGTCGCGTCTCATCGATCGTCCGATTCGCCCGCTGTTCCCGGACGGGTTCTACAACGAGGTTCAGGTGGTTGCCACCGTGGTCTCGCTGGATCCCGAAGTCGATGCGGACATCCCGGCCATGATCGGCGCTTCGGCAGCGCTGGCGCTGTCGGGCGTGCCCTTCAATGGGCCGATCGGTGCCGCGCGCGTCGGCTACAAGGATGGCAAGTACCTCCTCAATCCGACCACCAAGGAACTGAAGTCGTCCGACCTGCATCTCGTGGTGGCCGGTACCGCCCACGGTGTGATGATGGTGGAGTCGGAGGCCAACTGTCTCTCTGAAGACGTCATGCTCGGCTCGGTGGTCTTCGGCCACGAGCAGATGCAGGTGGTGATCAAGGCCATCAACGAACTCGTCGCCGAGTGCGGCAAGCCGCGCTGGGAATGGAAGCCGAATGCCGCCACGGCCGAGTTGGAAGCCGCCGTGCGGGCCGCGGCGCACGACTCCCTGGCCGAGGCGTATCGCATCATCGAGAAGCAGGCGCGCTACGCGCGCGTCGGCGAAATCAAGAAGGCCGTCACCGCGCAGCTCACCGCTGGCGACTCGCCGGCATACACCGCCGAGCAAGTCGATGACCAGCTGTTCCGGCTCGAGAGCAGCATCGTCCGCGAGCGTATTCTCAACGGCGATCCGCGCATCGACGGTCGGGATGCCACCACGGTGCGCCCGATCACCGTCAAGGTGGGCGTGCTGCCGCGCACCCACGGCTCGGCGCTCTTCACTCGCGGCGAAACGCAGGCCCTCGTGGTCACCACGCTCGGCACGGGTCGCGACGCGCAGATCATCGACGCGCTGGCCGGTGAATACCGCGAGCCGTTCATGCTGCACTACAACTTCCCGCCGTTCTCGGTGGGTGAGACC
>CAZIRD010000211.1:0-3375 GCA_964541625.1 uncultured Acidibacter sp.
CGGCCGCTCGAGGATGCGCAGGCCGTGCTCGGCAAGCTTCAGGTCGCGGATCACCGTCGGCTCGAGCAGGCTCACGGTGTAGCTCGCCGTGGAGTTACGGAAGCCCGGCGCGAACTCTTCGGTGACCGCCGCGCCGCCGACCAGGCTGCGGCGCTCGAACACACCTACCCGCAGGCCGGCGCGCGCCAGATAACAGGCACAGACGAGGCCGTTGTGACCGGCGCCGACGACAAGCGCGTCGAAATCGGCAGCAGGGGACTTGCGGCTGGATGAATTCACAGTTACTGTACGAATGAACACTGCATGGATAAACAGGGGTGTCCCGTGTCAGACCTCACACCGCGCCAAACCGAAATTCTCCGCCTCATCCAGCGCGCCATCGCCGAAACCGGCATGCCGCCTACCCGCGCCGAAATCGCCCAGGAGCTCGGCTTCCGGTCCGCCAACGCCGCCGAAGAGCACCTGCGCGCACTGGCTCGCAAGGGTGTCATCTCGCTCGTGCCGGGCACTTCGCGCGGCATCCAGCTCAAGGACATCCTGCGCGAGCAACTCGGTCTGCCGCTCATCGGTCGCGTCGCCGCCGGCAAGCCCATTCTCGCAGAAGAGAACATCGAAGCGCGTTTCAACATCGACCCGGACATCTTCTCGCCCCGTCCACACTACCTGCTCAAGGTGACCGGCATGTCCATGAAAGACGCCGGCATCCTCGACGGCGATCTCGTCGCCGTGCACCGCACGCCCGAGGTTCGCAACCGTCAGATCATCGTCGCCCGCCTCGAGAACGAAGTCACGGTCAAGCGCTACAAGCAGGAAGGCCCGACGGTCTGGCTGCTGCCCGAAAACCCCGACTTCGAGCCCATCCGCGTCAACCTGCGCGAAGAGCCTCTCATCATCGAGGGTGTCGTGGTCGGGGTGCTGCGTCGTGGTGCCATGGGTGGTGCTGCGGGGGGCAGTGGCAAGGCCTCTGCCACCGGACTGATGTAACGCCGCCCGCCTCACCAGAGCCATCATGAAAACCTTGGAGCTGCGCTTCTCGCCAGGCGCCACGGACACGCTCGCTCGCGAAAAGCCCGCGCCGAAGCGCAGTCGCCTCAGAAGTTTCAGTTGTCCCTGCGGTTGCGGCCGCAACCGCTCGTTCACCCAGCCGCGCTCGCTGCGTACGTCGGCCTTCGTTGCGGCACCGGTCGCGCCGGCCCGCGGCCCCGCCGCGTGAGACGGCGTCCGTCGTGCACCCCACGCTGCCATGCACGAGACCACTCCCGATCCCGCAGCACTCGCGCCGGAACTCGAGCCGCCGCCGTCGCTGGCGCATCTGCTCGCGCATCCGGCCATCTGGCGCGGTCGCAGCACGGCCCGCGCCGCCACGCTCGGCACCGGCTGCCGTCGGCTCGATGAAGCGCTGCCGGGCGGCGGTTGGCCGGCTGCCGGGCTCACCGAAATCCTCACCGCGCGCTGCGGGCTTGGCGAGTTGCGCCTGCTGATCCCGTTGCTCGGCCGGCTTGGTCGCCAGCAGCCGCCACGCTGGGCAAGCTGGATTTCCCCGCCTTTCGAGCCCTATGCACCGGCGCTGATCGCGGCCGGTGTGCCGCTCGAGCGACAGCTCGTGGTGCGCACCGCCGATCCCGCCTGGGCCGTCGAGCAGGCACTCGACTCAGGCGGCTGCGCCATCGTGCTCGCCTGGTTCGCGCCGCAGGTGGCGGCGACCGTGACGGCGCTGCGGCGCCTGCAGTTGGCGACGCAGCGCAGCAATGTGCCAGCGTTCCTGTTCCGCTCGCTCACCGAGGCTGCGCGCACTTCGCCCGCGGAACTGCGCTTGTCGTTTGTGCCCGTGCCCGGCGGCGGGCGCCTGCAACTGCTGAAAAGCCGCGGCGGTGCGCGGCAGCCGCTCGAGTTGCGCTGGCAGGAGTGGTCTGATCATGGCGCCGCGTGAACGCGCAGCCTCGACGCGTCGCGCGCTGCGCTCGTTACGCGCGCCCACGGCGGGTTTGGGCTTGGCATCGGCCGCCGCAGCGACGGCTGCGGCCGCGGCGACGGCGGCCGTCGCCAGTGGACCGCCCCGACAGCCGCCGTGGCAGCCACCGCTCGAGTCGCTGTTCGACAGCTCGCCGGAGTCCTGGATCGCGTTGCAGTGCAGCGGCGCGTCGGTGCAATTGCCGCGGCTCGCCAGCATCGCCACCGGCTTCACATCGCGCGTGAGCCTCGAGCCGCCGGACGCCGTGCTGCTCGAGGTACGCGGCAGTTTCCAGCTCTTCGGCGGCGCGCAGTCGCTGTGCGCGCAGTTGCTCGAGCGGTGCCGGCAGGGTGGTGTCGAGCCGCTTTGGGCGCTCGCCCCGACGCCGCTCGCGGCACTCGCGCTCGCGCGCTGCGGGCAGCACTCGATCGTGCTCGCCCGCGACCGTCTGCTCGGCTTGTTGTCGCCGCTGCCGCTGGCGGCGCTGCGCTGGTCTGCGGCCACGATCGCACGGCTCGATTCGGTTGGCGTGCGCACGCTCGGCGCCGCGCTGCGCCTGCCGCGCGCAGGTTTCGCACGCCGTTTCGGCCACGAGGCCCTGCTCGCACTCGACCGGCTCACGGGTGCCGCGCCGGAGCCGCGTCGAGCCTTCGTACCCTGCGAGCGGTTTCGCGCACGGCTCGAACCGGCGTTCGAGTTGTATTCGCAGGCCATGGTGCTGCAGCACCTCGAGCCCTTGCTGCGGCAACTCGAACAGTTCCTGCGCGCGCGCCAATCGGGCATCGAACTGCTGATGCTGCGCCTGCAGCACCGCGGGTGTCCGGCGACGCGTGTCGATCTGCGACTCGCCCGCGCCGAATTGCAGGCGACGCAGTTCAGCGCGCTGCTGTCGCTGCGCCTGTCGCGACTCGAGTTGCCCGCACCCGTGGTGCGCTGCGAATTGCGCTCCGGCGCCCTGCAGCCTTTCGTCACCGACAGCGGCTCGATCTGGCGCCCCGGAGAACACGGCGGTGGTGCGGGCCGAGAGTCGCCGGCGCTCATCGAACGCTTGCGTGCACGACTCGGCAACGAGGCGGTCTACGGACTCTGTCTGGTCGCCGAACACCGGCCGGAGAACGCCTGGCGCGTTGCCGAGCCCGGCTGCCCGGCGACGAATGCCGCAGGGCCCATGCAGTCACGCCGACCGTTGTGGTTGCTGCACACGCCAGAGGTGTTGCCCGGCGCGCTGCAGGGACTGCAACTCATCGACGGTCCCGAGCGCATCGAGACCGGCTGGTGGGACGGACGCGAGGTCGCGCGCGACTACTACGTGGCGCGCGATGCGGGTGGTGCCGAATTGTGGATCTACCGCGAGCGGCTGCCGCCGCACGACTGGTATCTGCACGGCGTGTTCGGGTGAGATGCCCCGGACTCATAATCCCTTG
>CAZIRD010000212.1:0-3367 GCA_964541625.1 uncultured Acidibacter sp.
CTCGCCACAAAACCTTTGGGCACGGCCGCGGCGCCGGCCTGGGATGCGGCCTACGATCCGCATATTCCCGAGCCGATGCGCAGCTTTGCCTTCGGCGAATTCGATGCCGGAAAAATCTAGACCAGCAATCTAGTTGTCTGGCGGATCAACGACGAATGTAGTAATTGTTCAAAAGTGCCGGTAGCCACTACAGGCCGCCTGCTGCGTCGACGCAACAAATAAATCATTCCTTGAAGTAACGGAGGGGAACGTTAATGTCAGGAACCAGGCTCACCCGGGTCGCTGCCGCCGTCACCACGGCGCTGCTCGCACCGCTCGCCACGCCGCTGCTCGCACAAAACTCGGCCAACGAGGCCATCGGCCTCGAGGAGATCGTCGTCACGGCCCGCCGCGTCGAGGAAAACCTCATGACGGTGCCGATGGCGATCACCGCGTTCTCGTCTAAGGACATCGAGTCCGCCGGCATGAAGAACCTCAACGACGTCATGCGCATGACGCCGAGCTTCAACTTCGTCAACCAGTTCGGCGGCTCCGGGCGCAACGACCGTTCGACCAACTCGCTGGTGTTCCGCGGCCTCTACATCTCGGGCAACGCCGGCCTGAGCGCCGGCGGTCTGCTGTTCATCGATGGCGCACCGGTGATCGGTGCGCAGCCGCCGCCGATCCCCGACGTCGAGCGCATCGAGGTGCTCAAAGGTCCGCAGAGCGCCTACTTCGGGCGTTCCGCATTCGCCGGCGCGATCAACTTCGTCACCAAGGACCCCGGCCAGGAATTCAAGGGCAAGCTGTCGGCCGAATACTCGTCCTGGAAGTCGCATGACGCCTTCGTCAGCGTCGAGGGCGGGCTTGGCGACACCGCAGCCGCGCGGCTCACGCTGCGCAGCTACGAACGCGGCGGCCAGTACACCAACGCCGCCGATCCGGGCGGCAAGAAGCTCGGCGGCCAGACCACGCAGTCGGCCTCGCTGACGCTGGTGTGGGAACCGAGCGACAACCTCAAGGTGAAGAGTTACCTCAACGCCTTTAAAGATAACGACGGGCCGCCGGCGCAATTGGCGCTGAAGTCCGAGTCCTTCACCGGCCGCGTCGACGCCAACGGCAACTGCGTGCCGTTCTCGCAGGCGCCCTCGGGTACCGCCGCGCTCGGCCAGACCGCCGGCTCGCGCGCCTCCTTTGGCTACGTCTGCGGCACCGTGCCGAAGTTCAGCAACAGCCTCGCGCGCTACATCTCGGGCGACTGGGACACCAGCCCGGTGGCCACCAACGCCGCGCTGTTCAACCCGCCGAACCCGGCCTGGCAGATCTTCAATCCGTCGTTCAACACCAGCGGCGGTCTGAACCGCGAGGCCTTCCAGGGCGATATCCGCGTCGACTACACCTTCGGCGGCGGTTACACCTTGAGCTCGCTGACGGCGGCGCACCGCGACAAGTCGATGACGCTGATCGACCTCAACTACCGCAGTGCCCGCGACATCGCCAATCCCTACAACCGCATCCCGACCTTCGCCGCGCGCACGGTGTCCTGGGCGCAGTTCCTGCTGATCTCGCAGGTGCTGCAGCGCGACTGGAGCCAGGAGTTCCGCCTCACCTCGCCGCAGGAGCGCGACCTGCGCTGGACGGTCGGCCTCAACTGGTTCGACGGCAACACGCCGGGCGGCACGGTCTATGGCATGAGCGCGATCGGCCCGCTGTTCGCCGCGGCGATCACCGAGCAGAACGTGCAGACGCCGGCGGCCTTCGGCGGCCTCTACTGGGACGCGACCGACAAGCTCACGCTGAGCGTCGAGGGTCGCTATCAGAAGGACAAGCTCAACCAGATCCCGAAGGTCGGTACGACCGGTGCCGTGCTGACGGGTGCTGCAGCGGCGCCGCTCAACGCGACGTACTCGAGCTTCTCGCCGCGCGTCTCGGTGGACTACCAGATCACCGACGACACGCTGCTCTACGCGCTGTTCTCGCGCGGCTACCGCCCGGGCGGCTTCAATGCCGGCCTCGTCACCTCCTCGGCCGCCACGCTCGAAGCGCTGCGCGCCGCGGTGCCCTCGGCAGCAGTCGCCTTCGACGAAGAGCAGCTCGACAACTATGAAATCGGCCTGAAGTCGACCTTCCTCGACGGCCGCGCCCGCGCGGTGCTCACCTACTTCGACTCGACCTGGAAGAACGGCCAGGTGTCGAACTCGGTGCCGGTGGTAGTCGCGGGTACGGCGAACCTGATCCCGCTCGTCATCAACAACGGCGAGGCAGCGCTCAAGGGCGTCGAGTTCGAGGGCCAGCTGCAGGTCAGCCGGCAACTCAAGCTCTCGGCCACCTTCGCCTACAACGACACCGAGGTCGTGAGCTACGGCCTCGGCACCGGCGCCTGCCTCGATTGCAGCTACGTCTGGGGCAGCTTCGCCGGCGCGATCGGCAACGCGCTGCCGACCGTGCCGCGCACCACCTGGTCGCTGTCGGGCGAGTACGGCGACAAGCTCGCCAACGGCCTCGACTGGTACGCGCGCGCCGACTTCATGCATCAGGGTGCCAAGTACACGGACTTCTCGAACGCGGCGCAGGTCGGCACCAAGCAGACGCTGAACGCCCGCTTCGGCATCCGCGGCGAGAACTGGGGAGTCGAGGCTTTCGGCAACAACCTCACCAACAACAAGGTGGTCGAGGCCGCGCTGATCGGCGTCGATGCGATCACCTTCCTCGCGGCGCCGCCGAACCGCAACGAGCTGCGGGTTTCGCCGCCGCTGCCGCGCGCCTTCGGTGTCCGCGTCACCTACGACTTCTGAGTCATCGGCGACTTCTGAGTCACCGGCCTTTGAGTCACCGGCGGCGGGGGGCTGACCAGCCCCCCGTCACCGCAGGGTGATTGGCGAGGCATCTGCCTGTTGGCCCGGCATGCAAGGCTGTAGTAAACCCGTTGTCGCGAAGGGGGAAGGTCGTCGTGCGTCCGTGGGCGGCGACATCCCGTTTCGATAGACCGTTTCAACGGCTGGTTACTGAACCGTCCTAATCGCTGCAAGAGGGGTGTCGCTCATGTCGGTAAGTCCGCTCAATCGTGTTGCCTTGTCCGTCGCTGCCATCCTGGCCGCCGCTGCCGCCGCGCCCTCGATGGCCCAGCAGCCGGCCGAGGACTCCTTCGGACTTGAGGAAATCGTCGTCACCGCGCGCAAGGTCGAGGAAAACCTGATGACCGTGCCGCTGGCCATCACCGCCTTCTCGTCGGAGGACATCGAGGCGGCCGGCATCAAGCAGCTCAATGACGTGATGCTGATGACGCCGGGCTTCAACTTCGTCAACCAGCAGGGCAGTTCGGGTCGCAACGACCGCTCGGCGACCTCGCTGGTGTTCCGCGGCCTCTACCTCAACCTCAACACCGGCC
>CAZIRD010000213.1:0-3251 GCA_964541625.1 uncultured Acidibacter sp.
GGGGGGAGGTCGGGTACCCGATGCCGGCGAGCAGACGGTCGATGAGATCACTGGCTTGGCGCTGCCGGAGCACTCTGGCCTCACGGAGTTCAGGCTCCGACCCCTCACCAAGCTCGAACTTGGCCACCGAAACCGGCCCGTCCTTGCGGTAGCCCTCGGTCGCCTCGTCATTGGCGAATCGGCGCCTCAGGACATCGAGTCCCTCCCGGATGACGTTCGAATGCGGTCCGGCCAGCGCATGGCTAAAGGCTGCGATGACGGCGCCGAGCCCGTTTGGGGCATGCTCGATGCAATAGACCAAATCATGGGCGTCCTTGCGCTCGCAGCGCTGGTCGAATGCGAAGGCCTTCAGGCACGTGAAGCTGACGATATCCGCATGCTTGACGCGTTCGGTGGCGACGCCGTTCTCGCCCAGCAGCTCGGCGCGGATCTCGGTGACCTGTTGCAGGTCGAAAACAATGGACGAGTGCGGAATATTGAGTGCCGAGATCGTGCCTTCCATCGGCAACGGCTGCACCCGACCCCCGGCGATCTCGGGTGCATCGGCCAGAAGCTCCAGCACCATCAGCGCGCCATGCTCGGTGCGCGTCTGCCATCGCCACGAAAGCTTTAACCCCTGTTCATTGATGGCGCGCTCGAACCCCATGCGCTTCAGGTTGTCTTCCAGCGAGTGGTATGCGGCGGTGTCGGCCAGGAGCTGCAGATCGATGACGATGTCGACATCCAGCGTGCCGGCGTGCGCAGGCACGTCGGGTGGACGCTGGGGCACCAGATAGCGCGGCGTCAGACCGCCGACCAGGAAGACCGATTCCTTCCAGGGCCCGAGCCCGCGCAACAGCGTGACGAGGACACGCTCGCAGTCGACGGTGTAGGCATCGCTGTATCCGCCGAAGTGCGAAGGTTTGACCATCAGAAGCCGATCCTTGTCCGGCGCAGGTGCTCGGCCAATTCCTTGGCGCGCCCCTCGGCGCGCACCAGATCCAGGTAGGTCTGGATTGGGCTGGCCAGCCAGACACCGTCCACCCGCTGCTTGAACAACAGATCCGCTGGCGACTTGGCGTCGATGACCACCAGATTCGCACCCTCACTGACAGGGCGGGCGCCCAGTTTTCCCAGCGCTGCTTCGGTGGCCGACCCTGCCGGCAAGCGGATGCGAACCTGCGAGACGTGCGACAGAAAAGGGGCGTAGCGCTGGGCAGCCGCTTCGTGGGTGACCGCGTAGTCGATCCCATGCGAAGACCACACACCGTCGAGTCCTGCGGTCAGGGCGTCGACCTTCATGGAAGGAACGAAGAACCTTCGCATCGCCTCAGCGGGTTGCTGCCGCAGACTCGTGGCCCAGGCATCGAGGAGTGCCGCAGGCTGACTCACGCGCCGTTGCTTGCTCGGCCCCTGCCCCCGTGAATCCAGCCAGTCGAGTCGTTCCAGTTCGGTCAAGACCATCGACGCCGTCGACGGGGATGCCGAGACGTCCTTGGCCAGCTCGGTCACACCCAGCCAGTCCTCGCGGCGCATCAGCAGGCCATGCAAAACGTGGGCGCGACGCCCGGAAAACAGCGAACGGATGGCCCGAGCGGTCGACTTCGACGGTGGCTTGTCCACGAAGAAGAGCGCCCCGGGTGCCGGAAGGTACAGGCTGCCCCCGGCGTCGAAATAGCCGACCCGCTCCGCTTTCAGCAGGTCCCTGGCGCCCGGAGAGATCGATTCGGCCGCGAGCAGCGGCAAGGTGCCTTCTGCGCCGGCGTCGCCAGTGCGCCGCGACGCTGCATCCCGGATCTGCCAAAGTGCCTGCCGAACATCCCGCGGATAGAGGGCCTTTCGGATCCCGACCAGCATCGCCAAGGGACGCCCGGCAACCTGCATCGAGACTGACACATCGTTCACCGCGGCATCCCCGCCAAAGTCGCCCCGGCGCGCGAGATCGGCTGTCACGTCCGGGAGGGCCCGCAGGGCTTCGAGGAGTTCAGCGATCAACGCGCTCTCGACTTCAGATGTGTTCACGACCATACCTGATGGGTTATTCGCTGCACAGCGAATTATTCAACTGTATAGAACATTCCGTGAGAATGCGATATTTGCTGCACAGCAAAATTGACTCCCGATCAGCTCAGTCGACCTGAAGACCGTCACGACACCTTCGGTAATCCCCCCATAGGGGTCGCGGATTGAGCAGTCAAATCCTGTCGGCCGGGGCGAGCTGATTCGCCAGCGCATCGAGGCGATGCCGATCGGGGAGCCTTTCACCCCAACGGCATTCCTGGAGTGCGGCACGCGTACGTCCGTCGATCAGACCCTCTCCCGCCTCGTCAAGGCGGGGTCGATCGAGCGCGTGACGCGCGGTGTCTTCGTGCGTCCCGAGGTCAGCCGATTCGTCGGCAAGGTTAGCCCCTCGCCGCTGAAGGTGGCCGAGACCGTCGCCAAGACCACTGGCGCCGTCGTCCAGGTTCACGGTGCCGAAGCGGCGCGTCGGCTCGAACTGACCACGCAGGTTCCGACCCAGTCTGTATTCGTGACATCCGGCCCGTCGAAGCGCATCCGCGTGGGGAAGATGGAGATCCGTCTGCAGCACGTCTGTCAGCGCAAGTTGGCCCTGGCGGGTCGGCCCGCCGGACTCGCGCTTGCGGCAATGTGGTACCTCGGCAAGACGGAAGTAACGCCGGCTCTCGTCGAGAAGATTCGGCGCAAGCTGGGATCGAGCGAGTTCGAGGCGCTGAAGTCAGCCACCAGCTCAATGCCCGCGTGGATGAGCGACGCCATCTTCCGGAGCGAGCGGACGGCCGGGTCTGCGGGAAGCGACTGAAGGTGTCATCGGTAATCCAATTTTCCCCACCCATCACGCAACGTAGGAGGTCGTGATGGATCGGGAAACAGTGATCGGGAATGAGAGTTTGGAGCGCTCTGCCGGGAACCCGAGGGTCTCCGGCAACGCAGACGCGGCTCGCTTGATCCACACCCGCAGCATGTTCGCATTCAACTGTTGGTCCAACGCCACCGCCGCCACGGACGCACCCGGCCGGCGGCATGCTGCAATGGCCGCCGCCTTGAACGCTGCGGTGTGTCGTCGGCGACGTCGCTTCTCTTCGGGCTGCATAAGTGTCCACTTACAAATAAGTGGACACTATCGTCACGCTAAAAGCCCCACGACGGTAGATGACTTCGCCGGACGGTTACGGTCCGAAAATCGTCCGGCAGGTCACTGGTCCTCCCCACGTGCGGCTGAGCCGAACACGCGCGGCCGGGTCACGCCGTGA
>CAZIRD010000214.1:0-3233 GCA_964541625.1 uncultured Acidibacter sp.
GCACACGGACGTCATCGAGCGTGACCTCCATGTGCCCGTGCGGTGCATCGTCGTAGCCGAATACCGGCAGCGCGCGCAGCACGCGGATACCCGGCGTATCCGCCGGAACGACGACCATGCTCTGCTGCGCATGCGCTGCGGCGTCCGGGTTGCTGCGTCCCATGATGATGTACACCTTGCAGCGCGGATCGCCGGCACCCGAAGTCCACCACTTGCGGCCGTTGATGACGTAGTGGTCGCCGTCGCGCTCGATGCGGCAGGCGATGTTGGTGGCATCGGAGGAGGCCACGTCGGGCTCGGTCATCAGAAAAGCGGAGCGGATCTCGCCGCGCAGCAGCGGCTCGAGCCAGCGATCCTTCAGGGCCTCGCTTGCGTAGCGCTCGAATACCTCCATGTTGCCGGTGTCGGGCGCGGAGCAGTTGAAGACCTCCGCGGCGAACGGTACGCGGCCCATGATTTCGCAGAGCGGCGCGTAGTCGAGGTTGGAGAGCCCTTCCGGGGCGCGTGTGCTGCGCGGCAGAAACAGGTTCCAAAGGCCGGCGGCACGCGCCTGCTGCTTGAGTTCCTCGACGACCTTAGTCGGCACCCAGACGTTGCCCGCGGCGCGGTTCGCGGCGATTTCCTCGAGGAATCGCCGCTCGTTCGGATACACGTGCTGATCCATGAAGGCGAGCAGTTGCTGCTGCAGCGTCTTCACCAGCGGGCTGAATTCGAAGTCCATGCCGATCTCCCCGTGCTTGCTTCGCCCGACGCCCTCAGCGGTGCGTCGGACCACCACTCTGCAGGGTCGCCGCAAACGCGGCGATCGCTGCCTCGTCATAGCCGAGCTCGCGCAGGATCTCGGTGTTGTGTTCGCCAATGGCCGGTAGCTCGAGGCGCGGCTGCGCCGGCTCGTGCAGAAAACGCACCGGCACGCCGATGTGTTCGCGACCCGACTCATCGAGCAGACGCATGCCGCGCGCATTGACCTGCGGGTCGTCGAAGGCCTCGCGCAGGTCGTTGACCCAGGCAAAGCCGATATCGCGGCCGCGGAACCAGTCGATCCACTCCGCGCGCGTCCGGGTCGCGAACACTTCGCGCAGGAAGGCGGTGAGCGGCGCCTGATGCGAGCCCGGACCGCGCTCGCAGAGTTCGAGGAAGTCGAGGCGGCCGAGTTCGCCAAGCAGGTTGCGCGCGAACTTCAGTTCCTGCGCGCCGAGCACCACATGACGATCGTCGCGCGTACGGTAGATGTTGTAGAACGCGGCGCCGCCGAGACTGCGCTCTTCGCGCGGTCGCGGCGGGCGCTTGTGCGCAAACGTCGAGCCGGTGATGTTCGGCGTCCAGGCGATCGCCGAGTCGAGCATGGCGATGTCGAGATAGTCGCCGCGGCCGCTGCGCTCGCGGCGATAGAGCGCCATTAGCACGCCGGCGAGCGCATGCAGCGAGGCGGTGATGTCGGCGACCGGCACGTGCGGCATGACCGGCTCGCCGTCGTTGCCGATGTTCAGGCTGACGATGCCGGCGAGCGCTTCGGTGGCGAGGTCATGCGCGGGCAGGTCGCGGTAGGGACCGCTTTGCCCGAACGCCGAGATCGAGCAGTAAACGATGCGCGGGTTACGCGCGGCCACCGCGGCGTAGCCGACGCCGAGCCGGTCGACAACCCCGGGGCGAAACGCCTCGACGAAGACGTCGGCCGTTTCGCAGAGCTTCAGCAGTGCGTCGCGGCCCGCCGCCGACTTGAGGTTGACGCAGAAACTCTTCTTGCCGCGTTGCGTGTTGCGGAAGAAGACGGTGTGTCCGCCCTCGGACGCGCCGATGTAGCGGCCGGGCTCGCCATCGCCTGGCGGCTCGATCTTGATGACTTCGGCGCCATGGTCGGCCAGCATCAGGGTCAGCTGCGGCCCCGGCAGGAACTGCGACAGGTCGACGACTCGAAGTCCGTCGAGTTTCACGTGATGCCCCGCTCGCGCAGGCTGGCGATTTCCGCGGGCGAATAGCCGAGTTCGCCCAGCACCGCATCGGTGTCGGCACCGAGGGCCGGAGCGCTGCGCGCCTCCAGCCGCCGGCCATCGAGCTTGATCGGATTGGCGAAGCTGCGGAAATCGCTGCGCAGCGGATGCGGCGTGCTGCGGATCATGCCGGTGGCGAGCGGGAAGGGGTTGTTGAGAGCCTGTGCGAGATCATTGACGGGCGCCGCCGGCAGCACACCCTGCAGCTTGCCGAGCCAGTTCGCGGTGGTGTCGCGCTCGAACACCGCATCAAGCAGCGGCGTCAGCGCCTCGCGGTGCTCGCGCCTCGAGGGCATGGTGTCGAAGCGCGGGTCGCCGGCGATGTGCGCGGCATCAAGCACGCGCATCAGTTCGAGCCAGAACTTCTCGGTCATGCACATCAGGAAGATCCAGCCGTCGGCGGTGCGGAAGAGCTGCACCGGCGTGGCGGTCGGATGTGCGCTGCGCGGCATGCGGCCGGTTACCAGCCCGTCGTTCAGGTACCAGGTGCCGGGGTAGGACAATTGATGCAGCGCGACGTCGAACAGACTGACGTCGACATCGCGGCCCTGACCGCTGCGGGCAGCGCCGAACAGCGCGGCTAGCAGCGCCAGCGCGGTGGTGATGCCGGTCATGAAGTCGACGATCGACAGGCCCATCCGCGACGGCGGCGAGCCCGGTTCGCCGGTGACGTGCAGGTAACCGGTTTCGGCCTGCATGAGGTAGTCGTAGCCGGGCCAGGCGCGACGCTCGTTGTCGCGTCCGTAGGCGGAAAGATGTGCGCAGACGATGCGCGGGTTGACTTCGCGCAGGGCGGCATAGGTGAGCCCGAGCTTGTCGGGCTGATCGCCGCGCAAATTGTTGAGCACGGCATCCGATTTCGCCACCAGTCGCCGGAAGGCCTGCTGGCCCTCGGCGCTCTTCAGGTCGAGGCAGACGCTGCGCTTGTTGAGGTTGAAGGTCTGGAAAAAGTGCGAATCATGTTCGCCGAGAAAGAACGGTCCCATCCCGCGGGTGGCATCGCCGCCCTGTGCGCGGTTCTCGATCTTGATGACGTCGGCGCCGAGGTCGGCGAGGTACATCGAGCCGAAGGGGCCGGCGCCGAAGGCCTCGAAGGTGAGGATGCGCACGCCGGCGAGCGGCAGCGCGCCGCTGCCCGCCGCGCCGCTGCCCGCCGCGCCGCTGGCCTCCGTGCCGCTGCCCGGATGGACCGCGCTCACACCGGGTTCCTCTCGATCAGCTGACGGGCGATGATGATGCGCT
>CAZIRD010000215.1:0-3128 GCA_964541625.1 uncultured Acidibacter sp.
CCGAGTTCAGCGCGCGCATCGCGCGCAACACGCAGCTCATCCTGCAGGAGGAGACCCACATCACGAGCGTGGTCGACCCCTGGGCCGGCAGCTACATGATGGAGAAGCTGACGCAGGACATGGCGGACGCGGCCTGGAAGATCATCGAGGAGGTCGACGCGATGGGCGGCATGACGCGGGCCGTCGAGAGCGGCTGGGCAAAGCTGCGCATCGAGGCCAGCGCCGCCGAGAAGCAGGCGCGCATCGACTCCGGGCGTGACGTCATCATCGGCGTCAACAAGTTCAAGCTCGACAAGGAGGATCCGGTCGAGATCCTCGAGATCGACAATGTCGCGGTGCGCGAGAACCAGATCGCGCGGCTGCAGCGGCTGCGCGCCAACCGCGATGCGGCGCGGGTGGGCGAGGCGCTCGCGGCGCTCGGCGCGGCCGCGAAGGCGGGCAGCGGCAACCTGTTCGCGCTCGCCATCGAGGCTATGCGCCTGCGCGCCACGGTGGGCGAGGTGAGCGATGCGCTCGAGCAGGTTTGGGGCCGTCACCGCGCCAATTCACAGGAGGTGAGCGGCGTGTACGCCGGAGCCTACGAGTCGCAGGAGGACTGGGCGAAGCTGCAGGGCGAGATTGCCGCATTCGCGACCGACCACGGCCGCCGCCCGCGGGTGATGATCGCCAAGCTGGGGCAGGACGGTCATGACCGTGGCGCGAAGGTGGTCGCCAGCGCCTTCGCCGACCTCGGCTTCGATGTCGATGTCGGGCCGTTGTTCCAGACGCCCGAGGAGTGCGCGCGGCAGGCGATCGAGAACGACGTGCACGCGGTGGGCGTGAGTACGCTTGCCGCCGGTCACAAGACGCTGGTGCCGGAAATCATCCGCGCGCTGCGTGAACAGGGTGCGCCGGAAATCATCGTGTTTGTCGGCGGTGTGGTGCCGCAGCAGGACTACGCCTTCCTCCACGCGGCGGGCGTCAAGGGCATTTACGGTCCCGGCACGCCGATCCCGGAGAGCGCGCGCGACGTACTCGAGCACATCAAGCGTGCCTGTGGCGCCGGCTGAGCAGGATGACCTCCGCCTGCTCGAGGGCGTGCGCGCCGGCGATCGCCGCGCGATGGCCAAGGCGATTACGCTGCTCGAGTCGACGCGTGCCGATCATCGGCTGCGTGCCGATGCGCTGCTCGACGGGCTGCTGCCGTTCACCGGCAAGGCGCTGCGTCTTGGCATCTCCGGCGTCCCCGGTGTCGGCAAGTCGACCTTCATTGAGTCGCTGGGCATGTTCCTGCTGGCGCGCGACCACAAAGTCGCGGTGCTTGCGGTCGATCCGTCGTCGGGGGTTTCCGGCGGCTCCATCCTCGGCGACAAGACGCGCATGGAGCGCCTCTCGGTGCAGGAGCACGCCTTCATCCGGCCGAGTCCGTCCTCCGGGACGCTGGGCGGCGTGGCCGAGAAAACCCGCGAGGCAATGCTGGTCTGCGAGGCGGCCGGTTATGACGTGGTCATCGTCGAAACCGTCGGCGTCGGTCAGTCCGAGACCACGGTCGCCGGCATGACCGACATGTTCGTGCTGCTGCAGTTGCCCAACGCCGGCGACGATCTGCAGGCGATGAAGAAAGGCATCATGGAACTCGCCGACCTGATCGTCATCAACAAGGCCGATCTCGACCCCGACGCCGCGCTGCGTGCCGAAGCGCAGATCACCTCCGCGCTGCGCGTGCTGCGTTTCACCGGTGCGCCCGGCAGCCACGACGAGGCGCGCTGGCAGACGCGGGTCATGCGCGGCAGCGCCCTCAAGGCCGAGGGACTGGACGACTTCTGGTCCAGCGTGACGGCATTCCGCGCCTTGCGCGAGCGCAGCGGCGAGTTCACCGAGCGCCGGCGCCAGCAGTCGCTGCAGTGGATGTGGGACCAGGTGCACGCGCGCCTGGTTGCCGATTTCCGCGCCAGCGCCGCGGTGCGGGCCGCGCTGCCGCAGGCGCTCGATGACGTGGCCCGCGGGCGCGTCGCACCCTCCTCCGCCGCCCGGCGGCTGCTTGATCTTTTCGAGGCCCATTGATTCCAGTTAGCGGCAAGCTTGCCGGCATCCAGACAGGAAAAAGCCATGCACGACATCATTCACCAGCTCGAAGAAAAACGCGCCCAGGCCCGGCAGGGCGGCGGACCGAAGCGCATCGCTGCCCAGCATGCCAAGGGCAAGCTCACCGCGCGTGAACGCCTCGAACTGCTGCTCGACGAGGGCACGTTCGAGGAGTGGGACATGTTCGTCGAGCATCGCTGCAGCGACTTCGGCATGCAGGACCAGAAGGTGCCGGGCGACGGCGTGGTTACCGGCTGCGGCTTCATCAACGGCCGGCTGGTGTTCGTCTTCAGTCAGGACTTCACGGTGTTCGGCGGTTCGCTGTCGGAGGCTCACGCGCAGAAGATCTGCAAGGTCATGGACACCGCCATGAAGGTGGGCGCGCCGGTGATCGGCATCAATGATTCCGGCGGCGCCCGCATCCAGGAGGGCGTGGCTTCGCTTGGCGGCTACGCCGAGGTCTTCCAGCGCAACGTCACCGCCTCGGGCGTGGTGCCGCAGATCAGCCTGATCATGGGGCCCAGCGCCGGCGGTGCCGTCTACAGCCCTGCGCTCACCGATTTCATCTTCATGGTGAAGGACAGTTCCTACATGTTCGTCACCGGTCCCGAGGTGGTGAAGACCGTGACCCACGAGGAAGTCACTGCCGAGGACCTGGGCGGCGCGGTGACGCACACCACCCGCAGCGGCGTAGCCGACCTCGCCTTCGACAACGACGTCGAGGCGATCCTGATGTTGCGGCGTTTCTTCAACTATCTGCCGGCTAACAACCGCGACAAGCCGCCGATGCGCGAGGCCTTCGATCCGCCCGATCGCGACGACTACTCGCTAGACACGCTGGTACCCGACAACCCGAACAAGCCCTACGACATGAAGGAGCTGATCGGCAAGGTCTTTGATGACGGCGAATTCTTTGAGCTGCAGCCGGATTACGCCAAGAACATCATCATCGGTTTCGCGCGCCTCGACGGCCAGGTGGTCGGCATCGTCGCCAACCAGCCGCTCGTACTCGCCGGCTGCCTCGACATCAAGAGCAGCATCAAGGCGGCGCGCTTCGTGCGGTT
>CAZIRD010000216.1:0-3126 GCA_964541625.1 uncultured Acidibacter sp.
CGTGAGCACGAGCGGCGTCATAACGACGAGAAGGCTGCGGTCGAGGCCTACGGTGGCAAGCTGCTCTTCAGTTCGGGTGAGGTGGCCTTCACCTCGCGTGATCTCATTCGCCGGGAGTTTTCGTCTACCAGTGCGCCGAGTTGGGGGCTGCCGCGGGCGTTCATGGCCAGACACGGGCTGTCCGTCGAGGGTCTGCGGCAGCGCGTGCGGTCCTTCGGGAAGCTGCGTGTGTTGATCGTCGGCGATCTGATCGTCGACGAGTACATTGCCTGTGACCCGCTCGGCATGTCGCAGGAGGACCCGACACTCGTGGTCAAGCCTGTCGACAGCAAGCGCTTTATCGGCGGCGCCGGAATCGTCGCCGCCCACGCTGCCGGTCTCGGTGCGAACTCCAGCATGCTGTCGGTGGTCGGGCGCGACGATGAGGCTCAATTTGCCCTCGATGTCCTCGGTCGCGCCGGCGTCGAGGCGAGATTCCTGCCCGATGCGACCCGACCAACCACCCTGAAGACCCGTTACCGCTGTCAGGGGAAGACGCTCTTGAGGGTGAGCCGACTGCATCAGTCAGCCGTCGCTGCAGAGTACGCAGAGCGCCTAGTCGAGACGGCACGGGGCATGCTGGCGAGCACGGATCTCGTGATCTTTTCAGACTTCAATTACGGCGTGTTACCGCAGCCCGTGGTCGATGAGTTGACGGGCGTGTTCCGCGATGCCGGTGCCGTGCTCTGCGCCGATAGCCAGTCTTCGTCACAGTTTGGCGATGTCGCGCGCTTCCGCGGTATGGATCTGCTGACGCCGACCGAACGCGAGGCTCGCCTCAGCGTGCGCAATACCGGCGACGGGCTGGCCGTGCTGGGCGAAACCTTGCGTGCGACCGCTGCGGCAAAGCACTTGATCCTCAAGCTGGGAGAGGAGGGTGCCCTCGTTTGTCCGGAAACGGGTTCTGGGCAGCCCTGGCCACCGGATCGCATCGAGGCACTGAACCCGGCGCCGAAAGATGTAGCAGGTGCCGGCGACTCGATGCTGATCACGGCCGGCATGGCGCTCGCTGCTGGCGCGAGCATCTGGGAGGCGGCATGTCTCGGGTCGATGGCCGCCGCCATCCAGGTGGGGCGGGTGGGGAACACGCCGATCTCGATCGACGAGCTGCTCGCAGCGATGCCGAGCTGACTATTCCCCCGCCGTCTCCGGGAAACTCATCCCGACCGTGCTGAAGCCGCCATCGACGTAGAGAATCTCGCCGGTGATGCCGGCAGCCAGGTCCGAGCAAAGAAATGCCGCGGCGTTGCCGACGTCCTCTTGCGTGACATTGCGCCGCAGTGGGGCGACTTCCGCGACCCGCGAGAGCATCTTGCGGAAGCCGCCGATGCCGGCGGCTGCGAGCGTCTTGATCGGCCCCGCGGAGATGCCGTTCACGCGGATGCCCTGCGGGCCGAGGTCGGCAGCCAGGAAGCGCACGTTGGCCTCGAGGCTCGCTTTCGCAAGCCCCATGACGTTATAGCTCGGGATGGCGCGCACGGCACCGAGGTAGGACAGCGTGAGGATCGCGCCCGCCCGTCCCTGCATCAGCGGTGCCGCGCCTCGGGCGAGCGCCGTCAGGCTGTAGCTCGACACATCATGGGCAATGGCGAACGCCTCGCGCGAGGTGCTCTGCGTGAACGAGCCGGCGAGTGCTTCGCGCGGGGCGAAGGCGACCGCATGGATGACGATGTCCAGGCTGCCCCAGTCGCGCTTCAGTGCCTCGAACACAGCGTCCAACTGCGCATCGACGGTGACATCCAGCGGCAGCACCAGCGTCGAGCCGATCGACTGCGCCAGCGTGCCCACGCGCTCCTTGAACTTGTCGTTGGCGTAGGTGAAGGCGAGTTCGGCACCCTCGCGGTGCATGGCCTCGGCGATTCCCCAGGCGATCGAACGCTCGCTCGCGACGCCGACGATCAGGGCGCGTTTGCCGCTGAGAAATCCCATGGTGTCACTTCCCCGTGCGTATGGTGAGTCGCTGGCCGACGCGCAGCACGCGGTTGGCCGAAATGCCGTTCCAGGAGACGATTTGCGCGATGGTGACGCCGTAGCGGCGCGCGATGCTGGAAAGCGTCTCGCCGCTGCGCACGCGATGCGTGACACGCTTCGCAGCGCCATCGCTACGCGATGATCCGCCCGCTTCCTCGTCCGCATCGCGGCCTCGCGCGGTGCCGGAGACGATCAGTCGCTCGCCCGGAATGATCTTGTCGCCAGGCTTCTTGCCGTTGAGGCGCATCAGCGTGCGCGGATCCATGTTGTTGCGCCGCGCGATCGTCCAGATCGACTCGCCCCGGCGCACCACGTGAACCTCGGGCTTGCCGCGCCGCTTGCGGGTGACCGGCTCGGGGCCATCGACGAGCGCTGCAGCGCGCATCACCTTGGCCGGCAATTGCGTGGTTCCCGAGGGCACGCGCAGATCCATGCCCGGCTCGACGCTGGCGTCCTTGAGACCATTGAGCATGCGAATCGTCATCACGTTCGTGCCGTAGCGGGTGGCGAGCTCGGGCAGGGTCTCGCCGCGCTGCACGACATGGTGATTCACCCGCAGCAGTTCGTCCGGCGTGAGCTGGTTGACGTTCTGCTGGAAGAGTTCCGCCGAGTCGATCGGCAGCAACAGGTTGTGCGGCCCCTCGGGCGGTGTCGCCCAACGGTGGAACGCGGGGTTGAGTTCGGAGAGTTCCTCGTGGGTGAGCCCGGCAAGATCCGCCGCCAGCCGCAGGTCGATCTGCGAGGCGACGGCCACTCGGGCGAAGTACGGCTCGTTGGGGATCGGGCTGAACTCGATGCCAAGCGCCGCGGGGTCCGCCACCAGGCGCTTCATGGCCAGGAGTTTCGGCACGTAGGCGCGGGTCTCGCCCGGCAGGCGCAGATCCCAGAACGTTGTCGGCTTGCCCTCGGCCTGGTTGCGTGCGACGGCGCGCGCGACGCAACGCTCGCCGCAGTTGTAGCCGGCGACCGCGAGCAGCCAGTCACCCTGGAACTCATCGTGCAGGAACTGCAGGTAATCGAGCGCGGCCCGCGTTGCTTCGACTACGTCGCGCCGCCCGTCATACCACCAGTTCTGCGGCAGACCGAAGCGGCTGCCGGTGTCCGGGATGAACTGCC
>CAZIRD010000217.1:0-3119 GCA_964541625.1 uncultured Acidibacter sp.
CTGCAGCAGCACATTGAAGACGTCGGGATGCGCTTTTTCGATTTCATCGAGCAGCAGCACCGCGTGCGGATGCTTGGAAATCGCCTCGGTCAGCAGGCCGCCCTGATCAAAGCCGACGTAGCCCGGCGGCGCGCCGATCAGGCGGGAGACCGTGTGCCGCTCCATGTACTCGGACATGTCGAAGCGGATGAACTCGATGCCGAGTGCGATCGCGAGCTGGCGGGTGACCTCGGTCTTGCCGACGCCGGTGGGCCCGGCGAAGAGGAAACTGCCGACCGGCTTGCGCGTATCGCCAAGACCCGAGCGCGCCATCTTGATCGCCGAGGAGAGCGTCTCGACGGCCTTGTCCTGGCCAAAGATGACCAGCTTCAGGTTACGCTCGAGGTTGCGCAGCACTTCCTTGTCGTTGCTCGAGACGGTCTTTGGCGGAATGCGCGCGATGCGGGCGACCACTTCCTCGATGTGATGCACGTCGACGACCGTCTCGCGCTCGGCCGCGGGCTTCAGGCGCAGGCGTGCGCCGGCCTCATCGACGACGTCAATCGCCTTGTCCGGCAGATGCCGCTCGTTGATGTGGCGCGCAGCGAGTTCCGCCGCCGCCTTGAGCGCAGCATCGGTGTAGGTGACCTGGTGGTGCTCCTCGAATCGGCTGCGCAGACCCTTGAGGATCTCGATGGTTTCGGGCACCGACGGCTCGACGACGTCGATCTTCTGGAAGCGCCGCGCGAGCGCATGGTCCTTCTCGAAGATGCCGCGGTATTCGCTGTAAGTGGTCGAGCCGATGCAGCGCAGCTCGCCGTTGGTGAGCACGGGCTTGATCAGGTTGGAGGCGTCCATGACGCCGCCCGACGCCGCGCCGGCACCGATCACCGTGTGGATCTCGTCGATGAACAGCACCGAGCCCGGCTGCTTTTTGAGTTCAGCGAGCACCGCCTTGAGGCGTTTTTCGAAGTCGCCGCGGTACTTGGTGCCGGCGATCAGCGAGCCCATGTCGAGCGAGTAGATGGTGCAGCCGGCGAGGACCTCGGGCACCTGGCCCTCGACGATGCGCCGCGCCAGCCCCTCGGCGATGGCGGTCTTGCCGACCCCTGCCTCGCCGACGTAGAGCGGATTGTTCTTGCGACGCCGGCACAGGATCTCGATGGTGCGCTCGACCTCGGTCTGGCGACCGATCAGCGGGTCGATCTTGCCCTCCTCGGCGAGCCGGTTGAGGTTGCTCGCGTACTTCTCGAGCGCGCCGCCCTGCTGATCGCCTTCCGCTCCGGCGGGCGCCGCCGCGGGGGCTTCTTCCTTGGCCTCGCCGCGCTCGTCGGCGATCTTCGACATGCCGTGCGAGACGTAGTTGACGACATCCAGCCGCGAGACATCCTGGCGCCCGAGCAGGAACACCGCATGGCTCTGCTTCTCGCTGAAGATCGCCACCAGCACGTTGGCGACCCCGACCTCTTTGCGGCCGCTCGATTGCACGTGGAACACGGCGCGCTGCAGCACCCGCTGGAAGCCGAGTGTCGGCTGCACCTCGCGATCGTCGCCCTCGGGCAGCCGCGGCGTGCTCTGCTCGATGTGCTCGCGCAGGTCGGCGGCGAGCCGGACGGAATCGCCGCCACAGGCCCGCAGCACCTCTTTCACGCGCGGCGTGTCGAGGATGGCGAGCAGCAGGTGCTCGACGGTGAGGAATTCATGCCGGCCTTCGCGCGCCACCTGGAAGGCGCTGTTGAGGCAGGATTCAAGTTCGTTGGACAACACGTTGGGGCACTCCGTTGCTGCGGTCGTCTGCCTGTCAGGCCTCTTCGAGCGTACACATCAGCGGATGCTGGTGGTCACGCGCGTAGCGGCTGACGAGGGCTACCTTGGTCTCGGCGATCTCGTGGGTGAACACGCCGCACACCCCCTTGCCGCGCATGTGCACCTCGAGCATCACCTGGGTCGCCTGGGTGCGGCCCATGCCGAAGAAGCGCTCGAGCACATCGACGACGAATTCCATCGGGGTGTAATCATCGTTCAGCAAGATCACCTGGAACAATGGCGGCTGTTTGAGTTCCGGGGCGGCCTCAGCCACCGAGGTGTCGGCGGCTTCCCGGGACGGGCGATTCTCTTCGGCAGACATGGAGCGGTTATAGGGGTGGACTGCGGTGAACTCAAGTGTGGCCCGACAGGCGGCTGGGTATGATTCGGCGGGTGCGCGTCCCCTCCTTCGATCCCGCCCGCGTCCTGACTGCCGTGTTGGCGCTTGCGCTCGGCCTGCAGCTGGCGTGGACGCTAACCGGTGTTTTCGGTGCCCGCGAGGCGGACGCGACGCGAGTTGGCCCGCCGGCGACGGCGATCGACCCCATCGACGCCATCAAAGCCGCCCGGTTTTTCGGCACGGCGAGCACGGCGGGCACCTCCGCCGAACCCGCGGCGGCGCCGATCAGCACCCAGGGACTCGTGCTGAGCGGAGTACTGGCCGAGACCGACCCGCGCGGCGGCCGGGCCATCATCGGCGAGTCGGCGGCGGGCGCCCGGGTGTACGCGGTCGGCGCCGTGCTGCCTGGTGGCTCGCGGCTCGCCGAAGTGTATGCCGACCGGGTGATCCTCGATCGCGGTGGCGGCAATCTCGAAACCCTGCCGATGCCGCGGCAGACGGGCGGCGCGGGTGGCCCACAGCCGCTGGGCGGGTCGCCCGCCCCACCGCTCGCGGCGGTCGCGGGTCCCGGGCCCTCGACCGAGGAAATCACCAATGTGATCCGCTGGCAGGCCGTGATGCGCAGCGACAAACCCTCGGGGGTGCGGGTGTACCCCGGTGCCAACGCGCAGCTCTTTACACAGCTTGGCCTGCGGCCGGGCGATCTGGTGCTGGCGATCAATGATTCGCCGCTCGCCGACCAGGCCAATGGCGAGCAGTTCATCCGCTCGCTGGCCGGGACACCGCAGGCGCGCCTCACGATCGAGCGCGCGGGTCGCACCGAGTCGGTGTTGGTCGACATGGCGACGCTGTCCAATCCGCTTAACGCCAATCCGATAAACTCGGCCAAGTAATGCCCAGCCACCGATTCCGGATCCGCCGCCCCGGCGCCCTCACGACGCTCGGCGCAGCGACGCTCGCCGCCCTCGCCGGGTGGCTGCCGGCCCAGACGCCG
>CAZIRD010000218.1:0-3067 GCA_964541625.1 uncultured Acidibacter sp.
CGCCAGCGGGCCGCCCTCGGCTTCATGATCGACGATCACCGGCAACCGGGCTACGCGATTCAGGGCGAGCAACTCGGGCTTGAAGTTTTCACCCTTGATGAGATCGTACGCGGTGACGCGATACGGCAGGCCGAGTTCCTCGAGCATGATGGAAACCTTGTAGCCGTTTGCGGTCGGCACGGTGTGCAGGTCGATCAAGGGGCATTTCCTCCAGTGGTGTCTGCGCGCAAGTCCAGCCATCGGGCCGGACGGATCGCCGAGAGACTGTCGTCGCGCCAGCCGATCACGCGCGTGGCGACGAGGCGACGACTGACCATGTGGTAGAGCGGAATGACGGCGTGGTCGGCCAGCAGCAGTTGCTCGGTTTCGCGCTGCAAGCGGCGTCGCGCTGCCGGGTCACTGGTCTCGGCCAGCCTCGCGAGCAGCGCATCGAAGGCCGGGTTCGCGTACGCGCCGCCGTTCGACGGACTGTCCTTGCGCAGGAATGAAAAGTACCCGCTCGCGTCCGGATACGGCGAAAACCATGCTGCCCGCACGATCTCGAAATCACCCTCGCGCGTGGCGGCCTCGACGACCTGTCGTTCGGCGTTGCGCAGCACGACCTTGACGCCGGCGGCCTGCCACATCGAGGCGACCGCGACCGCGACTTTCTTGTGCTCCTCGCTGGTGTGGTAGAGCAGTTCCACGCCGAGTGGTTTGCTGGCGTCATAGCCCGCGGCTTTCAGCAGGGCACGCGCCCGCTGCGGATCGCCGCGCGTGCTGTCTGCCGCCCCTGCGGGGGCAGGCAGAGCGCTCAGTGACCGCGGCACGATACCGCGCGCCGGCGTGTCGCCGGCACGTACGATCCGCGTGGTGATGACGCCGCGATCGATGGCGATCGACAGCGCTTCGCGTACTCGTGGGTCGCGGAACTTCGCCAACCGATGATTGATCACGTAGGTCGCCACACCCAGCGACGGGGCGAGACGCAACTCGCGCGGATGCTCGCGCCGCAGTTGATCGAGCTTTTCCGGTGGGAAGTTGGTCACGGCATCGAGCTGTCCGGCGAGAAAGCGCCTGTAGCCGGTGTTCTGATCATTGACCGAGTGATACTCGACGCCGTCGAGGCGGACGTTGCGCGCGTCATGAAAGCGGGGATTGCGCCGCACCTTGACCGGTTGTCCGGGTATCCAGCTCTCCAGCATGAACGGACCGTTCGACACCATGTTGCCGGGGCGTGTCCAGGCGCGGCCGTACTTTTCGATCACGTGGCGCGGCAAGGGTGCGAACACCGGGAACGCGGCGATGGCGGGGAAATAGGGTGCTGCCGCAGCGAGACGGATACGGACCGTGCGTGGGTCGGGCGCCTCGACGCCTAGCGCCTGCGGCGCCTGTTCGCGACGCAGCACCGCGCGGCCGTTGTCGATGAGGTCGATCCAGGCGGCGAGCCCGGTCGATGCGGTGTTCGGGTCGGCGAGCCGGCGGATCGACCAGACAAAGTCTGCGGCCGTGATCGCCCGACCGTCCGAGTACACGAGCCCGGGACGTAGCCGGAATGAGTAGGTTCGACCGTCAGCGCTGACCGTGTAGCTCTCGGCGGCACCGGGCACCGGCCGGCCGCGGGCATCGAGCGTGAGCAGACTCTCGAACAGGTCGTTCTGCACGATCAGCGCCGGTGCGGCCACCGAGGTATGCGGGTCGAGCGTATCCGGCTCGCCCGGATGACCCGTGCGCAGAACGCCCGCCGCCAGGGCAGCCGCTGCGGTGCCGAGCGCAAGGCAAGCGACTGCACAGGCCGCGATGCCGGCGAGCCGCAGCGACCGACGACCTGCGTGCGCGATCATTCCTGCTGCGGCAATCGCCCGGCGCCGGTGCTTTCGGCATTGCCAGGTGCCACCAGCACTCCGCGGCGGGTGAGTTCGGCGATGACCTCCGCCTCCACCCGGCGGTTCTCGGCGACACCTGTACCCGGCGTCGATGCCCAGTGGTTGAGCGGCCAGTGACTCGCGGCGGCGTAGATCGGTGCGTGGATGCCCGTCGAGAGCTCGGCGAGGAAATTCAGGCTGGCTCGCTGCCGACGCCGGCGCAGCGACTCGATGTCGATCTCCGCAGTGATCAGCGTTTCGCCGGCCGACTCGGCCATGTTGAGCACCTTGCCGTCGAAATTGATGATCTGCGAGTGACCGTGCGAAACGTCGGCTGGCGCCTCGCCGTCGATGTTCGGACCGCAGTTCGACATCGCGAGGAAGGCATGGTTTTCATAGGCGCGAACCCGTCGCGCGAGTTCCCAGCCACCGTCGGGTAGGTGATAACCGCTGCGACCCTCGCTGGAGATATGCAAGAGGATCTCGGCGCCGTTCAGCGCGAGGCAGCGCGACACTTCCGGGAAGTTGATGTCATAGCAGACGAGGCAACCGAGGTTGCCGTACGGCGTGCGCAGCACCGGGAACAGCGACGCCGGGCCGCCAAAGTGCCGCAGGTATTCGTCGTAGACGTCGCCCGGCCGGGTCTTGCCGGTCATCGCGTAGAGCTTGCGGTAGGTGAGCGCGACCTTGCCGGCGGGATCGAGGATCACCGCCGTGTTCCAGAAGCGCCCGGGGAATTCTTCGAGCACCTCGTAGATCATCCCGGCCACATAGCAGCCGGCGGTCTTCGCCGCTTCACCGAGGCGGGCGAGTTCCGGGCCGTCGAGTCGCAGGCTGGCGTCGATCCAGTCGGCGTTGCTGCGACCCGGCTGGAAGCCGTGCAGGAAAAACTCCGGGAACACCACCACCTTGCTGCGCGAATAGCGGGCCGCGGTGCGCACGTGGGCACAGGCACGTTCGAGATTTTCGAGCAGTGCCTCGCGACGGAACGGCGCGTCGCCCTTGAACACCGGCTTCACGGCCGGCTGCACCACGGTGAGGTTCCAGGGTTCGATCATGGCGTCCTCCGGTAAGATGCTGCGCAGATTAACACCGCCCCCGGAGCTGCAGCATGTCGCTCGTCACACCGCTCAAACGCACGGCCATCATCGTCACGGATATGGAGCGCTCGCTGCGCTTCTACCGCGACGTGCTCGGACTCAACGTCTGGGTCGAGGGTCGCA
>CAZIRD010000219.1:0-3055 GCA_964541625.1 uncultured Acidibacter sp.
GGGGGACGATCAGCCCTTCACGATCCGATAGCACGGCACGTAGGCCGCACCCGGGAGCTTCATGCGCTGCTGGGCGACGAAGCCCGCGAGCAATTCATCGAGCATGCCCATGATGGCGGGGTCGCCGACCAGTTCGAAGGGTCCGTGGCGTTCGATGGCGCGGATGCCATGCTCCTTGACGTTGCCGCTGACGATGCCGGAAAACGCCCGACGCAGGTCGGCGGCGAGCTGGTGGGCCGGCTGGTCGCGGTGCAGCCGCAGCGTGCGCATGGACGCGTGCGAGACCTCGAAGGGCCGCTGGAACTCGGGGTCGATGCGCAGCAGCCAGTTGAAGTTGAAGGAGTCGGAGTTCTTGCGGCGGAAGTCGCGCACCTCATCGACGCCGCGATCCATCAGCCGCGCCACCTCGGCCTGGTCCTCGATGACGATGCGGATCCGTTCGAGCGCCGCCGGACCGATCGTGCCAGCCAGGAAATCGCGGATGCGCTCGAAGTAGGCGGCGCTGCGCCTTGGCCCGGTAAGCACCACCGGGAACGGCTGCTCGGCGTTCGCGGGGTCGAGCAGGATACCGAGCAGATAGAAGATTTCTTCGGCCGTGCCCACGCCGCCCGGAAACACCACGAGCCCGTGCGCGACGCGCACGAAGGCTTCGAGGCGCTTTTCGATGTCGGGCATGATCACGAGATTGTTGACAATCGGGTTCGGCGGCTCGGCGGCAATGATGCCGGGTTCGGTAAGCCCGACGTAGCGGCCGCTGGCGATGCGCTGCTTGGCGTGGCCGATGGTGGCGCCCTTCATCGGGCCTTTCATGGCGCCGGGCCCGCAGCCGGTGCATACATCGAGCCCGCGCAGGCCGAGTTCGTAGCCGACGCGCTTGGTGTATTCGTACTCCTCGCGGTTGATCGAGTGGCCACCCCAGCAGACGATGAGATTGGGTCGCGACTTGTACTCGAGCAGCCGCGCATTGCGCAGGATATGGAACACCGCGTTGGTGATCGACTGCGGGCGCGCCAGGTCGAAGCGACCGCTGTCGACGATTTCATTGGCGGTGTAGACGATGTCGCGCAGCACCGCGAACAACAGTTCCTTGGTGCCCTGGATCATCTGCCCGTCGACGAAGGCCGCCGCGGGCGCATTGCGGATCTCGAGCTTGACGCCGAAGGCATGGCGCAGGATGCGGATCTCGAAGTCGCGGTAGCGATCAAAGATCTCGCGCGCATCGTCGGTGTCGCTGCCGGCGTTGAGCACGGCAAGCGCGCACTGGCGGAAGAGCGGATACAGGCCGCCCTGGCCGGTGGAGAGCAGTTGCTCGATCTCCTCCTGCGACAGGCTCTCGAGCGCGCCGCGCGGCGCGACGCGCGCGTCGACGACATCGGGAATGACGATACTGGTTTCCAAGCGATTCTCCGGGCAGGCGCTCAGGGCCTGATGTTGATCGGCGTACCGTCCGCCACCAGCATCCACACTTCCATCATGTCGGCGTTGGTGAGCGCGATGCAGCCGTCGGTCCAGTCCTCGCGGGCGTAGTGTTCGGGCGACCAGCGCGGCTCGTTGGGCAGACCGTGGATCATGATGAGCCCGCCGGGCGAGACGCCGGCGGCGCGGGCGCGGGCCGTGTCACGCGAGTTCGGATAGGAGACGCGGATCGAGAGGAAGAACTCGCTGCGCGGGTTGCGTGAGTCGAGGATGTACCGACCTTCGGGGGTGCGGAAATCGCCTTCCTGCTCCTTGTGTCCATAGGGGTTGAGGCCGAGCGACACACGATAGGTACGCAGCAGCCGCTTGCCCTGCCAGAGTTCCAGCCGCCGCTGCGACTTGAGCACGACCACTTCGGTCGCCATCGGCAACTGTGCGATGTTGGCGGGTGCCGGCGGTGCGAGCAACGCCACCGCGAAGAGCAATACACAGGCCATCGACAGGCGTCGCATGCAGGCGATCATAGCCCGGCGAATCGCCTCATGGCCGGCTCGACGCGGCCGGCATGCCCGAGGCAGCGTTCGCCGACAGGTCGGCCAGCGTCGCCGGCCGCTCGTCAGGCAACTGCAGCACGCGACCGCGCTTGAGTTTGGCGTTGGTCGGCAGCCCGTTGAGCTGTGCGATGCGCTGCACGCTGAAGCCGTACTTGCGCGCCACCTGGTGCAGGGTCTCGCCGCGCGCCACCCGGTGGACGCGCGGACCAATCTGCGACACGTAGAGGTTCTCGGCACCGACGCGCGCGATGAGCGCCTCGGCCGTGATCGCCGCAGTCTTGCCCTCGCCCTCGCCCGTCGGCAGCCGCAGGCGATAGCCGCGCGGCACGAAGCGATCGCCCCTCAGGACCGCAGGCCGCAGCGCCGGATTCAGATCGCGCAGTTGCGCCATCGGCACGCCGAGAGCCGTCTCCAGCCGGTTGATGTCCGCGTAGCCCGGCATCTCCACTTCCTGGAAACGCATTTCCGGTGCGCGCACCACGCCGGGGAAATAGCGCTGCGCATCGAGATCGATGGTGAGCGCCGCCAGAAACGACGGGTAGAAATTGCGCGACGCGAAGCCGAAAGAGCGACTGCGATAGTTGCGCGCGATCACGGCGAAGTCGTCCGTGCCCATCATCCGCTTGGCGCGGCGCATGCCGCCGGCGCCGTGGTTGTAGGCGGTCAGCGCCAGCGGCCAGCTGCCGAGCACGCGGTAATTGTTGAGCAGCAGCTTCGCGGCCGCCTCGGTGGAACGGAACGGATCGAGCCGCTCGTCGACGATGTCGTCGACGCGCATGTAGAGCCGGCCGGTGCCGGGCATGAACTGCCAGAGACCCGAGGCGCCCACCTTCGAGTAGGCATTGGGCGTGAACGACGACTCGACGTGCGGCAGCGCGGCAAGTTCGGGCGGCAGGCCGAGCCGATCGAGAGTGCGGGCAATATGCGACTCCCAGGTTCCCGAGCGCACGATGCCGGCGCGGAAGCGGTCGGCCTGACCGAGCTGGAAGCGCGCTTCGGCGCGCGCCTCGCGCAACCGTGCGGGTGTTGCCTCGCTGCCCCAAAGTTCGAGCACCCGGCGCGCGTCGGCTGATGCGGCGGCGGCG
>CAZIRD010000220.1:0-3017 GCA_964541625.1 uncultured Acidibacter sp.
GGCTGGAAGGCCTGGGACGTCGTCATCGAGGGCATCAGCTACGTGAAGAGCTTCCGCGAGGACTTCGGCGCCGAGATCGACCAGAAGGGTCTCGACGCGGTGATCCAGCGCCTTGAGTCGCAGAGCCGGGTGGCCCGCAGCGGCAGCGGCGCAGCGAAATCGTCGCCGGCCGGCAAGACGGAAGCGGCGGGTCGGCAGTGAGCGCAGCAGCCGCGGGCGTGTTGTCACTGGAAGACGCCGGTGACGCCAGGTGTCGGTTGCGCGGTTCGCTGACCTTCAGCTCGGCTGCTGCGGCGCATGCGCTCGGCTTGGCACGCATCGAGACGCTCGCGCCGGGCGCCCGCCGTGAATTCGACTGCTCCCAGATCAGCGAGGCCGACAGCGCGGGTCTCGCGGTCCTGATCGAGTGGAAAGCCGCGGCCGGCAAACGCGGCGCGACTTTGCACTATTCGGGTTTGCCGGAGTCGATCGCGCGACTGGCGAGAATCAGTGATGTCGAGCGCTTGCTGAACGAGCGCTGAGCCAGCTCGTCGCGCCCATGCCGTCCGCCATCGAGTGCGGCGTCGCCGTGTCGGCATCCTGCTCGAGGTCTTTCTCGAGTTCCTGTTCAAGATTATCGGTCGGATCTGCGCCGTCGCGGATCTGATACTCGCGGCGCTGCAGATAGGCGCTGCGCACGAAGGCGTACGGATCGCCGGCGCGCTCGAGCAGTGCATCGGCATCGAGCAGGCGTACGCGTTTTTCGAACTTGCCGACCGCCCACAAAGTCCAGCGTGTGCTGTCGTCCTCTAGGTGCGCGCGCGGTTCGGCAAAATCATCCGCGACTGAGCCGAGACCGTCGCGCAGCGTCGTGGGCCCGAACAGCGGCACGACGAAATACGGCCCGGCGCCCACGCCCCACCTGCCGAAGGTCTGGCCAAAGTCCTCGTCGTTGAGATCGAGTCCGACGTCAGTGGCCGGGTCGAAAAGCCCGCCGAGGCCGAGCGTGGTGTTGAGCACGAAGCGACCGGTATCGTTGAGGGCCGCGTGGAACTTGCCCTGCAGGGCGTTGTTGACCAGTGTCACCGGATACTTCGCGTTGAGGAATACGTTGGAGATTCCGGTCTGCACGAAACCCGGCGTGACCTTGCGGTAAGTCTTTGCGGCGGGCTTGAGCAACGCCCGGTCGAGACCGTCGTTGAATGCATAACTGGCGCGATTGATCGGCTCGAAAGGATCACGTGGATCGGCGGCCTGGGTGCGGGTGGTCGCGCAGGCCGGCAGCAACGCCAAGGCGAGTGCTGCGATGCCAATCCGCAGGAACGACGGCTGGAGCAAGGTTTGTGACATGAACGGAGTTTACCGGAAACGCTTCGGTGGAGGCACGGCAGCTCAGTCGTGGCAGTTCAGGCGCGGCTAATCACCAGCGGCAAATCACGAGCGGCCGTCGGGTCGCGAGGCTTCGCGCGGGCGTCGTCGGCCGCTCTCGACCAGCGCCTCGCGCACTTCCTTCATGCGCGCCTCGAAGCGTGCGCGCTGCACGTTGGAGATATCCGGGTCGGCGAGCGCGAGTTCGAGCTGCTTGACTGCATTCATCAGCTCACCGCTCGCGATGTGGTACTCGCCCATGTAGTAGTAGGCATCGCCGGTATCGCCTGCGCTGCTCGCCGCGAGTGCAGTGAGGCGGATCTGCTCCGGCGTGGGCGGCACGTTGTTGAAGAGATCGAGCAGAACCTCATGCGCTTCTTTTGGACTGCCGGTCTGCAGCAGGACCTCTGCGTAGCGGATGGTGAGCGGGATGTTGCGCGGTGCAATGTTGAGCGCGCGCTTGAGAGTCTGCCTTGCGAGCGCCGGCTGTCCGGCCGCGAACAGCGCCTGACCGAGAGCGGCCTGCAGCATCGGGCTCTGCGGCTGCGAGGCGGTGAGCTCAACCAGTGCGCTGGCCGCACGCTCGCGATCGCCGGCACCCAAGCGGGCCAGTGCTTCGCCGTAGCGCTGCGCGGCATTGAGCGGTGACCGGTCGGCCAGAGCGGCGTAGTAGGGGCGCAGGTCCGAGCCGCTTGGTGCGCCGAGTACGCGCACGCGCTCGCGAACGAAAGTGTAGGCCGCCGCCTCCGGCAGCACGCTGGGCTTGAGCAGCGAGGCACGATCGCGCGACTCGGCAATGCGATTGCCGGTGACCGGATGCGTGCGCAGGAACTCAGGGATGCCGATCCCGGAGAGGCCGGAGCGCCGCCCCAGTGTCTCGAAGAAATCCGGCATGGCATTCGGGTCGAACCCTGCAGCGGCGAGGAAGCCGATGCCGATGCGATCCGCCTCGTATTCATTGGCGCGGGTGAAGTTGATCTGCTGTTGCGCGGCAGTACCCTGCGCGATGGCGATGCCGGCCTGCATGGCATCCGGCGTGCCGGTGGTCACGCCGATGAGGATGGCCGCGAGCATTGCCGCGGCCGAGGCCATCGCGCTGCGGCCTTGCGCCTGGATGGAGCGGGCGATGTGCCGCTGCGTGACATGCGCGATCTCGTGGGCGAGTACGCTGGCGAGCTGCGACTCATTGGCGGTGGCGGTGATCAGCCCGTAATTGACGCCGATGAAGCCGCCAGGCAACGCGAAGGCATTGATGCTGGACTCGCGCACCACGAAGAAGGTGAAACGCTGCTCGGAATCCGGGATCTGCGCGACGATGCGGCTGCCTAGCGACTGCACGTAGTCGGTGACCTCGGGGTCATCGAGGATCAGCCCCTGATCACGCAGCCCGCGGACCACCATCAGGCCGAGTTGGTACTCGTCGTTGAGGGTCATCGTCGAGTTGGCAGCCGAGCCGATATCCGGCAGGTCGCTGCCTGTCGATTGCGCGATCGCACCGACGGGTGCGAAGGTGAGCAGGGCGGCGAGCAGGGTGATCGTCAGGCGCATCGGCAACATTGACCGCAGCGGCGGGTCGAAGTTCACAGCGTCTCGGAAGCGTAGTCGGCGAGTCGCGAGCGTTCACCGCGCATCAAGGTGACATGACCCGCGTGCGGCCAGCCCTGAAAACG
>CAZIRD010000221.1:0-3007 GCA_964541625.1 uncultured Acidibacter sp.
CTCAAGGAGCGCTTCAAGAAGATCGACATCGAGGTCGAGCTCGGCTTCACCGCCGAGCAGGCCGCCGAGGAAGTCCAGCGCTGTCTCAACTGCGACGTGCAGACGGTGTTCGAAGCGAAGCTGTGCATCGAGTGCGACGCCTGCATCGACATCTGCCCCGTCGACTGCCTGACCATGACGCCCGACGGCGAGGAGGCGGATCTGCGCAACCGGCTCAAGGCGCCGGCGAAGAACGTCACGCAGGCGCTCTATGTCAGCGCGCCGCTCAAGTTCACCGGCCGTGTGATGGTCAAGGACGAGGACGTTTGCGTGCACTGCGGCCTCTGTGCCGAGCGTTGTCCCACCGCCGCCTGGGACATGCAGAAGTCCTGGGTGAAGTGGCCGCATGCCGTCGACCAGCCGGGGGCGGCCGCAGCCGTCGCCGCCCCGTAATCCGCGAACGGAGACCGTGCCGATGTCCGCCTCCCCCTCCCGCGTCAATGATTTCGTCATCAAGATCGCCACGGTCAACGGCACCGGCTCGGCGAGCGCCAACACGCTGCTCATGAAGTCGATCTTCCGCAGCGGCATCCCGGTGATGGGCAAGAACTACTTCCCGTCCAACATCCAGGGCCTGCCGACCTGGTACGAGATCCGTGTCTCGAAAGACGGCTACGTCGCCCGCTCCGGCAAGGTCGACATCATGGTCGCCATGAATGCCGAGACCTACGCCCGCGACGTGCGCGACGTGGCACCCGGCGGCTACCTGATCTACGACTCGACCTGGCCGCGGCCGGCGCTGCTCAAGCGCGACGACGTCAGCGTGCTCGGCGTGCCGCTCGCACGACTCTGCAACGAAAACTTCAAGGGCGTGCGCACGCGCATCCTGATGAAGAACATCTGCTACGCCGGCGTGCTCGCCGCGCTGCTCGATCTCGACGTGGCGCGCATCCGTGAACTGCTGGCCGAGACCTACGCGAAGAAGCCGGCGCTGGTCGAGTCGAACATGCTGGCGATCCAGCTCGGCTACGACTACGCGAAGGCGAACTTTCCCTGCCCGCTGCCGCTGCGCGTCGAGCAGATGGATCGCACCAGCGGCCATATCATGATCGACGGCAACACCGCGGCGGCGCTCGGCTGCGTTTATGCGGGCGCCACGGTCGCCGCGTGGTATCCGATCACGCCGTCGACCTCGCTGATGGACGCGTTCAAGACGTTTGCCGACAAGACGCGTATCGACGCCGACAGCGGTCGCGCCAACTTCGCCTTCATCCAGGCCGAGGACGAACTGGCCGCCATTGGCATGGTTCTCGGCGCCAACTGGAACGGCGCACGCTCCTTTACCGCGACCTCGGGCCCCGGCGTCTCGCTGATGAGCGAATTCCTCGGGCTTGCCTACTACGCCGAGATTCCGGCAGTGCTCTTCGACGTGCAGCGCGTCGGTCCTTCCACCGGCATGCCGACGCGGACGCAGCAGTGCGACCTGATCTCCGCAGCCTATGCGTCGCATGGCGACACCAAGCACGTCTGCCTCTATCCGGCGAATCCCGAAGAATGTTTCTACATGGCGGTGCAGGCCTTTGATCTCGCCGAACGCCTGCAGACGCCGGTGATCGTGCTGCTCGACCTCGACATCGGCATGAACGACTGGATGTGCCGCGATCTCGTCTGGGACGACAACTACCGCCCAGACCGCGGCAAGGTGCTCGGCAAAGACGAGCTCGAGAAGATCGAGAAGTTCTACCGCTACCTCGACAAGGACGAGGACGGCATTCCCTATCGCACCTTCCCCGGCGTGCATCCGAAGGGCGCCTATTTCACCCGCGGTTCCGGGCACACGCAGTTCGGCACCTATACCGAGGACTCCGCCGAGTACCAGCTCGTGCTCGACCGGCTGCTGCGCAAGTTCGCCACCGCCAAGCGCCATATGCCGCGACCCGTCATCGAGGGCGACGGCAAGGCGAGGGCGGCGATCGTCTCGCTCGGCAGTTGCGATGGTGCGGTGCGCGAGGCGCTCGATCTCATTCGCGGCCGCGGCGTGCAACTCGACTACCTGCGGGTACGCGCTTTCCCGTTCAGCGAGGAAGTGGAGAAGTTCCTCGCCGACCACGAAGTCATCTATGTCGTCGAGCAGAACCGCGATGCCCAGCTGAAGTCGCTGCTGACGCTCGAGACGCGGGTAGAGAAATCGAAACTGCGCTCGCTGCTGCATTACAGCGGTCTGCCCGTGTCCTCCAAATTCATTGTCGATGGTGTACTCGGCGACCTGCTGGAAGATCGTCGCGTCGTTGCCGGAGTGGTGTCATGACCTTCATACCCAAGCCGAAAATCGCCCATCCCTCGCTGCCGCGGAACGAACTCGGCCTCACCCGCCGCGACTACGAAGGCGCGCTGTCCACGCTCTGCGCGGGCTGCGGCCACGATTCCATCACCGCAGCCATCATCGAGGCCTGCTGGGGCATCTCGATGCGACCCGAGAACCTCGTCAAGCTGTCGGGCATCGGCTGTTCGTCCAAGACCACCGCCTACTTCGTCAGCGGCGGGCATGGCTTCAATTCGGTACACGGTCGCATGCCGTCGATCGCGATGGGCGCCAACGCCGCCAACCGCGACCTTTACTACATCGGCATTTCCGGCGACGGTGATTCGCTGTCGATCGGCCTCGGGCAGTTCTGCCATGCGATCCGTCGCAACGTGAACATGCTCTACGTCATCGAGAACAATGGTGTGTATGGCCTGACCAAGGGCCAGTTTTCGGCCTCGGCCGACATCGGCACCAAGGCCAAGAAAGGTGAGGTGAACCAGCAGCCGCCGATCGATCCGGTGCTGCTGGCGCTGAACCTGGGCGCGGGCTTCGTCGCCCGCAGCTTCTCCGGCGACAAAGCGCAGCTCGTGCCGCTGATCCAGGCCGGCCTCAAGTATCCGGGTTTCGCATTGATCGACGTGCTCTCGCCCTGCGTGACCTTCAATGATCACGAGGGCTCCACCAAGAGCTACGCCTACACCCGTGAGCACTACGAGCCGGTGG
>CAZIRD010000222.1:0-2982 GCA_964541625.1 uncultured Acidibacter sp.
TGGGGCCTGGCCTTCAAGCCCAACACCGACGACATGCGCGAGGCGCCCAGCCGCGTGGTCATCGCCGAGCTGCTCAGGCGCGGCGCCACGGTGCGCGCCTACGACCCCGTGGCCGGCGCCGAGGCCGCGCGCATCTTCGGCCCCACCCCGGGCCTGCAACTGGTGGACTCGGCCATGGCCGCGGTGCAGGGCGCTGATGCGCTGCTGATCGCCACCGAATGGCGCGAGTTCCGAACGCCCGACTTCGACGCGCTCAAGGCCGCGCTCAAGCAGCCGCTGGTGCTGGACGGCCGCAACCTGTACGAGCCGGCGCTGATGCAGGCACTGGGCATCGACTACGTGGGCGTCGGCCGCGGCGTCCGACGTCCCGCGTGACACGCGCCATGGCTCGATCGCTGCGACCCGGCCCGGCAGAATGAAGGCCTGCTCGGATGGCGAACGGCCCTTGTCGATCAAGGCGACCAGGGACATCGCGGGCGCGTGTTGTATCGCGTCGGGCTGGTCGCGCTACGAGTCCATCACTCGCTCCTCTGACCCTGACCTGCCACCACAACCTCAACGCGAGGTGCTTGGGTATGGCTGATTCGTTAACTTGATGAGTGCTTACCCTGACTGGTGGCCATGAAACGACCGTTACATGCCTGCGCTCGCCGCAGGGGGCCGCCCTTGGCCGGGGTCGCTGGATGCTGGCTGGGGACGAGTACGCGCTCCCGCATCCCTCGAATGACCGACACCCCGAAGAGCGGCCCGCTGGATTGCAGATGGTTGCTGTTTCCCGCTTAGGTTGATGATGTGGGCGCCGAGAACATGAGATCAACGAGCAGCCCGTCGACGACGGTGGAAAGCGGAATCAGGCATGACCATGCGTGACACAGAGATTCCAGACGCACCGAAGACACAGTGCCCATTGAGCCGGCGCGCCTTCGTGACGGCTGCGCTGGCCGGTCTGGCCGGCTGCGGTGGTGGTGGAGGCGGCTCGGGCGAAGACGGGCAGAAGCAGGCCGCCAGCCCCGCGCCGGGCAGCAATCCGCCGCCTTCGCCGCCTGCACCGGCCACTCCACCAGCGCCGGAGCCAAGCCCTCCGCCCAGCCCGCCGCCTGTCGCCGCCCCGGAAGCGCCCCCTGTCAGCATCGACCCGCGCATCGTGTTGGAAGCGCAAGACATGCGCGTCATGGTGATCCTGAAGTCGTTCCATCAGGAAAGCCGGTATGAACGTTATCGGCGCCTGCAGGTGATCCGCTCCAGCCGGGCAGAGCTTCCGTTTCACGGCTTCGACTTCACCGCAGGCGGCGTGCCCGTGCCGCTGAAGGGCGGGCGCTACACGCTGCACTGCGACGGCACCCAGATCGCGGCGGTCAACGTCACCCCGGGCGAAACCCGCGAGGCGACGTTCGACGCCGATTTCTCAGCCGTTGCGGACGGCTGGCGTGAAATGACGATCCGTGGCTTGACCGGTGGCGAAACCTCCCCGACCTGGTTCGTGTTCGTCAAGAAGTCGGCCGGGAGCGCCG
This sequence comes from uncultured Acidibacter sp., assembly GCA_964541625.1. Taxonomy (GTDB): domain Bacteria; phylum Pseudomonadota; class Gammaproteobacteria; order Steroidobacterales; family Steroidobacteraceae; genus UBA964. The sequence goes on from CAZIRD010000222.1 coordinate 1,512, forward strand.
CTGTACAGGCCTTCACGCCCGTGGTGCGTGGAACCTACGAACTGACGCAGGCCACGCCAGGCTGGTGTGCCTACGCCAAGGCACCGGGCCGCTACGCGCCGACCCCCGTGCCCTTGCCGAGTCGGCTCTATCCAGGTTTCTCGGAGTTGCTGCCGCTGCGCGAGCTCAATTGCATGCAGATCGTGCCGGTGCGGTTCGGTGACTCGCACCGGCCGAGTCGCAACGTCGATGGCGTCACGGGCAGCTTCGACCTGCAGTCCTACTTCTGGTTCGACATGGTCGCGAAGAGTCCGCGGCTTCCGTCCCTGGACGGCCCACGCGGCGTCGGCAACATCCTCATGACCACCCATGTGTCGATCGGACAGGCAGCGCCCGATGGTCGTCCACGCAACACGTTGTATGTCTGCGATCCGTGGCGAATCGCGCGGGTGACCGAGGACGGAACCGTCACCACCTTGGTGGGCTACCGGCATGCAAATCTGCCCAGCTACTGGGAAGATCCCGCAGAGGTCGAGCTGGTGGGTGACTGGTCTGCGGTTCCCGTGGAGCGCAGGGGTTTCCACGAGCTTTGGGGAATGGCGTGGGACGAGCGCACCCTAGGGGTGAACGAGAGCGCTCCGCCGATACCGGCCGAAGGCAACGAACGCCCCCACTCCGTGGGGCCGGTCATGTTCCTGACGGATACGCAGAACGACCGGGTCATCAAGTGCGAGTTCAGTGCGACGAGCCGCAGCACACCAGCGAAGGTCACGGAGTTCGTGACCGGCAGTCAGGACGCCTGGGACATCGTCTACAGCAACGGCGTGATCTACGTGTCCGAACGCAAGGCCCACCGCATCGCTGCCTACGATGCCCGAACCGGTGCCTACATCAGGACGGTGGTTCAGGGCCGTCCTCTCGCAACGGTCGACCGCAATCGCTTCGTGGGGCGCCTGGCCAGCGACGCGGAAATCCAGGCCGAGCCGTGCGTCGCGCCCGAAGGTCTGTACAAGCTTGCCGGGGATCCGTGGCTCTACTTTGGCTCGCTGGCCATGAAGCAGGTGCGCCGGGTGAACCTGGAAAATGGTCAGGTCGAGGTGGTCTGCCCCGTGCCGACCGACATCAATTCGCTGTACTTCAAGATCGCGGTCAGTGATGGAACTTTCGGCCCCAGGGGCACGGTGTTCGTCTGGTCATGGTCCATGCGACAGTACGGATTCCCTTTCACCTACTTGCCTCCTGGCTTTACCTTCCGCAACTGGGAAGGAGAGATGAGGGAGTGGAAGTGGTTCGAGGGGCGCTCCGAGGTCGGGCAATGGGCGGGATTCAACTACGCGACGGCGGGGGCGGTTGGCAACGGCCGCTTGGTCGCCGGTGGTGCCTGCGAAGGCTTGTTGGTGATATCCAGGCGGCAGCCTGGCGATAGGGGTGCGAGTGAGGCTTCCGAACGGGGGGAGAGGGAGTTCCGGAACCGAGGCCTTAACCTCTTGTA
>CAZIRD010000223.1:0-2981 GCA_964541625.1 uncultured Acidibacter sp.
GAGGGCGCCATCAGCACCATGTTCGGGATGCAGCGCAGATAGGAGATGTCGTAGGCGCCCTGGTGGGTTGCGCCATCGCCGCCGACGAGTCCTGCCCGATCGAGGGCGAACACCACCGGCAGGTTCTGCAGTGCGACATCGTGGATCAACTGGTCGTAGCCGCGTTGCAGGAAGGTCGAGTAGATCGCCACCACAGGCCTGAGTCCCTCGCAGGCAAGGCCGGCGGCGAAGGTGACCGCGTGCTGTTCGGCGATGGCGACATCGAAGTAGCGCTCGGGAAAGCGGCGTGAGAACTCGACGAGTCCGGAACCCTCGCGCATGGCCGGCGTGATGCCGACGATCGCCGGGTCGCGCTCGGCCGCGTCGCAGAGCCAGTCGCCGAAGATCTGCGAGAATACCGGGCCGGCGGACTTTTCTTTGAAAATGGTACCGCTCGCCGGGTCGAAGGCGCCGGGGCCATGCCACTTGATCGGATCGGCTTCGGCCGGTGCGTAGCCCTTGCCCTTGCGGGTGACCACGTGCAGGAACTGCGGGCCCTTCAGTTGCCGCTGGTTGCGCAAGGTACGCACCAGTGCAGTGATGTCGTGACCGTCGATCGGTCCGATGTAGTTGAAGCCGAGTTCCTCGAACAAACCGCCCGGCAAAATCATGCCCTTGAAGTAGGCCTCGGAACGCCGTGCCAGCTCCCAGGCCGCCGGCATCTTCGCCAGCACCTTCTTGCCGGTTTCACGCAGGGTCGCGTACTTGCGGCTGGAGAGGATCCGCGCGAGATAGTTCGACAGCGCACCGACGTTTTCGGAAATCGACATGTCGTTGTCATTGAGAATGACCAGCAGGTCATTGCCCAGCGAACCAGCATTGTTGAGCGCTTCGAAGGCCATGCCTGCGGTCATCGCGCCATCACCGATCACCGCAACGACGCGCCGACTGGAGCCCTGCTTCGCCGCCGCGACCGCCATGCCGAGCGCGGCGCTGATCGAGGTGCTTGAGTGGCCGACGCCGAAGGTGTCGTAGGGGCTTTCGTCGCGATTGGGGAACGGCGCAAGGCCATCCTTTTGCTTGATGCTGCCCAGACGATCACGACGTCCTGTCAGCACCTTGTGCGGGTAGGCCTGATGGCCCACATCCCACACCAGCCGATCCTCCGGGGTGTCGTAGACGTAGTGCAGCGCCACCGTGAGTTCGACGGTGCCGAGACCCGCCGCAAAATGCCCGCCTCGGGTGGCGACGGTGTTGATCAGGTACTCGCGCAGCTCACGGCAGACCTCACCGAGCGACTCCGCGGGCAGGGCACGCAGGTCGGCCGGTCGATCGATTTTCGACAGCAGCGGGTAGGTGGAGGCGGGCGTGGACATCGAGCCGGGCAGTTTAGCCGGGGCCCGCTAACTTGCGCGACCGATGACGAAGTCGGCGAGCGCCGCCAGTTCGCGGCCGGCCTCGCCGAGCGGTGCGATCGCCGCGTGCGCGCGCGTGCGCTGCGCGGCGGCGGCGGCCCGCGCGCCGTCGAGACCCATGAGACTGGTGTATGTCGGCTTATGGTGGGCGGCATCGGCGCCGGCAATCTTGCCGATCTCGGCGGTTGTGCCGGTGACGTCGAGGATGTCGTCCTGGATCTGAAAGGCGAGGCCGATCGCTGCCCCGTAGTCGCGCAGCGCCGCCCAGTTCGGCCCGTCGAGCACGCCGGCTGCGGCCGCACCGAGAAGCACCGAGGTCTCGATCAGCGCGCCGGTCTTCAATCGATGCATGCGCTGCAGTGCAGCCACATCAAGGTCGCGCCCGACCGACTCGAGGTCGATGGCCTGTCCGCCCGCCATGCCGGCGGTACCGATACCCGCTGCCAGCAACCGCACCATGGTGAGGCGTCGTGTCGCTTCGCCGGCCTCGAGCGGGTCGCGTCCCGCCAGCAACTCGAACGCTACCGCCTGCAAGGCATCACCGGCGAGGATCGCGGTGGCTTCATCGTAGGCGCGGTGACAGGAGGGACGACCACGCCGCAGATCGTCGTCGTCCATCGCGGGCAGATCATCGTGGATCAGACTGTACACATGGACGAGTTCGACCGCCGCCGCCGGATCATCCAGTGCCGCCAGCGGCGCACCGAGGGCGACGCCCGCGGTGTATACCAGCGTCGGCCGCAGTCGCTTGCCACCGCCGAGGGCACTGTAGCGCATGGCCTCGGCGAGACGCGCCGAGCCTGACTCGGGCATCTGCAGTGCCCGCTCGAGCACCTGCTCGATTCGCTCGCGGTAATCCATCGTCACTCGTCGGTCGGATCGCCGTCCGCGTCTGACGGGATCGCGCTGTCCGCGTCTTCGGCCTCGAAGGGCTCGAGCTTTTCGCCGTTGCGCTTGAGGAGGATCTCCACCTTGGCCTGCGCGCTGTCGAGCGCGCTCTGACACTCGCGGGTCAGGCCGATGCCGCGCTCGAAGGACTTCAGGGCGTCCTCCAGCGGCAGATCGCCCGCTTCGAGTTTCTCGACCAGGGTTTCGAGTTCAGCCAGGGACTTCTCGAAGTCCGGCGGACGCTTCGTTCGACTCATGCGGGCCTTATACAACAAGCCCCGGGCTCGCGGGCCCGGCGGGTTGACGATGCTGGGGGCGAAGTCTACAGTTGCTGCCCCGTTAGACTCAGTCTAACCGGTTCCCAAGGACAATCCAGACAAGGAGTGAATCCGTGCACCTCAAAGGCAGCCAGACCGAGAAGAACCTGAAGGACGCCTTCGCCGGCGAGTCCCAGGCCAATCGTCGTTACCTGTATTTCGCAGCCAAGGCGGACGTCGAAGGTTTCAATGACATCTCCGCCGTGTTCCGCTCGACTGCGGAAGGCGAGACGGGCCACGCCCACGGCCACCTCGAGTACCTCGAGGCGGTGGGTGACCCGGCCACGGGCCTGCCGATCGGCGACACCAAGTCGAACCTGAAGGCTTCGATCGCCGGCGAGACGCACGAGTACACCGACATGTACCCGGGCATGGCCAAGAC
>CAZIRD010000224.1:0-2943 GCA_964541625.1 uncultured Acidibacter sp.
TCCGACATCGCGCTCTACTACATCGGCGGCATCATCAAGCACGCCAAGGCGCTCAACGCCTTCACCAACGCCGGCACCAACAGCTACAAGCGCCTGGTGCCGGGCTTCGAAGCGCCGGTGATGCTCGCCTACTCGGCGCGCAACCGCTCGGCCTCGATCCGCATTCCGTTTGTGTCGAACCCGAAGGGCCGTCGCATCGAAGTGCGCTTCCCGGACTCCTCGGCGAATCCGTACTTCGCGTTCGCGGCGATGATGATGGCCGGCCTCGACGGCATCCAGAACAAGATCCACCCGGGCGACCCGGCCGACAAGGATCTCTACGACCTCGAGCCCGAGGAGGCGAAGCACATCCCGACGGTGTGCCACTCGCTCGACATGGCGCTCGAGCATCTCGACAAGGATCGCGAGTTCCTCACCCGCGGCGGCGTGTTCACCAACGACGTGATCGATGCCTACATCAACCTCAAGATGCAGGAAGTGACGCGTTACCGGATGAGCACGCACCCGGTCGAACTCGACCTGTACTACAGCTGCTGATCCACCCGGACGCTGGTCCGAAGGCGGCGTGATGCGCGGCGACAACCATGGCGGTTGAACGGCTCTTCGAGAGCTTCGCTGCGCATCACGATCCCGCCGACCTGCTCGATGCCCTGGCGACGGGCGTCGTGCTGCTCGATGCCGCACTGGTCGTCGTGCACGCCAATGTCGCCGCGCAGGGACTCATGGCCGTGGGCCTCAATCAGGCCCGCGGTCGTCCCTTCTGCGAACTCTTCACCGACTCCGCCGCTCTGCAGGCGACGCTGCTGCGTGCGCGTGATGCCGGTGAGCCGGTGAACGAATGCGAGCTCACGCTGCGACCCGTAAGTGCGCCGCGCGAATCGCGCAGCGTCGACATGACGGTCACGCCGCTCGATGATGTCGGCGGTGGCCGCCGACTGCTGCTGGAACTCGCCGATGCGGCGCCCCGTGCGCGACTCAACCGCGACAATGCGCTGCGGGCCCGGCTCGAGAGCAGCCGGATGATGACCCGTCAGCTCGCCCACGAGATCAAAAACCCGCTCGGCGGCGTACGCGGCGCGGCGCAACTGCTGGAGCGACAGTTGCCCGATCCGGGTCTGCGCGAATACACCACCGTCATCATCAACGAGGCCGACCGCCTGACCGCGCTGGTCGACACCATGACGAGTCCGGCGCGTCCGCCGCAGAAGCGCCGGCTCAACATCCACGAGGTCTGCGAGCACGTCTATCGGTTGCTCGCGGCCGAAGCGCCGACCGGCGTCGCCGTGGCGCGGGATTACGACCCCAGCGTTCCCGAAGGCAATTTCGACCGCAACCAGCTGGTGCAGGCGCTGCTCAACCTCGCGCGCAACGCGCTGCAGGCCGTTGGCGACACCGGGCGCGTGGTGCTGCGCACGCGCGCGCTGACGCAAACGCATATCGGTGTCGTGCGCCATCGCCTCGCGGTGCGCATCGACGTCATCGACGACGGTCCGGGCGTCCCCGAAGAAATCCGCGGCACGCTGTTCTATCCGCTCGTCACCGCAAGACCCAACGGTACCGGCCTCGGACTCGCGGTGGCCCAGGAGCTGGTGAACCGCAACGGCGGCATCATCGAATTCCACAGCGAGCCGGCGAACACGGTGTTTTCGGTCACTTTGCCGCTGCTCGTTGCCGAGGTGGCCGCGTCGGGAGTCGCGCCATGAGTGCAAGACCGCTGCGTGTCTGGCTGGTCGATGACGACGCCTCGATCCGCTGGGTGCTCGAGCGCGCGCTCAAGGCGGGCGGCATGCTGCCGCGGGTGTTCGAGGCGGCCGAGCCGGCGCTCGAGGCCCTGCGCAACGAGGCGCCGGACGTGCTGGTCACCGACATCCGCATGCCGGGCCTGTCCGGACTCGAACTCGTGCGCAAGCTGCATGGCACGCGACCGCAGCTGCCGATCATCGTGATGACGGCACACGCCGATCTCGACAACGCCGTGTCGGCCTATGAAAGCGGCGCCTTCGAATATCTGCCGAAGCCTTTCGACATCGATCAGGTGATCGACCTCGTCAAGCGCGCCGCGCAGAGCGGTCAGCGGCACGCCGCCGAGCGCGAGCCCGGCGCGCGCATGCCGGAACTGCTCGGCAAGGCACCGGCGATGCAGCAGGTGTTCCGGGCCATCGGCCGGCTGTCACGCTCGGCAGTCACGGTGCTGATCACCGGCGAATCCGGCACCGGCAAGGAACTGGTGGCCCGTGCGCTGCACGATCACAGTCCGCGTGCCGCGAAGCCCTTCATTGCCCTCAACACCTCGGCGATTCCCTCCGAGCTGCTCGAGTCCGAATTGTTTGGTCACGAGAAGGGCGCATTCACCGGCGCGGATGCCCTGCGCCGCGGCCGTTTCGAGCAGGCCGACGGTGGTACGCTGTTCCTCGACGAGATCGGCGACATGTCGACGCCGCTGCAGACGCGGTTACTGCGCGTGCTCGCCGAGGGCGAGTTCTATCGCGTCGGTGGCCAGACACCGATCCGTGTCGATGTACGGGTGATCGCTGCCACCCACCAGAATCTCGAGGATCGCGTCGCGCGCGGTCTTTTCCGCGAAGATCTCTTCCACCGCCTGAATGTCATCCGCATGGAGTTGCCGCCGCTGCGCGCGCGCCGCGAGGACGTCGGCGACCTGCTCGATCATTATCTGCGGGTGGCCGCCACCGAGCTCGGCGTCGAGCCGAAGACGCTGGCGGCCGATGCGCGTGCCGCGCTCGAGGTCTACGCCTGGCCGGGCAATGTGCGTGAGCTGGTCAATCTTTGTCGACGCCTCAGTGTGCTCGCGGCCGGCAGCGAAGTGCATGTCGAGGACTTGCCAGCCGAAATCGCCGGCGCCACGCTCGCGCGTACCGGCGGCGAGGGCTGGCCGGCGCTGCTGGCGCGTTGGGCTGAAGCCGAAGCGCTGCGCCGCGACGC
>CAZIRD010000225.1:0-2883 GCA_964541625.1 uncultured Acidibacter sp.
GGGCGAGGATTTCCTGGTGCAGCGCCGCGTTGGTCTTGATGCCCTCGACCACCATTTCGGCGAGCGCGTTGCGCATGCGGGCGATGGCCGTGTCGCGGGTGTCGCCGTAGGAGATCAGCTTGGCGACCAGCGAGTCGTAGTGCGGCGGCACCGCATAGCCCGAGTACATGTGGCTGTCGACGCGGATCCCGGGGCCGCCCGGCGCATGCCACAGCCGTACCGGGCCGGGCGAGGGCATGAAGGTCTTCGCGTCCTCGGCGTTGATGCGGCACTCGAGGGCGTGGCCGCGCAGCACGATGTCGTCCTGCGTCCACGGCAGCGTCATGCCCGAGGCGATCATCAACTGCGCCTTGACGAGATCGATGCCGGTGATGATCTCGGTCACCGGATGCTCGACCTGGATGCGCGTGTTCATTTCAATGAAATAGAACTCGCCGTCCTGATAGAGAAACTCCAGCGTGCCCGCGCTGCGGTAGCCCACCGCGCGACAGGCCGCCACCACGCGCTCGCCCATCTGCGCGCGCTGCGCCGCGGTGATGCCGGGTGCGGGGGCTTCCTCGATGACCTTCTGGTGCCGGCGCTGCATCGAGCAGTCGCGCTCGCCGAGGTGGATGACGTTGCCGTGATGGTCGGCGAGCACCTGGAACTCGATATGCCGCGGCTTCTCGAGGAATTTCTCCATGTAGACCTGATCGTTGCCGAAGGCGGCGAGCGCCTCCGAACGGGTCACGTTGATGGAGTGCACCAGCGAGGCCGGGTTGTGCACCACACGCATGCCGCGGCCACCGCCGCCGCCCGAGGCCTTGATGATCACCGGGTAGCCGATGTCGCGGGCGATGCGCAGGTTCTCGTCGTTGTCGAGCCCGAGCGGCTCGCCCGAGCCCGGCACGCAGGGCACACCATGCTGCTTCATGACTTTGATGGCCGACACCTTGTCGCCCATCATGCGGATCACGGACGCCTGCGGACCAATGAAAACGAAGCCGCTCTGCTCGACGCGCTCGGCGAAGTCGGCGTTCTCGGAGAGGAAGCCGTAGCCCGGGTGGATCGCCGCCGCGTCGGTGAGCTCCGCCGCCGCGATGATCGACGGCATGTTGAGGTAGCTCTTGGCCGAAGCGGGCGGGCCGATGCACACCGACTCGTCGGCGAGCAGCACGTGCTTGAGGTTCGCGTCCGCGGTCGAGTGCACGGCCACGGTCTTGATGCCGAGTTCGCGGCAGGCGCGCAGCACGCGCAGCGCGATCTCGCCCCGATTGGCGATGACGACCTTGTCGATCATGGCGTGTTGATCATGGTTGCGCGGCGCCGCTCGGCTGCCGGCTACTGGATCGCGAACAGCGGCTGGCCGAACTCGACCGGGTCGCCGTTCTGCACCAGCACCGAGGTCACCTTGCCGGCGCGATCGCTCTCGATCTGGTTCATCATCTTCATGGCCTCGATGATGCAGAGCACCTGCCCGACCTTCACCTCATCGCCGATCTGCACGAAGGCCTTGGCGCCGGGGGCCGGGGCCGAGTAGTAGGTGCCGACCATCGGCGCCTGCACGAGATGATCGACCGAGGGCGTGACCGCCGGCGCTGCCGCGGCGACCGGCGCCGCCACGGCGGCGGCCACTGCCGCCGGCGCCAGCGCGGGGGCATACATCGGCGCCTGCATCTGCACCGCGCCGCTCGGCATGCGGCTGATGCGCACGGATTCCTCGCCTTCCTTGATCTCGATTTCGGCGATCCCGGACTCTTCGAGCAACTCGATGAGTTTCTTGACCTTGCGGATGTCCATGGCGCCTCCCGGACTCGTGCGACCCGGCTGAGCGGGCAAAGGGCCGGAAAATGTACCCTATTTGCCGCGAAATCGGTGGATTTCGCGGCGGATCGTCGCAAGTGCCTGAAGGATGTGGGGTTTTAGCCCTTGACGTCCTGGCTGCGCAGGCCGTCGAGGCGCTTGATCTCCTCGCGGATGAGCACGCGGGCCTGCTCCACCGGCAGGCTGCCGGCGTTCACTTTCTCGACATGATCGAGGATGAACGCCGCCTCATCGGCGTGAAGTTCGCCGATTTTGACGGCGACGATGCGCCGGGCGCCGTCGGCGAAGATGGTGAACGGGAAGGCCGTGCTGACGCCAAACAGGTCGGCGGCTGCGACCCCGTCCTCCTCGCCGATCAGCAGCGGGTAGTCGAGGCCGATGTTCTTCGCGTACTTGATGACATCCTCGCGGAAGTCGACCGCCACGCCCACCACCTCGACACCGCGCGCGCCGCGTTCGGCGCGCAGCGCGCGCAGCAGCGGGATCTCCCGGCGGCAGGGTGCACACCAGGTCGCCCAGAAGTTCACGATCAGCGACGGCTGCTGGAAGCTCGACAGCGCGCGCGGCGGACCCTCGAGGGTGGCGAGCGTGAAGTCGGGCAGCACCTCGGGGATGGCGCGGGCGCGGGACGCCGGGGCGGCCGGGCCATCGAGCGGGCCGCCGGCGACGGTCGGCTTGGGCTGCAGGAAGCTGCGGATCGCGAAGAACGCGATGCCGCCCGCGAGCGCAGCGACGAGGACGACGATCAGGGTGGTCTTTTTCATCGGCAATCCATGGCAGCGAAGTCAGGGCACGGCAGCGAAGTCAGGGCTGGCCGCCGGTGGCGAGGGTGGCGACGCGCGCGAACTCGTCGGCTTTCATGAATCCGACCACGCGGTAGTTCGGGCGTTCCACGCCGTCCGGCGCCCAGAAGGCGATCGTCGGCGGACCGAAGATGCCGAAGCGGCGCAGCAGCGCCTGGTCGGCCTCGTCGTTGGCGGTGACGTCGGCCTTCAGCAGCACGGCGTTTTTGAGCGCGCGCTGCACGGCCGGATCGGAGAAGGTGTAGCGCTCCATTTCCTTGCAGGAGACGCACCAGTC
>CAZIRD010000226.1:0-2854 GCA_964541625.1 uncultured Acidibacter sp.
CGGCGGATGTAGTCCTCGCAGACCTCGTTGATGCGGATCGCGGACATCACCCGCGCGTAGCAACCGATGCCCTCGAGCGCGTCCTGCATCGCCAGGCAGTTCATCACCGTGGCCAGCATGCCCATGTGATCGCCGGTGACCCGGTCCATCCCCGAGCGCGCGAGCCCCTCGCCGCGGAAGATGTTGCCGCCGCCGATCACCACGGCAACCTGCACGCCGAGCGAGATGAGTTCCTGGATCTCGAGGGCAATTCGCTTAAGGACCGCGGGATCCACGCCGTAATCGGCGCTGCCCATCAGGGCCTCGCCTGAAAGCTTCACGAGGATGCGTTTGTACCGAACGCCCGCTGTTGTCATCGATCGACCCTCCGGACGAATCCCACTGCTCCCGGGACGAAACCTGATCCCCTTGAAGAAAACCCCGCCGGAGCGGGGTTTTCTTTGGCTGGGGTCGGCGGCTTACTTGCCGCTGCTTGCCTTGACTTGTGCCATGACCTCGCCGACGAAGTCGTCCTGCTTCTTCTCGATCCCGGCACCCACCTCGAAACGGCGATACGCCTTGACCTCGGCCTTGGCGGCCTTGAGCAGTTTCTCGATGGTCTGCTCGGGATCCTTCACGAACGGCTGACCGAGCAGCGCCTTTTCGTTGAGCGTTTTGCGCAGTCGCCCTTCCACCATCTTGGCGACGATCTCCGCGGGCTTGCCCTCGGCGAGCGCCTTCTCGGTCTCGATCTCGCGCTCCTTGGCGACCACATCGGCCGGCACGTCGGCCGCCGAGAGGTACTCGGGATTGCTCGCGGCGATGTGCATGGCGATGTCGTGGGCCAGCTCCACCGAGCCGCCTTCCAGCGCCACCAGCACACCGATGCGGGTGCCATGGCGGTAGGCGCCGAGGAAGCCGGCCGAGCCGAGCGTGGCGTGGCGACGAACCGAAATGTTCTCGCCAATCTTCGCCACCAGCGCGCGACGCCGCTCATCGACGCTCTCGCCCGAAGCAAGTTGCAGCGCGTTGAGCGCGTCGAGCCCGGCCGGGTTCGACGCCAGCGCAAGCTTCGCGACTTCGGCGGAGAAACCCTGGAAGTCGGCCTCACGGGCAACGAAGTCGGTCTCGCAGTTGACCTCGACCATCGCCGCACTCTTGCCATCCGCCGACTTCTCGAGGGCGATCACGCCCTCCGCAGCGACGCGTGCCGCCTTCTTGTCGGCCTTGGCAAGGCCTTGCTTGCGCATCAACTCGGCGGCCGCATCGAGATCGCCCTGCGTCTCGACCAGCGCCTTCTTGCATTCCATCATGCCCGCGCCCGTGCGCTCGCGGAGCTGCTTGACGGCTTCGGCAGTAATGCTCATCGAATGTCTCCGCGATCAGCCGCGACGGCGCGGAGCGCCGGCACCGGTGGTCTTGCGACGCGGCGCCGAAGCGCTGGTCGCCGGGGCGACTTCGCCCTCGGCGGCCTCGGGGATATCGGTGGCCACAGCCTCAACCGGCTCGACGACCTCCGCCGGAGCGGCAGCGATCGAGGGCTGCGGACGGCGACGGGCAGGTGCCGCCGGTGCTGCGCCGCGACGCGCACGCACCGCCGGCTCGCGCCGCGGCTTGCCGCCGCGTGCCGCCTTCGGCTTCGGGTTGCCGCTCTCGTCGAGCTCGACGAACTCGTCCTCGGTCACCGCCAGCATCGGCGCCGTCGAACGGCCTTCGATGACCGAATCGGCAATGCCAGACGCGTAGAGCTGGATGGCGCGCATGGCGTCATCGTTGCCCGGCACGACAAAATCGACCCCGTCCGGGGTGCAGTTGGTGTCAACGATGGCGACGACGGGAATGCCAAGCTTGTTGGCCTCGTGCACCGCGATCTTCTCGTGACCGACATCGACCACGAAGATGGCATCCGGCAACGACTCCATCGCCTTGATGCCGCCGAGCGAGCGCTCGAGCTTCTCGAGCTCGCGGCGCAGCATCGTGCCTTCTTTCTTGCCGCGCTTGTCGAGCGCGCCGTTCGCCTTCATTTCGGCGAGGTCGGCGAGTCGCTTGATCGACTGCCGCACGGTCTTGAAGTTGGTGAGCATGCCGCCGAGCCAACGCTGGCTGACGAACGGCATGCCGGCGCGGGCGGCTTCCTTCTCGATCGGCTCGCGCGCCGAGCGCTTGGTGCCGACGAAGAGCACGGTACCGCCGTCTGCAGCAACCCCTTGAATGAACTTGGCAGCCTCCGCGAACAGCGGCTGCGTCTTCTCGAGGTTGATGATGTGGATCTTGTTGCGTTCGCCGAAAATGAACTCTGCCATCTTCGGGTTCCAGAAGCGGGTCTGATGTCCGAAGTGGACACCCGCTTCCAGCATCTGTCGCATGGACACGCTGGCCATATATCACTCCTTGTCGGGTTGGGCCTCCGCACATCCTCGGCTGCCATCCCGTCACCCGAAGGTGGTCAGGACACCCAGCAACCGATGCAACGATGTGCGTGTGGGTTGTTTACGTTGCCAAAAAAGGCCGCGCTTTATACCATGCACCTCCCGTAAAAACAACGCTTTACGGGCTCCCCGCTTCGATCCTCCGCCGCGTTCGCAGTTCGCCCTCAGGCCACACATGCCCGTCACCGTCAAGAGCCCGCAGGAACAAGAGAAGATGCGCGAGGCCGGCCGTCTCGCCGCCGAAGTGCTCGACATGATCGGCGAGCACGTGCGTCCGGGCATTACCACCGACGAGCTCGACCGCATCTGCCATGAGCACATCACCCAGGTGCAGCGTGCGGTACCGGCGAACCTCAACTACCGCGGCTTCCCGAAAACCATCTGCGCGTCGGTCAACCACGTGGTCTGCCACGGCATCCCGGGCGACAAGCGGCTGAAGGACGGCG
>CAZIRD010000227.1:0-2847 GCA_964541625.1 uncultured Acidibacter sp.
ACTCCATTCCGCGCGCGGTGCGCGCGAATCCGTTTCCGCCGCCGGATGGCGTGCTCGGTGCCGATGGCCACCGTTGGGCAGCGCTCAATGCGAAGGTGGCGCATTCGGATGCGCCGCGGATCATGGCAGCGAGTGCGCAGGTGCTCGAGCCATTCCGCGAGCGCATGCAGGCCGAGGGCGTGTGGATGACGCACCTGTTGATCGCCATAGGCACCACGGCGTTCAGTTTCGAGCCGGTCTTCCGCTGGCGCGACGAGTGGCTGCCGGTGCACGCGCGGACCTTGTCTGCCGCCGCGCGCGGCCGCCTCACGGAGCCCGCACCGCAGCCCGGAGCCCGCGCGCTGGTCGCCGAGATGCGCCAGAGGCTGATCGACCTCTTCGCCGAGCTCGGCGCAGCCTCCAACCAGCTCGGCAAGACCTATCCGTATTTCGGCTCGCTGCGACCCGAGTCGGCGCGGTTCGTTACGGCACTCAAGCAGGCGATCGATCCCGCCGGCTGCATGAACCCCGGCGCACTGGGCATCGGCGGCCATCACCGGCGCGGGGACTGAGCGCAGTCGCGCGGCTCGGCGCCAGGGCTTATCCTTGCCGGCTTCGGCTGCACAACGCCCCGACACGGCAAGCAAGTTTTAAGCAAGTAATTACTACATGAGCATCGATACCACGGTCCGCACCAGCGACAGCCTGCGCAACGTCCGCTATGAAATCCGCGGCAAGCTTGCCCGACGGGCACTCGAGATGTCGCGCAAGGGTTACGAGATCATCTCGCTGAATATCGGCAATCCGGCGCTGTTCGGATTCCGTACGCCGGAGACGATGCGCCTCGCGATGATCGAGAACTTTCCCGACAGCGAGGGCTACTGCCACCAGAAGGGCATCTTCCCGGCGCGCGAAGCCGTCGTCATGCAGCAGCAGGCCCGTGGTGTGCATGGCGTGTCGGCTGAGGAAGTGTTCATCGGCAACGGTGTTTCGGAACTCATCGACCTCACCCTGCGGGCCATGCTGAACGAGGGCGACGAAGTACTGGTGCCGAGTCCGGACTATCCGCTCTGGACCGCCGCGGTGAATCTCAATCGCGGCCGCGCGGTGCATTATCCCTGTCTGCCGGCGAACGGCTTTGTGCCGGACCCAGAGGAGATCGCCGCCCTGGTGACGCCACGGACGCGGGCGATCGTGATCGTCAACCCGAACAACCCTACCGGTGCCGTCTACCCGCGTGCCGTCCTCGAGCGGATCGCGCGTCTCGCCGAGGAGCGGGGGCTGGTTTTGTTGTGCGACGAGATTTACGACCAGATCACCTATGACGACGCCGAGTTCGTGCCGATGGCGACGCTGGTGGCTGACACGATTTGCGTGACGATGTCGGGACTCTCGAAGGTCTATCGTGCTTGCGGCTACCGTGTCGGCTGGGCGGTGATTTCCGGCAAAATCCGCGCCGCGCAGGAATTGATCGCGGCGATGGAGTTGCTCGCCTCGCTGCGTCTGTGCAGCAACGTCCCGGGTCAATGGGCGGTGCAGACCGCGCTCGGCGGTTACCAGAGCATCCGCGAACTGACGATGCCGGGTGGGCGTTTGTACGAATCCCGTCGCGCGATCATCGAGTCCGCCAAGGCGGATCCGTCATTCAAGGTCCATGCGCCGCGCGGTGCCCTGTATGCCTTCGTCGGCGTCGGCGGTGACCTGCCGGGTTTCGACGATCAGCAGTTCGCCCTCGATCTGCTGGAACAGAAGCACGTGTTGGTTGCGCCCGGCGTGAGCTTCAACGTCCCCTACAACGACCACTTCCGCATCACCAACCTGCCGGATGCGGCGACGCTGCGCACCGTGTTCGCGCGCATGTCAGAACTGCTGGCGGACTATCGCAACCTCAAAGTCGCCCCTCGATCGCCAGCTCGGTCGGCTTGACGAGACCCAGCGCCTGACGCAATGCCGGAGCGCGCGCCTCGACTTTGGCGTCGACACGGTAGCGTCCATCCGGCTCGAGCCGCAGTTCGCCCACGAGTTGTAGCGGACCGCCGAGGTCGACGACCCGACCTCGGTTGCCCTGCAAGTCCGCCGCGAAGTCGCCGAGCGCGGCATCGAACCGCAGCAGGCGAGCATCACGCAAGCTGAGCCGTCCTTGCACACCCTGCAGCCGGGCAGACTGCAGTCGCAGTTCAACGCCGTTGCCCTGCAGGCGCCCGGCGAGTCCCGCCACGGCACGCAGCGCAAGATCCGCAGGCAGCGCGTCGCGCAAGGTTTGCAGCGAAACATCCGCGCGCTCGATACGTACCGCCTCGACGCCCGCGAGCGAGAACGACACCAGCCCCATGATGAAGGAATCGCCGCGCTGCCAGGTGAGTTGCACGGGCAGCCGCAATGGACGCAGCGACGGCACGCCCAGCGCCCAGGAAAGATCACCGGAACGGCTGCCGCGTACTCCGAGCCCCGCGCAGCGACCGTTCCAGACACTGCCGACGAGCGCATCACAGCGCAGGCCGGCGGGAAGCAAAGCTGCGATCACACTCGCGGGCAACCAGACCACAACGCCGGCCAACAGCCCGGCGAGGAGCAGGAGAACCAGCCGGCGCTTGGCACTCACGGTCGACGCGGAGCGAGATCGATACGCAGCGTGACGCGACCTGGTGCAGTGGCCTCGAGCTGCAGCCCGCGGCTGCGTACCTGCAGCGCATCCAGATCGGCAACGATAGACAGAGCCGTGTCGAACGGCAGATCCTGAAGTTGCAGCAAGGCACCGCCATCCGTTGCCGGCTCAATGTTGGCCGGTACGCCTGCCGTGTCCGCGACACGGTGGGCAAGGGTCAGCAGCGGCAACGAGGCATCGGCGCCGTAGCGGGCCGCACGCTG
>CAZIRD010000228.1:0-2817 GCA_964541625.1 uncultured Acidibacter sp.
TCAGTCCTCTTCCGGTGCTGCGCGAGTTTCGTTTCGATCGCAATCTGCTCGGCGTCACGTTCGGCCAGAACGCGCGGGTCGAGGGCGGCGCGGGGGGTGTACTGCGGGTTGGGGATACGGTCGAGCTCGAGAGGCGCGATTCGCGCTAGCGAAACGCTGGCCGCAAATTCAACAGCGCATGCGCTCGCCGCGTGGATCCCATGCGGGGGCTGGCAGCAGCCGGGCCGCTCGCGGCTCACCGACTACATCGACGCTGAGGAGCGGTGACTCGCGCAAAACATCCCGATCAACATAAGCGAGCGCGAGACTCTGTTCGACCCAGTGGCCGTACGCGCCCGAGGTCGTGTAGCCCACGAGGCGTCCGGCATAGCGCACCGGTTCGAAGCCCGAGGCGTCCGCGTCGGTAGCGTCGATCGCCAGAGTGACGAGCCGGCGACGCGACGGCGAGTCGCGCTCGCGCAGGGCGGCGTCCCGGCCAACGAAACCTGGCTTTTCATAGGCGACATGACGATCGAGGCCGCACATTCCCGGGGTGATCGTTTGTGTGAACTCCGTGGACCAGATGCCAAAACTCTTTTCCAGTCGCAATGAATCGAGTGCGCGATTGCCGATGTGTCGCAGGCCGCGTTGCCTGCCGCTCGCCATCAGAGCGAGGCAGAGCGCGCGCTGCTCGGCGGCGGGGACGTAGATTTCGTAGCCAAGTTCGCCGGTCAGCGACAGCCGCGCCAGCACCGCTCGTGATAGGCCGACGCCGGCCTCTCTGCAGGTGAGGAAGGGGAAGGCATCGTTGGCAAGATCGATGTCGGTGAGCGGCTGCACGATATCGCGGGCGAGCGGCCCCGACAGGGCGAAGCCGCTCCAGCTGTCGGAGAGATTTTCGATCCGTACGCCACTCGCCGGCAGCAGGTCGTTGAACCAGCGGCCGTGCCAATTCTGCAGGTAGTAGGAACCGATCAGCCAGAAGCGGTCGGCGGCGAGGCGACTGACCGTCAGATCGCCCATCAGTGCCCCGCCATGACCGAGCATGGGCGCGAGACGCACGCGGCCAACGGCGGGAAGGTGGCAGGCAAGCAGTCGATCCAGCCAGGCTTCTGCACCAGGACCGCTGATTTCATAGCGCGCATATACGGCGGCGTCGAACATGCCTGCCGCCATGCGTGTCGCGCGTACCTCATCCGCTACGAAGGCATGCGCGTTGGAACGACGCACGGTGGGCGTCTCGACAAAGGCGTTGGATCCCGTTGATCCGCGACCTGGAGCAAAGAATTGCGGAGTCTCCATGCCCCAGGTGCAGCCAAAAAGCGCGCCATCAGCAGCGAGCAGGTCGTGCACAGGCGAGGTCTTCAGCGGCCTGCCGGCCGGCAGTTCCTCATTGGGGTAGGAAATGACGAAACGGCGCGCGTAGAACTGCCGCGTGGTGTCGCGCAGGTAATGCGGCTGCGAGGCAAAGGCGCCGTAGCGGGCCACATCCATGCCGAACACGTCGTAGCCGGGATCGCCGTGGATCATCCAGCGTGCGAGGGTGAGACCGATGGCGCCGCCCTGCGAAAAGCCGCCCATGCAGCCGCAGGCGACCCAATAGTTGCGCAGTCCGGGAACGGGTCCCACGAGCGGATTGCCGTCGGGCGTGAAGGTGAATGCACCGTTGACCCAGCGCTTGATACCGACTTCGGCGAGCGCCGGAAAGCGTGCGTAGCCGATCCCGAGTTCCGGCAATATCCGCTCAATGTCCGGCGGCAGCAGATCCATGCCGTAATCCCACGGGGCGCCTTCCGGGCTCCAGTGCCGCGGATCGCGCTCGTACACGCCGAGTAGTGCACCCTTGCCGAGTGGCTGCAGGTAGGTGAAACCCTCAAGGTCGGTGATCGAGACGATCTCCCGATCCAGCGCGGCCAGCAGCGGCACATCATCGGTGACGAGATAGTGGTGTGACATCGGCGTCACGGGCAGGTCGACGCCGACCATGCGGCCGACTCGACGCGCCCAGAGTCCCGCGGCGTTCACCACGTGCGCGGCAGTGACGCTGCCTTGTTCGGTGATCAGACGCCAGCCGCCATCGGCCTGCGGCTGAAGGTCGAGGACCCGGTTGTGCAGGACGATGTCTGCGCCGCGTCGCCGGGCGGCGATGGCGAAGGCATGCGTTGCCCCGTGCGCATCGACATAGCCTTCGTGGGCATCGTAGAGACCGCCTTGCAGGCCACGGGGGTCGACGAGCGGGCACATCTCGCAAATCTGCTCCGGCGTGACGAGCAGGGTTTCCATGTCCATGGTTTCGTACATCGCGCGCTCGGCCTTGAGCATCTGCCAGCGCTCTGCGGAGGCCGCGAGGCTGATGCCGCCGGTCATGTGCAGGCCGACGTTCTGCCCGCTCTCGCGCTCGATGTCGGCGTAGAGACCGATGGTGTAGCCCTGCAGGGCGGCGATGTTCGGATCGTCGTTGAGCGCATGGAATCCGGCGGCCGCATGCCAGGTGGAACCGGCGGTGAGTTCGTTGCGTTCGATCAGCGCGACATCAGTCCATCCATGGCGCGCCAGATGGTAGAGCACGCTGACGCCGACGATGCCGCCGCCGATGACGACAACCCGATAGTGCGTTTTCAAGTGGACTCGCCCTCAGTGGTCGCGGCAGTGTAATCGAGGAGCCGACGGGCGCGTTTCCGCGTCGACGACGATGCCGTGCTATTTTCGATCTTCGACCACCGGGTCAGGCAGGCCGCTGGCCTGTTTTCAGCCAGAGAGGATTGCATGAGTTACGTGATTACCCCGCCCGAGCAGGCCTCGGTCGCTGTGCGCGACACGGACAACCGTTTCCCGATC
>CAZIRD010000229.1:0-2810 GCA_964541625.1 uncultured Acidibacter sp.
GTCGGGGACGAGGCCCACCTCGATTACCTCTACGTACTCACCGCCGCGGACGTGCGCGCCACCAACCCGCGCCTGTGGAACTCCTGGAAGGCTTCGCTCTTCAGCGAGTTCCACGATCGGGTCAAACGGGCGCTGCGCCGCGGTCTCGAGAGCCCGATCGACCAGGAAGAACTCAAGCAGGAAAACCAGACCCAGGCCCGCGAGCTGCTGGCCGCGACGGGCGTCGCGGGCGACACCGTCGATGCGGTCTGGACCCTGCTGACCGATGCCTACTTCCTGCGCCATACGCCGCAGGAGATCGCCTGGCATACCCGGGTGCTTGCCGAGCGCGATCCGGACACCGACGAGCCGGTGGTATCGGTACAGGCCGAGAGCGAACGCGGCACGACTTCGATCATGATCTTTGCCCCGCATCGTCAGCACGGCTTCGCGCGTACCACGGCGGTGCTCGACCAGCTCGGCTTCAACATTGTCGACGCACGCATCACGCCGACCGGCGACGGCAACAGCATCGACCTCTACCACGTACTCGAAGAAGACGGCACGCCGATCGCCGATGCCGAGCGCCACCAGGAGATCGAATTCGCGCTGCGCAAGTCGCTCGCCGCACCGCGCGACTCCGCCATGGGCGTATCCCGTCGCGCACCCCGCCAGGTTCGGCTCTTCAATACCCGTACGCAGATCGTGGTCACCGCGGACGAGCGCAACCAGCGTTCGGTGCTGGAAATCATCGCGGCGGACAGGCCCGGCCTGCTCTGTGATGTCGGCAAGGTGATGATGGAGGAGCGCATCGACCTGCTCGGTGCCAAGATCATGACCGTCGGTGAGCGCGCCGAGGATGTGTTCTACGTCAGCGATGCGCGCCACGGTCCGCTCGCCGAGGAACGCGCACAGCGTCTCGTCGCACGACTCACCGAGGCGCTGGAGCAGCGTCGCGCGGCCTGAGCAACAGGGCTGCCCGGTACCTCATGAACGCCGATCTCGATCGCCTGCAGGCCTATCCCTTCGAGCGTCTCGCCGCGCTCAAGGCTGGCATCAACCCGCCGGCCGGACTCGCGCACATCGCACTCTCCATCGGCGAACCGAAGCATGCGCCGCCGCCGTTCGTGCTCGAGACGCTGCGCCACTCGCTCGCCGGGCTCGGCGCCTACCCGGCGACGGCCGGCACCGCCGAACTGCGCTCGGCCTGCGCACGCTGGCTCGAGCGTCGGTTCAGTCTGCAAGCGGGCAGCGTTGGCAACGCCAACGTGCTGCCGGTCAACGGCACCCGCGAGGCGCTGTTCGCTTTCGCCCAGGCGGTGGTCAACCGCGGCACTACGGGTGCGCGGCCGCTGGTCGCAATGCCGAACCCTTTCTATCAGATCTACGAAGGCGCAGCCCTGCTCGCGGGCGCCGAACCCTTTTTCATCGACACGCCCGCGGCAAACGGCTTCCTGCCGGATCTCGAGTCGGTCCCGGCCGACGTCTGGGACCGCGTGCAACTGCTCTATCTTTGCAGTCCGGGAAACCCCGCCGGCGCGGTGATGGACGTCAGGCAATGGCAACGAGTGCTCGCGCTCGCCGAACGCCACGATTTCCTGATCGCCGCAGACGAGTGCTACGCCGAACTCTACGCCGACGACAACCAACCGCCGCCGTCGCTGCTCAACGCAGCGGTCGCCAGCGGTCGCGCCGGCTTCGAACGTTGCGTGGTATTCCACAGCCTGTCGAAACGGTCCAGTTTGCCCGGGTTGCGCTCGGGTTTCGTTGCCGGCGATGCACGCGTACTGGAACGCTTCCTGCTTTACCGGACCTATCACGGCTGCGCGATGCCGCTGCCCACGCAGGCGGCAAGCGTAGCGGCCTGGAATGACGAGGCCCACGTCAGTGCCAACCGTCGTCTCTACCGCGAGAAGTTCGCGCAGGTCCTGCCTATCCTCGCGCCCCGCCTCGCCTGCCATGCGCCGCAGGGCGGCTTCTATCTTTGGGCGGAGGTCGGCGGTGACGACGAACTTTGGACTCGCGAACTCTTCGCCCGGCAGAACGTGACGGTCTTGCCCGGCAGTTATCTTGCACGGGCGACGGGCGGCCTGAACCCCGGCGTCGGCCGTGTGCGCATTTCGCTGGTGGCCGAACTCGACGAATGCGTCGAGGCGGCCAGACGCATCGTCCGCTTCATCGAGGAAAGATCCGCATGACCACGCATTCCACGCACGACCACCCGGCACTCAAGGCCATCATCGAGGCGGCTTTCGAGGAGCGTGCCGAGATCAATCCGCGCAACGTGTCGCGCGAGCTCAAGGTCGCTCTTGACGAGGCCCTCGACCTGCTCGATGCGGGCAAGGTGCGGGTCGCCGAAAAGCAGGACGGACGCTGGATCGTCAATGACTGGCTGAAGAAAGCCGTGCTGCTCTACTTCCGCGCCTGGGACAACAAGCTCATTGAAGGGGGCCACACCCGGTTCTTCGACAAGGTGCCGCTGAAGTACGCGGCCATGGACGAAGCCACCCTGCGCGCGAGCGGCGCCCGCGTCGTTCCGGATGCGGTGGTCCGCAAGGGCGCCTACATCGGCCCAAACGTCGTACTGATGCCGTCGTTCGTCAACATCGGCGCCTGGGTGGACTCGGGAACGATGGTCGACACGTGGGCAACGGTGGGCTCCTGTGCCCAGATCGGCAAGAACGTGCATCTGTCGGGTGGCGTGGGTATCGGCGGCGTGCTCGAGCCGCTGCAGGCCGCACCGACCATCATCGAGGACCACTGCTTCATCGGCGCCCGCTCGGAGATCGTCGAGGGTGTGATCGTCGAGGAAGGCGCGGTCATCTCCATGG
>CAZIRD010000230.1:0-1122 GCA_964541625.1 uncultured Acidibacter sp.
TCAAGTCCGGCGGCGAGTGGATCAGCTCGATCGACATCGAGAACATCGCCATGGCGCATCCTGCGGTAGCGCTCGCCGCCTGCATCGCGGTGCGTCATCCGAAGTGGGACGAGCGACCGCTGCTCATCGTCATGAAGAAGTCCGGCGCGCAGGCGACGCGCGAGGAGATCCTCGCTTTCTTTGCCGGCCGGGTCGCCAAATGGCAGGTGCCCGACGACGTGGTGTTCCTCGACTCCATCCCGCTCGGCGCCACCGGCAAGGTGCAGAAGATCAAGCTGCGCGAGCAGTTCCGGGACTACACGTTGCCAGGGTGAGCGCGCCCGAGCTGCATCGGCTGCTGACGCTCGAGGCCTTGGGGCCGCAGCGTTTCCGCTCACTCGCGAGTCAGGCGAACCGCAGCGGCGTGGTGTTTGGCGGACAGTTGCTCGCGCAGATGCTGCGCGCTGCCGAGTCCGACGTGGGCGGCGGGCGGGCGCCGAACGCGATGCAGGCTACTTTCCTGCGACCCGCGCGCCTCGACGCGCCACTGGATTACCTCGTCGAGCCGGTATTCGACGGTCGCAGCCAGAGCGTGCGGCTGGTCCGCGCGCTGCAGCACGATCAACTGATCGCGACCGCGACGGTGTCCTGCGGCGTGGCGCTCGACGGTCTCGCCGCGGGCGGTCGCTGGAGAGCCGAGCCGCTTCCGCCCGAGCAACTGGAGTCGATCGAGGAGGCGGGTAGGCGACTGCAAGCGCGCTTGTCGCCGCACGGCCGCACACGGCTCACGACGCTGCCGCAGGTGGAAATCCGTCCGCTCGATGCGGAAGACTATTTCCTTGTCCGCCCCGGTCCGCCGAGCACGCGGATGTGGATCCGCGGTCTGCAGCCGCCACCGCAGGCGGCCGCGGGATGTGCTTCGGTGCTGGCCTTCGTCGCCGATTACCTCGCAAGCAGTGCAGCACTGCTTGAACTCGTCGAGCAGTTGCCGGCGCGTCCATTGCGGATCGTCTCGATGAACCACTCCATGTGGTTCCACGCAGAGGGCGATCCCGCCGACTGGTTGCTGCTCGAGCGCGACAGCCATTGGAGCGGTGCCGGGCGCACGCTCGGCAGCGGCCGGATCTACCGCCGCGACGGCGT
>CAZIRD010000230.1:1222-2783 GCA_964541625.1 uncultured Acidibacter sp.
CTTCAGGTACTCCGAGTCCTCGAACAGGAATTCCTTCCAGTTCTCGGTATCGAAGATTTCCGGCACGAAGCGCCGCGCGCCCGCTTTCACCTGTTCGGGCAGCGCGTCGAGGTTCGCGACCTTGCCGCCGAAGCCGCGCGCGACGGTACCACCCGGCCGATCGCCCATGCCCATCCAGGGCGCCCAGCGGTTCTTGTTCTGCAGCTGCAGATGCACCGGTGCCGAAAGCACCGCCGGATTGGCGATATCCGCGAGTGGCGCCGACATGGTCATGAAAGAGTTCGTGTATGCCGTCTGGCCGGGGTTGAGCATGTCGGGCCGGCTCTCGATCGACTGGGTTGCGAGGAACACGCGATCGCCGATGACCTCGATCGGCAGCAGCTTCGGCGTGTAGCCCATCGCGAACACGCCGGTCGGCGTGTAGAGCCGCGGCACCGGACCGAGCCGGAAATGATGGATGGACAGGGTCTTGCCGGTGACGGGGTTGGCGAATTCCTCGAGCGGCTCCTGGCTGTCGTACTTCGTGTAGAAGCCCACCTCGTACTTGCGCATCTCGTGCTGGTCGTTGTCCTTCGGCTGCCAGTAATCCACCAGGATGTTGTTCATGGTGAAGAAGGGCACGTAGTTGCCCTCGCCGAGATCGGCGTAGATGTTGAGCCGCATGAACGACACCACCTGTCCGGTGCCGAGCGTGCCGACCAGCTTCACGTGCGTGCGCAGCACCGTGAGCGGGTCGTTGAAGTCGGGCAGCGGCGCCGGCGTCGATGGCGCCAGAGCGGCGACCGGCGCCGCAGGAGCAACCGGCAATGTGACGAGACCGGCGCCACCCAGAGTGACTGCCACCTGCAAGGCCTTGCGACGGGAAACGCTCATTCGACGCCCACCATGATCTGTCTGGAAAGTGCAGGGTAGCCGCAGCCGGTCGCAACCGCCAAGCGGTTCGTCGCTGCGGGAGTACCAGCGAGGCAAGGCAGATGCAGCGGCCACTCAACCCTCGGCACTCGGCATCAGGCTATCCTTGGCCGCTCGTGCCTGTAGAACAAGACAATAAAAACCTTCTGCTCCAATTCATCGACGAAGTGTGGAGTCGGGGAATTATCGAGGCTGCGGACCAATATATTGCGTCCGCCTACACGATCCATCACGACCCCGGTGATGCCTGGGAGGGGATGACGCTCGATCTCGCGGGCTACAAGGACCGCGTCGTGAAATCCCGCGCGCCTTTTCCGGATCAGCGCTTCACTTGCAAAGATGTTCTCGCGGCAGCGGATCGGGTGATGGTGACCTGGCACTGGGTTGCTACCCACCTCGGCGACTTCCCGGGGTTTCCGGCTACAGGCAAGTCGCTACGCATGTCCGGTGCCACCGTCTATTACCTCAGTAACGGGCGGTTCACCGGGCACTGGCAGATTGCCGATCGGCTCGGTGTTTACATGCAGCTGCAGCAGGCGGCAACCGGCGGCAGGCCGCCATGACGATTTAAGTCAGCGCCGCCGCCACTGCCGCGCAGGTGATGCGGCCGGCGCTCACGTTGAGGCCCGCCGCGAAACCCGGGTCGCTC
>CAZIRD010000231.1:0-2759 GCA_964541625.1 uncultured Acidibacter sp.
TGGGTCTTGCGGGCGCGTTGGTACCGTCCGAACAGGGTGGTCTCGGTCTCGAAGCGCTGGATTTCCTGCTGCTCGCTGAAGAAGCGGGCAGGGCGGCGCTACCCGAGCCGCTGGTGGCGTCAGCGGCCATCGCACATCCGCTGCTGGCCGTGCTGGCGGGGCCAGGCAGGCAGCGCGATGCCGGCGAGGCCGGTGCGGTGCTCGAGGCGGCGCTCGCCGGCGCGACGGTGGTGCTGGCCCTGCCGCCCGACGTGGCGACGGTCGCCGGAGCGCCACTCGCTGACTGGTATCTGGTCGCGCGCGCGGCCGACGATGTTGCGCTGTTCAGAGCCGCCGAGGTGGGTGTCGCGACCTGCGAGAGCATCGATCCGCTGCGGCGGCTCGGCACCATCGATATCAACGGCGTAAAACCCGTCGCGGAGCTCAGCGGTCCGCTCGTGCAGCAGGCGTGGGCGGCGGCACAGACCATCAACACGGTACTCGACGCAGCGCAGATGCTCGGTCTTGCCGCGCGCATGACCGAGATCGCAGTCGCCTACGCCTTGGAGCGCAAGCAATTCGGCAAGGCGATTGGCGGCAACCAGGCCGTCAAACACCAGCTCGCCGACGTCATGGTCAAGCTGGAGTTCGCGCGGCCGGTGGTCTATGCGGCAGCCGCTACGCTGACGCCATTGCGCGTCTCGCACGCGGTGGTGGCGGCTGCGGACGCGGCGGATCGCGCCGCGCGCACCGCCATTCAGGTGCATGGCGCGATGGGCTATTCCTGGGAAGTGGACCTGCAGTTCTATGCCAAGCGGGCCTGGGCGCTTGCCGGCCTCAACGGCGGCCGTGGCCGGCATTTCGCACAGTTGCATGCGGCGCTGCGCGATGGCGGCGCTGCCATCGGTCCCGATCAGCTGTTCAACGAATCTGCGCAGCCGACGACCGCTGTGCTGGGAGGCCAGAGCGGATGACCGCATACATCATCGACGCGGTACGGACGCCGATCGGTCGCAAGAAAGGCAGTCTCGCCACGATGCACCCTGCCGACCTCGGCGGTCATTCGCTGGCTGCACTGATGCAGCGAACCGCGATCGACCCGGCGGCGGTGGAGGACGTGATCTTTGGCTGCGTCGATACCATCGGGCCGCAGGCGGGCGACATCGCGCGCACCTGCTGGTTGGTGGCCGGGCTGCCGGAGCACGTGCCCGGCACGACCATCGACCGCCAGTGCGGTTCGTCGCAGCAGGCGCTGCATTTCGCCGCCCAGGCGGTCATGAGCGGCACCCAGGATCTGGTCGTCGCCGGTGGCGTGCAGCAGATGAACCAGATCCCGATCTCGCAGGCGATGATCGCCGGTCAGGCGCTCGGTTTCCGCGATCCGTTCCGCGATTCACCCGGCTGGCGTGCGCGCTATGGCGATCAGGAAGTCTCGCAGTTCCGTTCGGCGGAAATGATCGCCGAGAAGTGGCAACTCTCGCGTCTCGACATGGAGCGTTTTGCGCTGGCCTCCAACGAGCGCGCGATTGCGGCCATCGATGGTGGTCGCTTCGATGCCGAGATCGCAGCGGTAGGCAACTTCGCGCGCGATGAGACGCCGCGTCGAGGCACCTCGCTCGAGAAGATGGCAACGCTCGAGCCGCTGCAAGCCGGCGGCCGGGTCACTGCGGCGGTGGCCAGTCAGATCGCCGATTGCTCGGCGGCCATGCTGGTGGCTTCCGAGGCGGCAGTACGCAGCCACGGCCTCAGGCCGCGGGCGCGTATCGTGCACCTCGGTGTTCGTGCCGCCGATCCCGTCTGGATGCTGACGGCGCCGATTCCCGCCACGCGCCATGCGCTCGACAAGAGCGGCATCCGACTCGAGGACATCGATCTTTTCGAGATCAACGAGGCGTTTGCCTCGGTGGTGCTCGCCTGGCAGCAGGAACTCGGTGTCGACCCGCAGCGGGTCAACGTCAACGGTGGTGCGATCGCGCTCGGTCATCCGCTTGGCGCCACCGGTGCGCGCTTGATGACGTCGCTGCTCGGCGAGCTCGAACGCCGTGGTGGACGCTATGGGCTGCTCACCATGTGCGAAGGCGGCGGGCAGGCCAATGTCACCATCATCGAGAATTTGCGTGCCGACGGGCGCGCCACGGCGGAGTCAGCATGAGCGGGATTTGTGCAGGACGGGTGGTGATCATCACCGGCGCCGGTCGCGGCCTCGGCCGCGCCTATGCGCTGGCCTACGCCCGCGAGGGTGCAAAAGTGGTGGTCAATGATTTGGGGACCTCGCCAAGCGGCGAGGGCCGTGATCTCGCCACCGCCCAGGCAGTGGTCGACGAGATCCGTGCGCTTGGCGCCGAAGCGGTGGCGAACGGCGATGATATCGCCGACTGGGACGGTGCCGCGCGCCTCGTGAGGACTGCGGTGGAGACTTTTGGCCGTCTCGACGTGGTGGTCAACAACGCAGGTTTCGTGCGCGATCGCATGTTCGTCAGCCAGAGCATCGAGGAGTGGGACGCGGTGATCCGCGTGCATCTGCGCGGTCATTTCTGCGTCGCGAGCCATGCGGTGACGCACTGGCGCGCCGAGCAGAAGGCAGGCAGGCCGGTCGATGCGCGGATCATCAACACGAGTTCAGGCGCGGGACTGCAGGGCAGTTTCAGCCAGAGCGTGTACTCCGCGGCAAAAGGCGGAATCGCCAGCCTGACGCTGGTGCAGGCGGCCGAACTGCGCCGCTACGGCATCACCGTCAATGCGCTCGCGCCGGCGGCGCGCACGCGCATGACCGAGCAGGC
>CAZIRD010000232.1:0-2753 GCA_964541625.1 uncultured Acidibacter sp.
CTGCGGCTCGCCATCGACACCGGCCGCCACGACAGCATCGGCATCGACCTCGTCGGCATGTGCGTCAACGATGTCGCCGTGCAGGGCGCAGAACCCTTGTTCTTTCTCGACTACTACGCCACCGGCAAGCTGCAGGTCGATGTCGCCGAGAGCGTCATTGCCGGTATCGTCGAGGGGTGTCGCCAGGCAGGATGCGCCTTGGTCGGCGGCGAGACCGCGGAAATGCCCGGCATGTACCACGGCGGCGACTACGACCTCGCCGGCTTCTGCGTCGGGGTCGTCGAACGCGACGCCATCATCGACGGCAGCAAGGTCGCTCACGGCGACGCCGTCATCGGCATGGGTTCCTCCGGGCCGCACTCCAACGGCTATTCTTTGATCCGCAAGCTGGTGACGCTGGCGGGCGCCGACGCCGGCACGATGGTCGAGGGGCGCAGCCTCTTCGACCGATTGCTCGCACCGACCCGCATCTATGTGCCGGCGATGCTGGCGCTGGCGCGTGCCGTTCCAGTGCACGGCTTCGCGCACATCACCGGCGGCGGACTCACCGACAACATCCCGCGTGTCCTGCCGCCGCACTGCGGCGTCAGCCTGCGCCGCAGCGCCTGGCATCGCGATCCGGTGTTCGACTGGCTGCAGCGCACGGGCGGCATTGTCGACGCGGAGATGCATCGCACCTTCAACTGCGGCATCGGCATGGTGGCGATCGTACCGCACGCGGCGGCTGACACCGCCGTGCAGCTGCTGCAGGCCCAAGGCGAGCGGGCGAGCCTCATCGGCGAGGTGCGCGCCGGCGAAGGCGACGTCACCATCGAGTGATGGGCGCCGATCCTGCCGCGACGACCGTCCTGCGCGCGCCGCTACGCCTCGTGGTGCTGATCTCCGGCACCGGCAGCAATCTGCTCGCGATTGACGACGCCTGTCGCGACGGGCGGATCGATGGGGAGATCGTGGCTGTGTTTTCTGACCGGCCCGAGGCTGGCGGCCTCGCGAGGGCCCGCGAGCGCGGTCTCAGCGCCATCGCGTTGCCGATCGCGCCCGGCGAGGCTCGCAGCGCGCACGATGCGCGGCTGCTGCGCGCCATCAACGACCGTGCACCGGACCTCGTGCTGCTGGCGGGTTACATGCGCATCCTCGATACAGCCTTCGTCGAGGCGCTCGCCGGCAGGATGCTGAACATCCACCCCTCGCTGCTGCCACGCCACAAGGGTCTGCACACCCATCGGCGGGCGCTTGCGGCCGGCGAGACCGAGCACGGCGCGACGGTGCATTTCGTGACACCCGATCTCGACGGCGGCCCGCCGGTGCTGCAGGCCCGCCTCGCGGTGAAGCCTGGCGAGGATGAGAAGGCGCTCGCCGCGCGCGTGCTGCGCTGCGAACACGTGATCTACCCCACGGTCGTGCAGTGGGTCGCCAGCGGCCGGTTGCGCTGCGACTCAGGCCTGCCCATTCTTGATGGCGTCAGACTGGACTCACCGATCGTGCAGGACTTCAACCACTGACCCCTAAAGGACAGTCACCGTGTCCCGATTTATCGCCTTCCAACCCTCTACGCGCCGTCGCAGCCGTCGGACCGTGCTCGCCGCACTCGCCGCCGCCACCCTCCTGCTGCCCTCGACCCTGTCCGCTGCGCCAGCCGCGGAGCTCGCCCCCTTCGCTGTCACCTTCGATGTGGTCTTCCGCGGTCTGCGCGCGGGCACCAGCAGCCTCGAACTCTCCCGCGAGAGCAGCGGGCAGTGGCGCTACGTATCGCGCAACAACGCCAGCGGTCTCTTCCGACTGGCTTTACCGGCAGAAGTGCGGCAAACGAGCATGCTCGTCATCGACGAGGCCGGCGTGCGTCCGCTGCGCTACAGCGGCGACGACGGCACCAAGTCGACCACCAAGGACGTACAACTCGAATTCGACTGGCCTGCGGGCCGGGTCCGCGGCACCGCCGAGCAGGCAAAGGTCGATCTCGCCGCGCAGCCCGGTCTGCAGGATGGCATGTCGGTGCAGATCGCCCTGATGCGCGCCCTGACGCGCGGCGAATCGCCGCGCGGCTACTCACTGATCGACAAGGATGCGATCAAGGAATATGAGTATGCGCAGGAGGCGCCGATGCGCCTGCGCACGGTGGCGGGCGAACTCGATACCGTGGTCTGGACCAGCCGCCGGCCGGGCTCGAACCGCATTACACGGGTGTGGTACGCGCCGTCGCTCGGCTTCCTGCCGGTTCAGGCCGAGCGCCGCAAGGGCGACACGGTGGAATGGTCAATGAGGCTGAAGACCTGGCGTCGCTGATGGCGCCGAGCCGTCAGGTGACGGGCAGGGTCACGCCGCGCTGGCCCTGATACTTGCCGCCGCGGTCGCGATAGGAGGTGCCGCAGACCTCGTCGCTCTCGAAGAACAGCATCTGCGCCACACCCTCGTTGGCGTAGATCTTGGCGGGCAACGGCGTGGTGTTGGAGAACTCCAGGGTCACGTGGCCCTCCCACTCCGGCTCGAGCGGCGTCACATTCACGATGATGCCGCAGCGCGCATAGGTGGACTTGCCGAGGCAGACGACGAGCACGCTGCGCGGAATGCGGAAGTACTCGACCGTACGCGCCAGCGCGAAAGAGTTCGGCGGGATGATGCAGACGTCCGAGTCGACGTCGACGAAACTCTTTTCGTCGAAGGCCTTCGGATCGACGATGGTCGAATTGATGTTGGTGAAGATCTTGAATTCGCGCGCGCAGCGCACGTCGTAGCCATAGCTCGAGGTGCCGTAG
>CAZIRD010000233.1:0-2699 GCA_964541625.1 uncultured Acidibacter sp.
TCTCGCCGGACACACCGCCGAGACGGTCCGCGCCTCCGTCGCATCCTCGACCGCTTGCGAGTCGCTCCATCTCCGCCTCTTTAGCGACCGTAATCCCATCGTGCGGTGGAGTCTCGCTGCCTGTCCTCATCTTTCCATTGAACTCCAACAGCGTCTTTTCGACAGCAAGGACCCAAGGGTTCTTCTCGCGTTGCTTAAAAATCGCGCAACCGTCGGTGGCATCCTCGAAAAATTGGCCGCGCTGCCGCATCTCGGAATCTCGAACTGGCTCAGGGAGCATCCCAACACCCCCGCCCATCTTCTGGTCTCACTGCCAACTCCGTTTCCGCAATCCTCATCCGCCTATTTTTGAAAAACGAAACTATTAACTGGGATCACAGCCATTTTGTGCAAGCGCAAGCCAATGTCTATGAAAGTGCCTTGGGTGAACTCCGTAGGGGGAAAAAACGCGGACACTGGATGTGGTTTGTTTTTCCCCAGCTCGCAAGTCTGGGGCGGAGCGAAATGGCTGAGCGCTATGCCATTTCCGGTCTCGAAGAGGCTCGGGAATATTTGGCCCACTCCATCCTTGGTCCACGCCTGCGCGAGTGCATGCTGACTGTGCTGGAATCGGGCAACTCCGTTGGATCGATCTTTTCGTATCCCGATGACTTGAAGCTACATTCTTGCGCAACTCTTTTTGCAGAAGCATCCAATGGCGGAGATTCCTTTATTGAGGTTCTTCAGAAGCTTTTCGGAGGCAGGGTTGATCAGGAGACGCTCAGGCTTCTTGCGGGATAAAAAGCAAAAGATTCCAATAAAAAAACTCGCTGAGTCAGCTTCTGCGACACCTCCTATGGCATAATCGAGCGCATCGTTTCAAACCAACTCAAGTGCCATGTGTGATACAGTTATCAACATCATTTCTCTGCCCAAGATCTCCGATTTTCAGGCTGCAATTCGTCCATTCCTCAATACAGGAAGTAGAATAGTTCGCGAGCGGATCGACCTCGATACCAATGACGAGTGGAGAGATATCATTCTTCCCACGGGACTTCATGAAATAGAGGAATTTCTGGAGCTGGATTTCAACAAAATCCTTCCCATGCCAGATTCCATCGCTGCGACATTGCCTGCGGGAGAGGATGTGTATGACCCTAGTTCCAGTGAGTCAGTTGGTTGGTTCGCGTTGGTCGAAGAAAACCTTAAAAGCTTTGGGCATGAGGATTGGTATAATTGGAGTTTTGCGAATTGGGGATGCAAATGGGGAACATGCGATTGCGACTTTGCTGCGGATGCTAAATCATTGAAATTTTGCACAGAGTATCATCCTCCAATTGCTGGTTTAAAAAAGCTCTCAAAGATTCTGCAAACTCCTCTTTTCCTGGAATACGATGATTTTGAGGGCAGCGGGACTATTGTTATCCAAATCGACGGTTCTGAGGATAGGACATATAATAAACGCTAAAATAGTAAAAAAACTATATTTAATCATAGATAAATTGAATTTCGCTCTAATAAAAGTATTTAGGTATTTATTATAATAAATAAAATGCAAATAAAAAATAATATTAAAAGGCATCTTCAAAAAATAATCCAAGCATTTAAGAACGATACATCATATATTATACTTTGTATATCAATGGGCATTGCTTTTGTGATAGGAGTTCTTGCAGAAAGAAAAAATACAGACGACAGAATTTTGAAAATGCAATTTGAATGCTTTAAAAGAAAAGTGGGAGATTTTTATTATATTGATGAAATAGGGAATATGGAATTCAGGTGGAGGAATAACTGAAGTTTAATATTTAATACATTATGGCGATAAATGAGAGAGATATCAAAATCAATAATCTATAGGTATGTGTATCAGCAAGTCATTTAAATATATAATTATAAGTTTGCTTTTATTTATCTCATTTTTTGCAGGCTTTTTTTTTAATAAACTTAAACAGCAGAAAGCCAACCTTCGTAAGGACTCATCAGAATTCCATGCCCTCTGCAAATCCCAAATGGAAGGTAAAATCTATGGACGGGCCTGTTCAATCTGTGTGGTGAAATGGAGGGCACAAATTTCAAATATTGAGTCTGATCAGGATAAAATAATAAAATATGCGGAGATAAGATTCGGAAAACCTGTCGAGCAGTTCACGAATAGCGAAACTTTGGAAACTTTTTACATGATGTTTGAATAAACATCCATGCTATTGATAAAGAATTACCATCCTAAAGAGTTGAGCAATTGCAGAGGATTCAAAATGGATCTCGTGGGGTTTATGCTTAATCTTCAATCCTGCATCAATGCTAAGCAATAAAGTAATTAAACGCTGAACAAAAATTAGTTAATAAGAATAATACGTAAAAAATAGGTTTATTCATTTTTTTGCTTGCCAAACATATAGGTTTTGGTAGTATGTTCCGCATTCTGATCCCCAACTCGCCTCCTGATGGAGATGAGTAAAAAAACAATTAAACAACTAATAGTTAATTTGATAGAATCATTGTGCCGTCACGTTTATTTATAAAATAGGGATAGTATAAAATAAAAACGGTTCATTAAAGGTTGGTGCTGATATTTAGTTCTATGAAAAATAAAAAATCTTCAATCGCAATTAAGGTAGACACAAAAAAATCACAAGTTAGCACTCGGACGGGGATTGAGCGCATGTTCAAAATTCTCGGATTCCTGCAAAATGGCCGCATTCATGGTGAACCAATCA
>CAZIRD010000234.1:0-2555 GCA_964541625.1 uncultured Acidibacter sp.
TGCCCTTGAGCGGCAGGATCGCCTGCGTGCGCCGATCTCGGCCCTGCTTGGCCGAGCCACCGGCCGAGTCACCCTCGACGATGAACAGTTCGGAGAGCGCGGGATCCTTCTCCTGACAATCGGCGAGCTTGCCCGGCAGACCGGCGATATCCAGCGCACCCTTGCGGCGAGTCAGTTCGCGGGCCTTGCGCGCCGCTTCGCGCGCGCGCGCGGCCTCGATGATCTTGCCGGCGATCGCCTTGGCTTCCTGCGGCTTCTCGAGCAGGAACTCCGAAAACTTCTGCGCGACCGCCGTCTCGACCACGCTCTTGACCTCGGACGACACCAGTTTGTCCTTGGTCTGCGAGGAGAACTTCGGGTCGGGCAGCTTCACCGACAGGATGGCGGTCAGGCCTTCGCGGGCGTCGTCACCCGTGGTCGGCACCTTCTCGCGCTTGGCGACGCCCTCGCGCTCGATGTAGTCGTTGAGCGTGCGGGTCAGCGCGGCGCGGAAGCCGGCCAGGTGGGTGCCACCGTCCTTCTGCGGGATGTTGTTGGTGTAGCAGTACATCGACTCCTGGTAGGAGTCGTTCCACTGCATCGCCACCTCGACACCGATCGGCCCGTCCTGGGTGCGGAACCAGAACACATGGTCGTGGATGGACTGCTTGGTGCGGTTCAGGTGCTTGACGAAGGCCTGCAGTCCGCCTTCGTGCTGGAAGACGTCGCTGCGGTTTTCCCGCTCGTCGACCAGCTCGATGCAGACGCCCGAGTTCAGGAAGGACAACTCCCGCAGCCGCTTGGCGAGCGTGTCGTAGTCGAACTGGATGTTGGTGAAGATCGTCGGACTGGGCTTGAAGCGGACGGTAGTGCCGGTCCGGTCGGTCGTGCCGACCACCGCCAGCGGAGCCTGCGGCTCGCCGAGGCGATACTCCTGCGCGTGCAACTTGCCACCGCGATGGATGGTGAGTTGCAGGACGTCGGACAGCGCATTCACCACCGATACACCGACGCCGTGCAGACCGCCCGAGACCTTGTAGGAGCTGTCGTCGAACTTACCGCCGGCGTGCAGCACGGTCATGATGACTTCGGCCGCTGACCGCCCTTCCTCGGCGTGGATGTCCACCGGAATGCCACGGCCGTTGTCCTCGACCGTCACGGACTCATCGGCGTGGATGGTGACGACGATACGGTCGCAATGGCCCGCCAACGCCTCGTCGATCGAGTTGTCGACGACCTCGAAAACCATGTGGTGCAGGCCAGTGCCGTCATCGGTGTCGCCGATGTACATGCCGGGCCGTTTCCGGACCGCATCCAGTCCCTTTAAGACCTTGATTTTACTGGAGTCGTAGACGTCTGCTTCAGACATGCGTGGGCCCAGCGGAGAGATGGAGAATCATACCCGAACTACCCTGCCCTGTTCCACGTGAAACACGGTATCCGGCGCACCGAACAGCGCACTGTCGCGGTCCAGGGCGGTCACGATGACCTGGGTCTCCAAGGCCTGCACGCGGCCGATGAACCGGGACAGGCGATCTCGATCGAGTTCGGCGGAAGGGTCATCCAGCAACAGCGTCGAACGCAGGCCACGCTCGTTGCGCAGGTATTCGAGCTGGCTGAGATTGAGGGCGACGGCAGCCAGCTTCTGCTGGCCCCGGGAGAGGATCTCGCGGGCGACGCGGCCGCGGACCTTCAGGCTGAGATCGGCGCGATGCGGACCCACGGTCGTGGTCCGGCGGTCCCGATCACGGGTGGTGGCGGCGAGTAGCGCGGCCCCCAAGCCGGCACTCCGATCCCAGCCGGGCTGGAAGTCCAGGCTGATCTCGAGGCCCGTCAGCTCGGTCGCGGCGGCCGCCCAGTAGGGCTGCAGCAGGGCGACCACCCGTTCCCGGGCATCCGTCATCCACTCCCCTTCGCGCACCAGTTCGGGATCCCATACGGTGACTTCCGCCTGTCGGGTTCGCAGGGCAGCGTTGCGCTGCAGCAGCGCGCGCTGGTAGCGAGCCCAGCTCGCGGCGAAGCCTGGTTCCACGTGGAACACCGCCC
This sequence comes from uncultured Acidibacter sp., assembly GCA_964541625.1. Classification (GTDB taxonomy): domain Bacteria; phylum Pseudomonadota; class Gammaproteobacteria; order Steroidobacterales; family Steroidobacteraceae; genus UBA964. Next base: position 2,026 of record CAZIRD010000234.1, read on the forward strand.
AGTCGAGCCAGCGGCGGCGGCGGGCTGAACTCTCTTCGATCAGCTTGTGGGCGTCGGGATCCATGACCTGGACAGGAAAGGCCAGCGCCAGATCGGCAAAGCTGCGCACATCGGCGCCGTCCATGCGCCCCACCGTGCCCCCTTTCGATTCGGTCGCCCGCCGGACTTCCACGCCGAGGCGGTGATCCTGAATCGGGGCGCTTACCCGGCCGATTGTCCTTGCTGCCGTACCGCCATGCCGGATCAGGCGCTCATTGAGCCGTGTACGAAACGATCGGCCCCGACCCAGCAGGTAAACCGCCTCGAGGATTGAGGTTTTCCCGGCACCGTTCGCCCCGTACACCAGATGCGTACCGGGACCGAAGGTCAGTTCGGCTTTCTCGATGCAGCGGAGGTTCTCGATCGTGAGCTCCGCCAATGCCATGCCGACCTCAGAGCCGCATCGGCATGACGACGTATCTCGCGCCGTCACCCGAGTCAGCGGTGACCAGACAGCTGCTGTTGGCGTCCGTCAGGGCGATGTGCACCCG
>CAZIRD010000235.1:0-2514 GCA_964541625.1 uncultured Acidibacter sp.
AAGCGGGAGGCGCGGGAGGTAATGGCGCCCCCGGCCGGAGTTGAACCGACGACCTACCGCTTAGGAGGCGGTCGCTCTATCCACTGAGCTACGGGGGCGACGACGGCGTCGATATCGGGTCGCGAGTTTACACCTGCGGCGCTACGCTTGCGGCGGCGGGCTCTGACCGCTTGCCGTCGACGAAACGCTCCAGCATCGAGATCACGACCTGCTGTACCTCGGCCAGCACACGCTGCGGGTCGACGCCCAGTTGTTGAGCCGCCTCGAGTGCTCCCGCGAGTCCCTCAAACGGGGCGCAGACCAGCGTCGCGCACAGCAACGCATCCTGCGGCGGAAGCGCGGGAAAATCCGCGGCCATGGCCTCGGCGAGCATGCCGAGATAGGCGGTTCGGTGGATACTTCGGTGGCGCCCATCCAATAGCAAAGCGAGGGCGCGGGTATGCGCATGATCCGCGCGGTGGCGGGCTGGGCGCCGGGTCCTGCCACGGAGGCCGACGATCGGCCCAGTGATCAAGGCGTCCGCACCGACCCGGGATACGAAAACGCCCAACCGAGAACGGTTGGGCGTTGAACGATGGTGGAGCGGAGGAGGATCGAACTCCCGACCTTCGCATTGCGAACGCGACGCTCTCCCAGCTGAGCTACCGCCCCACGCGAGGGCGCGGATTCTACCACCACCCTCAACGCCGTCGACGCTTTTCATCCACAGGCCGAACGGCAAGCAAGTATCTCATGTCGATATATCGGATCGATATATAGATTGACCGGATGGACGCCAAGACCGTCTGTCTCGGCCTGCTCACCTTCGGCGAAGCGAGCGGCTATGACCTCAAAAAGCACTTTGAGGCCACGGTCGACCACTTTTTCGCCACCGGCTTCGGCTCGATCTACCCCGCGCTCGCGGCGCTGGTCCGCGAGGGGCTGATCGAAGCCAGCGAGGGCAAGAGCCAGCTTGGCAAACGCGCCGGCCGCAAGGTGTATCGGATCACGCCGGCCGGCGAAGCGGCGTTGCGGGCCGCGCTGACCGAGGTCGAACCCAGCCACAAAGTGCGCTCGGAACTTCTCGCCCTGCTCTACTTCGCGCACCTCGTGCCGCCCGGGCGTATTTCCCAGGTGCTCGACCAACGCATCGAGTCGATGGAGGCAGGTTTGCGGCAGCTGCAGGCCTCGGGCTGCCCGGGCGAGCACCGCTGGCCGGGCAGCGTACGGTTCGTGAACGGCTTCGGCGCCGCACTGCTCGAGGCCGCGGTCCGCTACATGCGCGATCACCGCCACCTGCTCGACACCGACCCCGCATCACCCCAAAACCCATGACCATGGATCCGTCCGCAATGCAAAGTCTCCAGGCGAAGACCAAAGAAAAACTCGATGCGCTCGCTGAAAAGCCCTGGCGCATCGCCGCCCTCGTCTTCCTGGTGACGGCGATCTGGGTTGGTTCGGGCGTGCTGATGCCGAGGCATCGTGAGGTGGATCGACCGGCACCCACTGCCGCAGCCGCCACGGCGCCCGAGGTGGTCGTCACCCATCTGCCGGCCGAGGAAGTGACGCGCACCATCACGCTCTTCGGGCGCACCACGCCGGCGCGGACCGTGGAGTTGAAAGCGGAAACCACCGGCCGGGTGGTGGCTGTCGGCGCCGCACGCGGAACGCGGATCGCGGCCGGCGCCCTCATCCTGCGCCTCGACGATGCCGACCGGCTCGCACGGCTCACCCAGGCGCGCGCGACGCTGCGCCAGCGCGAACTCGAGTTCGAGGGTCAGACCAAACTCAAGCCGAGTGGCTACATCTCCGACGCCAAGCTCGCCGAGTCACAGGCACAACTCGAAACGGCACGCGCGGAGTTGCGGCGCGCGGAGCTCGACATTGCCCGCATGACGGTGGGGGCGCCGTTCACCGGGGCGCTGCAGGATCGTTTCGTCGAAGAGGGTGACTACGTCTCACCGGGCACACGGGTGGCGAGCTTCGTCGATGAACAGACGCTCGTGGTCGCCGCGAGCGTGGCCGAGAACCAGGTGGCTGCATTGCGCCGCGGACTTGCCGGCGAGGCACGGCTGGCTACCGGCGAGCGCGTGCGCGGCACACTGCGTTATGTGGCACCCGTCGCCGAAGGCAAGACCCGTACCTTTGGCGTCGAGCTGGAGATTCCGAACCCGAGCGGCAGTCTGCGCGCGGGCGTCACCGCCGAAGTCGACGTGCCGGTCGGCAAGGTACGCGCACACCGGCTTGCCCCGTCGCTGCTCACGCTCGATGACGGCGGCGCCGTCGGCGTGAAGATCGTCGATGCCTCGGGGCGTGCGCGTTTCGTGCCCGCACAGGTGGTGCGCGCCGATGCGGCCGGCACCTGGGTGACCGGCCTGCCCGATCCCGCGCCGGTGATCACCGGCGGCCAGGGCTATGTGAAAGCGGGCGACGCCGTGCGCGTGCAGCGGCTCGCGGCGCGGTAAGGCGGCATGGGCAACTTCATCCGCAAGGCCATGGCGCAAAACCGCGCCGTGCTGCTCTCGCTCGTGGCGC
>CAZIRD010000236.1:0-2507 GCA_964541625.1 uncultured Acidibacter sp.
GCACGCGGATGACCGCGTCCTTCTCATGCCGGTGGGCCTTGGCCTCCAGCACCTCCGCGACCCCAGCCACGGCGGTGTGCGCCGGCACCTGGACGAGCGGCCTGATCGTGTTCGCGGACGCCAACGGCAACGGCTCGCGCGATCTCAGCGAGAGCACTCGCGCGCGGACGTCGGCCATCCGCAGCCGCGAGCGCGGAGCGAAGAGCACGGGCAGACGTTCGAGTTGCGGGACGGCCTCGAGGATCGCGTCCGCCGCATAGCCCGCGGGGACGTAGATCATGGAGGCGTTGGCACCGGTGGCGGCGACGGCGTCGTGCACGGTGTCGAACACCGGCCGACCGAGATGGGTGTCACCGCCGCGACCGGGGGTGACGCCGCCGACCAGCTGGGTGCCGTAGGCGATGCACTGTTCGGAGTGGAAGGTGCCCTGCTTGCCGGTGAAGCCCTGGCAGATCACCTTGGTGTTCTTGTCGACGAGAATGCTCATGGGTCGGATCCTGTCAGCTTGTTGTGGCGCGACGATGCTGGCGCGAAAGGCTCAGCGCGCGGCCGCCACGACTTTCTGTGCGGCGTCGGTGAGGTCTTTGGCGGCGATCACCTGCAGGCCGCTCGCGGCCAGCATCTCACGCGCCTTCTCGGCATTGGTGCCTTCGAGGCGCACCACCACCGGAACCTTCACGCCGACGTTCTTGACGGCGGTGATCACGCCTTCGGCGATCAGATCGCAGCGCACGATGCCGCCGAAAATATTGACGAGGATCGCCTTCACCTTCGGATTGGACAGGATCAGCTTGAAGGCCACCGTGACGCGCTCGGCCGTGGCACCGCCGCCGACGTCAAGGAAATTCGCCGGTGAACCGCCATGCAGCTTGATGAGGTCCATGGTCGCCATGGCAAGCCCGGCGCCGTTGACCATGCAGGCGATGTCGCCGTCGAGCGAGACGTAGTTGAGATCGTGCTGGCTCGCCTGCAGCTCCATCTGATCTTCCTGCGCGGTATCCCTCATCGCGGCAAGCGCCTTCTGCCGGTAGGTCGCGTTGGCATCGATGTTGATCTTGGCATCGAGCGCAATCAGCTGGCCGGTCTTGGTGACGATCAGCGGATTGACTTCGAGCAGGCTCGCGTCCTTGTCGAGGTAGAGCTGGTAGAGCGCCATCGCGATCTTCTGGAACTCGGCGATCTGCTCGCCCTTGAAGCCGAGCGCGAAGGCCATGCGCCGGCACTGCCAGCCCTGCAGGCCTGCGGCGGGATGGATGTTCACCGTGGTGATCTTCTCGGGCGAGTGCTCGGCGACTTCCTCGATGTCCATGCCGCCAGCGGCCGAACCCACCATGGCGATGCGCCCCTTCTCGCGATTGAGCGTCAGCGACAGGTAGATCTCGCGGTCGATGGCCGAACCGGTCTCGACGTAGACACGGTCCACCGGCAGGCCCTCGGGCCCCGTCTGCTTGGTAGCGAGACGCGTGCCGAGCATCGCCTTCGCCGCCTCGCGCACCGCGTTGGTGTCGCGCGCGAGCTTCACGCCGCCCGCCTTGCCACGACCGCCGGCGTGCACTTGCGCCTTCACGACCCAGAGCGAGCCGCCGAGCGCCTCGGCCGCAGCCACGGCCTCCTCCGGCGTCGCTGCGACCCGGCCCGCCGGGACCGGGATCCCGTAGGCGGCGAAGACTTCCTTCGCCTGATATTCGTGAAGATTCATCGAGACCCCCATAAGCACTGGACTAAACTCGTATTCTGGACAAAAGCCGGGGTTTAGGGAACCGCTGATGACCGACACGCTGCTCGCCGACCCGTCGCCGCTGCTGCAGGCGCTGGCGCTGCCGGGCGTGCTGCCGGTGGTGGCCGCGCTGTTCGGCCTCATCGTCGGCAGCTTCCTCAACACGGTGATCCACCGGCTGCCGCGCATGCTCGAGCGCGAGTGGCGCGAGCAGTGCGCGCAACTCGCTGCGGAAGCCGCCGCGGGCACTGCGGCGAAGGCAGGTGCAGTCGCGTCCGCTGAGGTGCCGGCGTCGACCACCGCCCGCTACGATCTGGTCGCGCCGCGGTCGCATTGTCCGGCCTGCCGTACGCCGATCCGCGCGCTGCACCTCGTGCCGGTGCTCGGCTGGCTGCTGCTGCGCGGCCGCTGCGCGGCCTGCGGTACGCACATCGCCGCGCGCTATCCGTTGGTCGAACTCGCGACCGCCGTTGCCTTTGTCGCCGTGGCGTGGCGCTACGGCGCGACGATCGAGTGTCTGGCGGCGATGGTGCTGAGCGCTTTCCTGATCGCGCTCGCGATGATCGACCTCGACACCCACTACCTGCCGGACCAGTTGACGCTGCCGCTGCTCTGGATCGGGCTGGCCGTCAGTCTTGCCGGCGATGTGCGCTCGGCGGTGATCGGCGCCATCCTCGGCTACCTCGCGCTGTGGCTGGTGTACCAGGGCTTCAAACTTGCCACCGGCAAGGAAGGCATGGGCTACGGAGACTTCAAGCTGCTGGCAGCGCTCGGTGCGTGGCTCGGTCCC
>CAZIRD010000237.1:0-2484 GCA_964541625.1 uncultured Acidibacter sp.
GAGCGTGCTTGAGTAGAGAGCATGTGTCCACCTTGTTGGAGGTGGACACCTATGACGGAACGAGCAGTGGAGTTAGTGCCGGACCTGATCTGCGGACAAGGTCGCGACGGGCGGTGTAAGTACGATCCGTCTGCCAAAGCGGAGTTGGTGCGTCGCTGCCTGCAGCCCGGAGTATCGGTAGCGGCGGTGGCGCTGGCGCATGGGGTGAACGCGAACCTGGTTCGGCGGTGGATCATGCTGGCGCTGCGTGATCGAACTTCGGTGCGAGCATCGCGAGCGTCGCTGCTGCCTGTTGTGACGACGGCGGAGGCCGCGGCGGCTCCGGCGTCGATGGCTGCGACGCCGAGGGGCGAGAGCGTGCTAGAGGTGGTGTTGCCGGGTGGCACGATCCGGATACGCGGAGCGGTGGAGTCGAGCACGCTGACGCGCCTGATCGATTGCCTGCGGCGCCCGTCATGATCTCGCTGCCGGCCGGGACACACGTATGGTTGGCCTCCGGGGTCACGGACATGCGTCGGGGGATGTATGGGCTCGCCGCGCTCGTCGAGACGACGCTGGCTGCGAACCCGTATGGTGGGCATGTGTTCGTCTTCCGCGGCAGGCGGGGTGATCTGATCAAGGTGCTGTGGTCGGATGGTGATGGGCTGTGCCTGCTGACGAAGCGACTCGAGCGCGGCCGCTTCGTGTGGCCGCAGACGCTGGCGGGCTCGGTACACCTGAGTTCGGCGCAGCTGTCGATGTTGCTCGAAGGGATCGACTGGCGACATCCGCAGCGCACGTGGCAGCCGTTGCATGTGACGTAGCAGTGCGGTGATATTTTTGATCGACAAGCAGATGCTGCGCTGCAGGTGATCGCGTATGATCGAGACGTGGTGCACGACGTCGCAACACTGCTCGATCAGAACGCAAAGCTCACGCAGCGAGTGCTCGGTCTCAGTGCGCAGCTCGAGGCGATGAAGGCCGAAGTGCTCCGGCTTCGCCGCTGGCAGTTTGGACGATCTGCCGAAGTTCTCGACCCGACGATTGCACCGTCGCTGCCGCTGCAGGATCTGCAGATCAACGCAACGCCGATCGAGGCGGTGTCGCTCGCGACATCCCCGGTCACGAAGCTCGTATCCGTGGATACCCCAAGCGCTCGACGCGGTGAGCGCCGTATGCAACGTGCCTTGCCACCGGAGTTGCCGCGGGTGATCCGTGTGCACGATGCTGGGCGCTGCGAGTGCACAGACTGCGGCGGTGTACTCAAGCGCCTCGGTGAGGATATCTCCGAACAACTCGACTACGTGCCCGGGTACTTCCAGGTCATCCGCCACGTGCGCCCGAAGCTGCTGTGCACGGCCTGCACGCGGATCGTGCAGGCGGCGGCGCCCATGCGTCCCATCGAGAGGGGTTTGCCGACGGCGGCGCTGCTGGCGCAGGTGGTTGCGGCGAAGTATGCGGACCATGCACCGCTCTACCGGCAGGAAGGCATTTATCGGCGCAGCGGCGTCGAACTGCCCCGCGCCACGCTCGCGGCTTGGGTAGGCGAGACCGCACGGCTGCTCGACCCGCTGGTCGGTGCGCTCGAGCGCTACGTGATGAGCGCCACCAAGTTGCATGCCGATGACACCCCAGTGCCCGTGCTCGAGCCCGGTCGGGGTCGTACTCGCACGGCCCGGCTCTGGGCATATGCCCGGGACGAGCGTCCCTGCGCAGGACCCGACCCCCCTGCCGTGGTGTATCGCTACTCGCCGGATCGCAGAGGTGAACATCCGCAGGCCCATTTGTCCTCGTTCCGGGGAACCTTGCAGGCGGACGGCTATGGTGGCTTCGCGGCGCTCTACGATGAGGTACACCGTCGCGAAGCGGCCTGTTGGGCCCATGCGCGCCGCAAGTACTACGACGTGTACGTGGCTGATCGTTCGCCCACGGCGCTTGAGGCGCTGCGACGGATCGGCGCGCTCTACGCTCTGGAGCGTGAGATCCGCGGTCAGTCTGCAGCCACGCGGCTGGCTGCACGGGGCGAGCGGGCGGCACCGCTGCTGCAGTCGCTGCGCGAGTGGTTGCAGGCACAGCTTGAGCGCTTGAGCGCCAAATCCCCACTCGCGGCGGCGATCCAGTACACGCTCGTGCGCTGGAGGGCGTTGACGCGCTATGTCGAGGACGGCGCGGTGGAAATCGACAACAACGCGGCAGAGCGTGCGATCCGGGCGCTTGTACTGGGACGGCGAAACTACCTCTTCGCCGGCTCTGATGCGGGCGGCGAGACCGCTGCGCGCCTCTACAGCCTCATCGGTACGTGCCGACTCAATGGCATCGATCCGTACCGCTACCTCCGGCATGTCCTCGAGCGCATCGCCGCGCATCCGATCAACCGCCTCGAGGAGTTGCTGCCCTGGCGCGTAGTGCTGCAATCGGTCGAGTCCCTGCACCAGGCGGCCTGATGGCAAACCGCTGGCCGCACATCAGCGCTCTGATCGACAGTGGCGGGCAGGTCATGCTCGG
>CAZIRD010000238.1:0-2460 GCA_964541625.1 uncultured Acidibacter sp.
CCTCCCTTTCCACCAATACCCCTGAAATAATTTCTAGGAAATCCCGATAAACACCGGAAAATAAAGGTTTTTTTCGGCCTCAGCGAGCATCGTGGTTTATTGGTATCCACGGGTGTTCAGCATATCTTGGGGGCCGATTCGGGGGCAGAATCAGAGTGCGGTGCTTTTGTGGTCCTTGCGGAGCAAGGCGACGGAAGCTGTTTCCCAACGACTTGTGGTGCGAAGAAATCCGGCAGGTCAGGTCAAACGCCGCGCGCCAATCGCGGCCGCAATCGGCGCCGTGCTAGCCTCGGGCAATGAAACATCTCGCCTCATTGCTTCTGGTCCTGCTTTCGCTGGGGACGACCGTGCTCGCGCAGAACAACGCTGCTCCGCCGGCGAAGCCGCGTTTCCTGATACAGATCACGACAGGACAGGACAATCCCACCAAGGCAGCGCTCGCGTTTCTCGTTGCGCGGACGGCACTGGAGGAAGGCCACCCGGTCGATGTCTTCCTGGGCGGAGACGCGGTGCTGCTGCTCAAGGATGACGTTCTTGCTTCACTCACGGGACTCGGCACCGGCAAGCTCGCGGAGCACTACAAGATCATCGTCGAGAAGGGCGGAAGGTTTTATCTGTCGGCTAACTCGAGCAAAGCCAGAGCCCTGACCGACGCAGATATCCAGGGCAAGCCAGCCGCTTTTGCCCCGGCCGCGGTGTTCGTGAAGTTGGCGTCCGCGGCCGATAAGGTTCTCATCTACTGACCAAACGGTTCGTCAGCCAGGGAGATCATCGATGCGCATGCGTTTCTTCTTCGGCACGCTGATTCCCTCGCTGCTGGCAGGGCTCCTCTTTTCAGCACTCGCCGTCAGCGCAGAATCGTCCGTCCGTTCCGCGAGCGGCGCCATCGACAGCGTACTGCTGCAATGGCGCGCGCAGCTCAAGGGTTGCGGCCAGCCGGCTGCGGCCGAGCTTTATCGGCTGCGCGATATCGACGCCCTGCTGCACGTCGCGATGTTCGAGGCCGTCAACTCGATCGAGCGTCGGTACACCCCATTTGTGGCATATGTCGACGCGGCCCCAGGCGCCTCGGCCGAGGCCGCCGCGGCGCAGGCTGCGCATGATGTGTTGACGGCCCAGTGCCCGCAGACCGCAAGCGCCGCCTCCGCGGCGCTTGCCGCCTCGCTCGCCGACGTACGAGACGAGCCCGCACGCGCGGCGGGCATGGAGGTCGGACGCAAGGCCGCGGCCGCTGCGCTCAAGGCGCGTGCTGCTTCGGGCGCAAACGGCGTCGATCCCTATTGGCCGGAACCGGCGCCGGGCGTGTTCGCGTACCCCGCGGTGGAACGCGGGCGGCTCTGGGCGAAGATGAGTCCCTGGGTGATGAAGGCACCCGATGAACTGCGCCCACCGCCGCCGCCGGCACTCGACAGCGAGCAGTTCCTGCGCGCGCTCGAGGAGATTCAGCGTGTCGGCAGTCGGCGCTCGACCGTCCGCAACCGGATGCAGTCCGATATCGCCGACTTCTGGGGTGCCAATGACGTGCGTTTTGTCGTACGGCAGCTGGTCGGTCTGCCCGGACGCACTCTGGTGGAGGACGCACGATTCCTGGCTCTGGCCGAGATGGCGTGGACCGACACCTTCGTGTCGATGATGGACGCAAAGTACGCCTACAATTTTTGGCGGCCCGTGACGGCAATCCGCTACTACGCCAAGGTCGGCTCGCCACGTCTGGGAGGAAAGCCGCTCGCCATCGGCGACAAGGATTGGGAGCCGTTCGTTCCCAACCCGCCGCATCCCGAGTACACCTGCGGGCACTGCATGTCAGCGGCGGCGGTGGCGGCCGTGATCGAGGCAGAATTTGGATCGCGCATGCCCGAGATCGTGATCGACCGCGACAACGTGCTCACCCGCCGATTCACCTCGGCCCGCGACTATGCCAATGAGGTTGCTGCAGCGCGGCTCTACGGTGGCGTGCACTACTCGTTCTCGATCGACGCAGGGCGTCAGGCGGGCTTTGATATCGGGCGGCTGGCGGTGGAGCGCTGGTTCCGGCCAGTACCGGCGCGCTGAGCAGAGCGTCGTTACCTCCGCTTTTCTTTGGGTGCGGGCAGCGCGGCGGCAGTCGCGAGCAGCACTTGCGGCGAGTCGGCAGCCTTGGTCGGCTTGACGTACAGGCTGTTGTCGCAGACGAGGGCGACCACTTTTCCGTCCACGTAGAGCGCGTACTCGCCGAACATCTTTCTGCTTGATAGGCGAGCACCGAGCCCGGACTGCTCGGTTATGTAGTCAATGAAATCCTGTCGGGTGGCCATGGCCGTCGTCGTCCGCCCGCGTGGCCTATTGCAGCTGGCCGCCGAAGCGGTCGGCAAAAGACGTGCGCGCATGATCGAGCACTCGGTCGAGCTCCGCGTCGGTCGCCTTGCCGATAATCATGCCGTATTTCTTGGCGTGTTCCGCGACGGTCATCGACAAGGCGCT
>CAZIRD010000239.1:0-2370 GCA_964541625.1 uncultured Acidibacter sp.
CTGGTCCTCCCCACGTGCGGCTGAGCCGAACACGCGCGGCCGGGTCACGCCGTGACGGGCGACGATTTCCCGCAGCGCTTCACGGCGGGCCAAGAGGGATTCGGACGGTTTCATGGCTGAAGAGTGTGCCAGATGCCCGCCAAAAGTTTATGTGGGACAGGCAGATAGGGGTTTTCGGCCGAGCGGCGCGGGCTCGGGCTCTAGGTCGAAACGCTGCGCAAGCGTTGCCAAACAGGGTAATGGTTCATTTATAGGGGCAATGACGTGGTTAATTACCCCAATTAAAAGTACGATTACCCCATTTACGGCCCCCGAGATACTTCATGCACTCACTCTTGCCCGACTACCTCGCCAAGCTGCGCTTTGATGCCCAGCAACTGGCGACGCTACGTGCTCTGGGCGAGTACCGGGGCAAGCAGCAGCTGTACGTCGCACAGTCGCCGGAGGTGTTGAGTGACTTGCGGCAGGTGGCCGCGGTGGAGTCCACCGAGTCATCCAACCGGCTGGAGGGGGTGGTGGTCGCGGCGCACCGCCTGAAGTCGCTGGTGCTCAAAAACGCCACGCCGCAAAGCCGCTCCGAGCAAGAGGTGGCAGGCTACCGTGACGCGCTGGGCCTGATCCACGAAAGCGGCGAGCAGATGCCCTTCTCGGAGGGCACCGTTCTGCAGCTTCACGGCATTCTGTATCGCTACATGCCACAGCCGGGCGGGCACTGGAAAGCCACGAATAACGACATCGTTGAACGCCACCCCGGTGGCAGCTCTCGCATCCGTTTCCGGCCAGTGGCGGCGCATCTCACGCCCATGGCAATGACCGATCTGATTGCGCGCTACCGCTCGGCGCAGAATCGACATCTGGCCGACCCGCTGGTACTGGTGCCGCTGGTCATTCTCGATTTTCTTTGCATCCACCCCTTCCCGGATGGCAACGGTCGCATGGCGCGGCTGCTCACCCTGCAATTGCTCTACCACTTTGACTATGCCGTGGGCCGCTTCATCAGTCTGGAGCGCATCTTCGAAGAGTCGAAGGAGAGCTATTACGAAACGCTGGAGGCTAGTTCGCAGGGCTGGCATGACGGTGCCCACGATATCGCACCGTGGCTGGACTATTTCTGGGGGGCACTGCTACGGGCCTACAACGAATTCGCGGAACGCGTCGGCACCATCGAACGCGGGCGCGGTGCCAAGGGTGACCGTGTGCGCGCCGAAATCCTCAAGAGAAATCTGCCGTTCTCGATTTCGGAAATCGAAGAAGCCTGCCCGGGCATCAGCCGCGACATGGTGCGCGTCGTCTTGCGTGCTATGAAAGCCGAAGGGCTGATCACGCCCACGGGCAAAGGCCGTGCTGCCAAGTGGAAACAAACAGAGGCGATACAGTAATCCCCCCATAGGGGTCGCGGATTGAGCAGTCAAATCCTGTCGGCCGGGGCGAGTAGTATGGACAACTCGCAGTCCCGGTCGAACTCATCCCAGCGCGCTGTCCCGACGCAGAGCGGCATCGAGTGCCTCAGCCTGAGCTTGGAAATCCGCCGGTCGTCGTTTTCGGAAAGTCTCGAGATTGGCGAGCTTCCAGCGCAGAGCCGGCAGGTCTGCCGCGTGGGGGTACGGCATCAAAGACCAGTCCGGCGCGGCTCGCACCAGTCCGCTCAGGAATTGCCGGTGCATCGCAGTCAGGCGACGTGGCAGCTCAAGCCGCAGTCGGGCGCGGGCGGCGAGCAGGGTATCGAGCGAGCACGGCACGTCCGTCATGCCTACGAAAGCGCGGTCGTACTCGGCAGCGATGTCCTTGTCATTGCCGAAGAGAACTTCATGCAGTGGCCGGTTGTGGCCCGCGAGGTAGACGACGAAGCACTCGACCATCGCGTTGGTCAGGCCGCCGGATTCGAAAAGCTGCCACACGTCGAAGATGTCGCGCGGGTGTTGCCGGTCGAGTGCCGCCACCAGCTTGCCGGCATACAGCTCGTCGCGTGCCAGGATCGGAGCATCGAACTCGACGCCGAACAGATCGCCCGTCCTCGCGTTCAAGGGCCTTCGTTCAATGGGGAGCACCGTCCCCCGGAACACCGTGTTGACCTCGATCTTGACCTGACTGGTGTCGTTCTCGACGATCAGCTTGGTGTCGCCGGCGTCCGCGCCGCGCAAGCGCCGAGCCCGCAGACCCAGAGACGCAACACGCTGCCCGATGGCGGCAAGCTCGGCGTCGATTGCGGCCACGGCTTCGTCCCGCGGCACCTCTCTCGGCTGGAATACGACGTCGATGTCCACCGACAGGCGAGGCATGTCCTGCACGAACAGGTTGATCGCCGTGCCGCCCTTCATCGCGAAGATGTCGTTGGCGAAGACCTCGGGCGCGACGGTCAGCAAGAGGCGG
>CAZIRD010000240.1:0-2331 GCA_964541625.1 uncultured Acidibacter sp.
GTCAACCACGTGGTCTGCCACGGCATCCCGGGCGACAAGCGGCTGAAGGACGGCGACATCATCAACATCGACGTCACCGTGATCCGCGACGGCTTTCACGGCGATACCAGCCGCATGTACCACGTCGGCAAGCCGGCGCTGCCGGCACTGCGACTGGTCGAGACTTGCTTTGAAGGCATGTGGCGCGGCATCCAGCAGGTACGGCCAGGCGCGACCCTCGGCGACATCGGTCACGCCATCCAGACTTTTGTCGAGGCGAGCGGCTTCTCGGTGGTGCGCGAATACTGCGGCCACGGCATCGGGCGCATCTATCACGAAGATCCGCAGGTGCTGCACTACGGCACGCCGGGCACCGGCCTGCGGCTGCAGCCGGGCATGACCTTCACCGTCGAGCCCATGGTCAACGCCGGCAAGCGCCATGTAAAGCTGCTGCCCGACGGCTGGACCGTGGTCACCAAAGATCACTCGCTCTCGGCGCAGTGGGAACACACCGTGCTGGTGACCGACAGCGGCTTCGAGGTGCTCACGCTCGGCGCCCTGTCACGCGCCCCCGGAGCGCTCGAGGGCGCAGCCTGATGCCCACGCGGGCGCTGCTCGACGCGCTGCCCTCGCGCCTCGCCGCTGCCGGCCACACCGCAGAGGCCTACGCGCAGCTGTTGCGTGAGGGGCAGGAAGAACTCAAGCAACGCTTCGAGGCGGAGGAGTCGGTCGAGACGCTGGTACGCGCGCGGGCCCAGTTGATCGACGGTATCCTGCGCGAAATCTGGCGGGTACGTCTGCCCGAGCACGACAACGACTGGGCGCTGGTCGCGGTCGGCGGCGACGGCCGCGGCGAACTGCACCCCGCTTCCGACGTCGACATCCTGACACTGGTGCCGGCGCCGCTCGATGCCGACGGTCGCGCCGCACTCGAGCGCTTCGTCACCTTTCTTTGGGACATCGGTATCGAGATCGGTCACAGCGTGCGCACCGTAGATGAGTGCCGCAGCGAGGCGGCAGGCGACGTCAGCATCATGACCACGCTGATCGAGGCGCGTCGTCTCGCCGGCTCGGCGCCGCTGGTCGAAGCCATGCTCGAAGCGCTCGCTCCCGCGCACTTGTGGCCCGTCAAGGATTTTTTCGAAGCCAAGGTGCGCGAGCAGGCGGATCGCCATGCGAAGGCCAACGACACCGCCTACAACCTCGAGCCCAACGTGAAGACCGGCCCCGGCGGCCTGCGCGACATCCAGACCATCGCCTGGGTCGCCAAGCGCCACTTCGGCGTCGAGACGCTCGAGGAGCTCGCCACCCAGGGCTTCCTCACACCCGCCGAAGCGCGCCGGCTGCAGGCGGCGCAGGCCTTCCTCTGGAAAGTGCGCTTCGCGCTGCACACGCTCACCGGACGGCGCGAGGATCGACTGCTGTTCGATCACCAGATGAAGATCGCGCGGCTCTTCGGCTACGAAGATGCGACCTTCACGCTTGCCGTCGAGCAACTGATGCAGCGCTACTACCGCACGGTGCTCGATGTCAGCCTGCTCAACGAACTGTTGCTGCAGCTCTTTCGCGAGGCGATCCTCGACGAGAGCGCCACGCCGGAGCCGCTCAATCCGCGCTTCCAGGTAACCAACGGCTACCTCGAGGCGACGCACGACGACGTCTTCGTCAGGCAGCCCGCAACGCTACTCGAAGTGTTCGCGCTGCTGCAGCAAAACCCGGACATCCGCGGCGTCCGCGCCCACACCATCCGCGCGATCGTGCAGAACCTCTGGCTGATCGACGAAGAGTTCCGCCAGAACCCGCGCAACCACCGGCTGTTCCTCGAGATCCTGCGCGCACCGGCCGGAGTGACCAACGAGCTGCGGCGCATGAACACCTACGGCGTGCTCGGTCGCTACATCCCGTCATTCGGCCGCATCGTCGGTCGCATGCAATACGACCTCTTCCATGCTTACACCGTCGACGCCCACACGCTGTTCGTGGTCAGCAACCTGCGGCGCCTTGCGCTGCCGCGCTTTAACCATGAACTGCCCAACCTGTCGCGGATCATGCAGTCGCTGCCGCGTCCGGAGGTCGCCTATCTCGCTGCGCTCTTCCACGACATTGCCAAGGGTCGTGGCGGCGATCACTCCGAGCTCGGTGCCGTCGATGCCGAGTCGTTCTGTCTCGAGCAGGGGCTGTCGCGCTACGACGCGCGCCTCGTCGCCTGGCTGGTGCGCAACCACCTGCAGCTCTCGCTCACCGCCCAGAAGCAGGACATCTCCGACCCGCGGGTGATCAACGATTTCGCCCGCTTCGTCGGGGACGAGGCCCACCTCGATTACCTCTACGTACTCACCGCCGCGGACGTGC
>CAZIRD010000241.1:0-2273 GCA_964541625.1 uncultured Acidibacter sp.
CCTGCTGCAGCAGCACGCCGATGCCGGCGGTGGAGGCGACGATACCTTTGCTGCCCATGCCCGCTTCAGTCAGGCCCACGTGCAGCGGGTAATCGCAGCGGCCCGCGAGGTCGGTGTAGATCGCGATCAGATCCTGCACGCCGCTCACCTTCGCCGACAGCACGATGGCATCGTGCGGCTGGCCGAGTTCCTCGGCGCGGCGCGCGCTCTGCAGGCAGGACTCCACCACCGCCGCACGCATGACCTCGTTGGCGCTGCGTGGATTCGGCGCGGCATTGTTCTCGTCCATCATGCGCGTCAGCAGTTCGCCGTCGAGACTGCCCCAGTTCACGCCGATACGCACCGGTTTGCGGTAGCGGCAGGCGGTCTCGATCATCTCGGCGAATTGCGGGTCACGCTTGCTGCCGCGGCCGACATTGCCCGGATTGATGCGGTACTTGGCGAGTGCTTCGGCGCAGGCCGGGTGCGCCTTGAGCAGCTTGTGCCCGTTGAAGTGGAAGTCGCCCACCAGCGGCACGCCGAGACCCTCGCGGTCGAGACGCTCGCGGATGTGCGGCACAGCCGCTGCAGCTTCCTCGGTGTTCACCGTGACCCGGACGATCTCCGAGCCGGCGCGGGCGAGGGCGCGAACCTGCAGGAACGTCGCCTCGATATCGGCGGTGTCGGTGTTGGTCATCGACTGCACCACGATCGGTGCATTGCCGCCCACTCTTACGCCGCCGATCGAAGCGGCGACGCTCTGCCTGCGGGTGATCATGGCTTATTGGCCTCTGCGGTGGATTTGATCCAGTTGCGGACATGCTCTTCCATGAGATCGAGCGGCACCGCACCGGTGGACAGCACGGTATCGTGGAAGGCGCGGATGTCGAAGCGCTCGCCGAGCGCCGCCTCGGCCTCGCGTCGCAAGGCAAGGATGCGCAACTGCCCGATCTTGTAGGCGAGGGCCTGTCCGGGCCAGGCGATGTAACGATCGATTTCGTTGACGATGTCGGCTTCCGTCTTGGCGGCGTTGTCCTTGAAGAAGTCGATCGCCTGCTGACGGCTCCAGCCCTTGGAATGCATGCCGGTGTCAACCACCAGACGCACCGCGCGCCACATATCGTAGGTGAGCTGGCCGAACTTCGAGTAGGGGTCCTGATAGAGGCCGAGTTCCTCGCCGAGGCTCTCGGAGTACAGGCCCCAGCCTTCGATGTAGGCGGTGTAGCCGGCATTGCGACGAAAGTCCGGCATGTTCGCCTGCTCCATGGCTAGGGCGATCTGCAGGTGGTGTCCGGGCACTGCTTCGTGCACCGAGAGCACTTCCATTTCGTACTTGGGGCGGACCTCGGGGCGGTAGAGGTTGACGTAGTAGTAGCCGGGCCGCGAACCGTCGGCAGCCGGGCCCTGGTAGTAGGCGGTGGTGGTGTCGGGCGCGCTCGACATCGGGATCGGTCGTACGCCATATGGTGTGCGCGGCAGCTTGCCGAACAAACGCACGAGGTTGGGGTCGATGCGCTTCGATACCGCGAGGTAGGCCTCGAACAACTCCTGCGAGGACTTGTAGTAGAACTGCGGATCGCTGCGCAGGAAGGCAAAGAATTCCTGCAGCGAACCGCGGAAACCGACCTTGTCCTTGATGGTCAGCATTTCGGCACGGATCCGCCGTACTTCGGCGAGTCCGATCGCGTGGATACGCTCGGCATCCAGCGACCCGACGGTGGTGTGGTAAGCGATCCGTTCGCGATAGAAATCGGCGCCCTCAGGGGTATCGAAGATGCCCACCGAGTCGCGCGTCGCCGGCAGGTACTCCTCGTTGAAGGCCTTGCTCAGCCGCGCATAGGCCGGCAGCACGACGCTTTCGATGGCTTTGCGGCCGGCCGCAGTCAGGCGCTCGCGGGTGGCGGCGTCGATGCCGTCAGGGAAGCGCTCGAAGGGTGCATGGAAAGGACTGTCCTCGGCGCGGGCCACGGTCTGGCGCGCCAGTTGTGCCGGAATGCGCTGCATGATGACCCGCGGCTGCATGCGCCGCTCGCTCACCGCCTGCCGCAACAGGGCGATATGCTGATCAACCAGCACTCCGAGCGATTCGAGCCGCTTGATCCAGTTCTCGTAGTCGCGCGCAGTGCGGAACTGCAGCAGTTCGGTGATTTCGTGCAGGGTCTGGATGCCGCCCTGATGACTGATGGCATACAGGTAGGGCTTGAACGGCCAGGTTGCAATGCGCTGGCGATACTCGCGTTCGAAGAGATCTCGGTCGAGTTGTGCGGCCGGCGAGAGCGCCGCGCGCGGGATCT
>CAZIRD010000242.1:0-2221 GCA_964541625.1 uncultured Acidibacter sp.
AGCGCCTTGCCAAGATCGCGCAGCACGCTGCGCGGCCGGTAGCTGATGACCGTGGCGGCGAGCGCTGCACGATGCCGCCCGTACTTGCCGTAGACATACTGGATGACCTCCTCGCGCCGCTCGTGCTCGAAATCGACGTCGATATCGGGCGGTTCGTTGCGCTCGCGCGAAATGAAGCGCTCGAACAGCATCGACATGCGTGCCGGATCGACTTCGGTGATACCGAGGCAATAGCAGACGGCGGAGTTGGCCGCCGAACCGCGTCCCTGACAAAGAATTCCGCGGCTGCGGGCGAACTCGACGATGTCGTGCACGGTGAGGAAGTAAGGTTCGTAGCCGAGCTCGGCGATGAGTGCGAGTTCGTGCTCGACGAGCGTGCGCACGTAGGCGGGCATGTTGTCGCGCTGCGGCGCGCTGCCCCAGCGGCGTGCAGCCCCCTGCTCGACGAGCGTGCGCAGCCAGGAAGCCGGCGTGTGCTGCGGCGGGACGATCTCGCGCGGGTATTCGTAACGCAGCTCATCGAGCGAGAAACTGCAGCGGGCGGCGACCGCCAGCGTCTCGGCGAGCAGCGCGGGCGGATAGAGGCGCGCCAGCCGCTGCCGCTCGCGCAGATGGCGCTCGCCCGAGGGCAACAGCGCAAGCCCTGCGGCGTCGACCGTGGTGTTGAGCCGGATCGCGGTGAGCGCATCGTGCAGGCGGCGCCTCGTGCGCAGGTGCATGCATACGCCGCCGGCCGCAAGCAGCGGCAACCCCGACTCGCGCGCGAGCGCCGTCAGCGTGGCGAGATGGGCGCGTTCCGTGCCATCGCGCAGCAACTCGACCGCGATCCATGCCGCAGCCGGGAAATTCGCCTTCAACCAGTCGGGCACATCGCAGGCGGCGAGGTCCGCAGGACGCGGCGTCCAGAGCACGAGGCAATGGCCAGGCTCGAGCAGTTCGCAGACGTCGGCGCGGCCAAGGCGGTACTCCCCCTTCGGTGCCGCGCGTCGTCCGCGCGTGATCAGCCGACACAACTGGCCGTAGCCGCGACGATCGGCGGCGAGCACGACCAGCGGCGTGCCGCAGCCGAGGTGGAACTCGGCACCGACGATGAGCCGCGTGCGGCGACCTTTGAGCGCGGCGTGCGCACGCACCACACCAGCGACCGAACATTCGTCGGTGATGGCGAGCGCGGCGTAGCCGAGCTCGTCGGCGCGCGCGGCGAGTTCGGCCGGCTGCGATGCGCCGCGCAGGAAACTGAAACTGCTCAGGCAGTGCAACTCGGCATAGCCGGGCAAGGCCGTCGCTTTGGCTGCTGGACCCATGATACTGTTTATATATACAGTATTCGGGCTATTCGGCAACATTGCCCGCATACTCATGAAGCGCGGCAAACTCGCCGCCCACCCAGCCGACCCGGACTTCCCATGACCTTCGAAAACCTCGAATTCATCCTCGAAAACGGACTTGCGCGCATCACCCTCAACCGCCCCGAAGCCGCCAACACCATCGGCGTCGACATGGCGCGCGAGCTGCTCGAGGCCGCACGCCGTTGCGAAGGCAATCCCGAGGTGCGCGCCGTGCTGCTCACGGGCAAGGGCCGCTTCTTCAGCGGCGGCGGCGACGTGCAGTCGTTCGCGGCGGCGGCGGACGATGCCGCCGTGCTCCTCAACCGCATCACCGGTCCGCTGCATGCGGCGGTGGCCGCGTTCGCACGCATGAACGCGCCGCTCGTCACCGCCATCAACGGCACGGCGGCCGGAGCGGGCTTCAGTCTCGCCATCAGCGGCGACATCGTGGTGGCGGCTGAATCAGCCAAGCTCACCCTTGCCTACAGCCGCATCGGCATGTCGGCCGACGGCGGTGCCTCGCACACCTTGCCGCAGATCGTCGGCCCGACGCGCGCCAAGCAGCTCATGCTGCTCAACCCGCTGCTCACCGCGGACGAGGCCCGCCAGCTCGGGCTCGTCACTCTGGTGGTGCCGGATGCCGAGCTGGCCGCCAAGGCCAATGAAATCGCCGTGACGCTCTCCAACGGTCCGACGCGCGCCTTCGGCGAGATCAAGCGCCTGCTCGTGGCGAGCCACGGCAACACGCTCGAACAGCAACTCGCGCTCGAGGCACGCTCGATGGCCACGCTCGCCGATGGCACGCAGGATGCGCGCGAGGGTTTCGCCGCCTTCGTGGAAAAACGCGCGGCGAAGTTCAGCGGCCGCTGAGAGGACTGGACTCAGCAATCCCT
>CAZIRD010000243.1:0-2210 GCA_964541625.1 uncultured Acidibacter sp.
GAAATCCTCTACGACTCTTTCATGCTCAAGCCCATCGAATTGAGCCAAATCGGGGTAAGCTTTTATTGCTTCGCGCAATAGATGCGAGAAATATGCCCGATCAAAGACATCTATTGCCGAGCTATGAGAGAGTCTGGCGCTTTCAAGCGAATCAACCAGAAAGCCAAGACCCAACTGCCTTGCGCGGCTGGAACGTATGAAACAAGAATTCCAGCGAGTAATGTATTCAAGGTTTTCCTGCCATTGCCTTAGGCGATCAAAGAGAGATTCAATAGAAACCTCCTCTAATCTTTCACTGCCAAATGCAGTTGAGATGTTTAGGGAGACTTCGATTTTTAAAGCCTCGGCGGCTTGCCAAGCTTCGCCGACGAGTGATCCAAGTTTTTCACTCAAAACTCCAAAACTCTTACTTTGATCAAACTCGCCAAATCTCTTGCGTAATTCACTACTTTCCAATAACTCGCTTTTCCCGGCGCTTACCCATTCCAGAATCGCAGAGAGTTGATCCCAATCCGAATCCTCGCCCTTCCAAAAGCTGCCAAAGGCCCTTTTCCCATCCTCATCTCCTTTACGAATTCCGGTTAAATATTTGTAAACAAGGATAACCTCATCAAGCAGCGCGACTCGATCATGGTAACTTTTTGGGAGTTCGCCACGGGTGATTCCCTTAAGCGCGCCAATGGCCCTGCGAAAATCTCCGTTGATGAATCTTAAGATTGATTGCCCTTGTGCCGCTATTGTCGTGCGAACCGAGCTGAAATCGCTTTCAAAAGCCGAATCGGTAACGACCGTGGCGAGTTTTTGGCGAAGTTTGGTCGCATTGCGTCCGTGGTTTACTATCGCGCAAAGATTTTCCAAGCCCGAGTCCCAAATTTCATTTCCTATGGCTGCCGGATCGAGGGGTGGCGCGGAGACCACATAAAGTGCCATTTTCCGCAAAGTCTCGACCTCAGAGAATGTCGATGGTTCCGGTTGCCCTAGAGAAATGGCAAGCTCTTTTGATGCCAATATCATTGGTGGCAATGTATTGGAAAGTCGTTCCAGCATTTCCTGAATGTGAGGAAGGTCGATGTTCAGGATGACTTCTCGTTCCACACCACGCCATGGATGAGATGAAGGAATTCCCATTTGATCAATCCGCTTTGCAAGTTCTGAAATGATCCCTCGACGCTCCCGAAGTGCTTCCTCATTCCAATTTTCCGCACCCGAAAAATCCGGCTCACCTAATTCCCTTCCCCGCTCGCCGAGCAACCCTAATGCCCCAAAAATTCTAAATGGAGTCGTTCTGGTCGCTCCGATTGAGGCATGGAGCATTGCCGCGTGTCGATTAAGCCGTGCCCGAGTTCGCTCAAGCTGTAAAACAATATCCTCAAGTTGCTCCCCACGAGGGCGTCCCAGTTGCCAGGTTCTTCCGATTTCTTCGATCACTGCGCGCTTGTGTGCCTTGTGGCTATGGAGTTCGAGACACAAAGCACCCAGCCCGGTAGCCTCAAGCCGACGCTTTACTACTTGAAGGGCTGCAAGCTTTTCAGAAACGAACAGCACCTTCTTTCCATCAAGCACGGCTGTCGCTATGAGATTTGTAATCGATTGGCTTTTCCCGGTGCCCGGAGGACCTTGAATCACCAAACTTCTGCCTGCCCGGACCATCTCAATGGCTATTGATTGAGATCCATCCGCATCAACAACATGGTCTAAACGCGATGCCGGAATAATTTCATCGAGGTGCCCATCAGAAGGAAAGGGCGGACTCTCGGGTGCAAAACCATCGCCAAGCAGACGCTCAAGGGTGGGGGTAAGCAAAAGCTCGGGGGAAGGCCAACTTTTAGGATCCAAATCCCGATACATGAGAAACTTCGCAAATGAGAAAAATCCAAGCAATATGGCATCGGCTTGAACTTCCCAACGCTCTTGGCCACCCACAGCACGGGAAACAGCTTCGGCATAGATAGAAGGTATGAGTTCCTCCTCAGAAGGAAACTTTGGCATTTCAATTCCAAACTCCGCCCGCAATTTTGCCGAAAGGGAAAGATTCTCCTGCACATCCTCCTCACGCCAATGGAGCGTGAATCGTTCATCCGCGCCTTTCCGCTTTATTTCCACCGGCACAAGAATCAACGGCGCGTATCGGGGCGTGTCCGCTTTATTAGCTTCGAACCACTTCAATCGGCCAAGAGCGAGGTAGAGGATATTAACACCCTGCTCCTCGA
>CAZIRD010000244.1:0-2200 GCA_964541625.1 uncultured Acidibacter sp.
CGTTTGGCGTCGCCGGAACCTGTGCAGGCGACGGCAGAACTCCTGCCCCGGCGTTCGGGCCTGCGCTCGGCGGTGTCTGCGAACCCAGCGGGGGTGCTGCGCCGCTCGAGGATCCCTGCCCGCTCGAGAATGCGCGGAAGGACGACACGGCGTTATCGGCGGTCGCTGAAATACGCGTCGATCCGCCGCCGGTGGTGGGAGGCGTTTCGGGCGCGGTTCCCGGCGCAGTGGCGTAGAGACTTTGCCCGGCCCGCTCAGGCCGCAGGATGGCGAGCATGACGCGACGGTTGGCCGACCGACCCTCAGGGGTATCGTTC
The DNA here is from genome assembly GCA_964541625.1 of uncultured Acidibacter sp. GTDB lineage: Bacteria > Pseudomonadota > Gammaproteobacteria > Steroidobacterales > Steroidobacteraceae > UBA964. Next base: position 318 of record CAZIRD010000244.1, read on the forward strand.
TCCCGTACCGGGCGGAATTCGCCAAACCCCACGGCGGTCATTTGCGTCTGCGACACGCCGCCGGCGGACAACAGGCGGATGACCGCCGACGCGCGCGCGGTCGACAACTCCCAGTTGCTCGGGAAGATCACCCGGCTGATCGGCACGTTGTCGGTGTGGCCCTCGACGAAGATCGGATTCTGGATCCCGGCGAGTGACTCGCCGAGCCGCTTGACGATATCGTTGGCGTCGGGAGTGAGATTGGCCGAGCCGCTCGGAAACAGCACGTCGTTCTGGATCTCGACCTCGAGCCAGTCTTCGTGCAGGCGGATCACCACCTCTTCCTTCATCACATGCTCGGCGAGCGCACGGGCAATGTTGTCGCCGATACGTGCAAGCGACGCCGACTCTGGCTGCACTTGGGTTTTCGCACCGCCGCTCTGGCCACCGCCCGCTGGCCGAACCATGGTGACCATGTTGGCGCTGGGGTTGCCGGTCTGGCTCGGCAGTGCGATTGGCGTCTCGCGCATCGGCTCGCCCTTGAAGGCCGCCGACAGCGCCGTGGACATCACGCGGTACTTGCCCTCGTTGAGCGAGGAAATCGCGTACATGACCACAAAGAATGCCAGCAGCAGCGTGACGAGATCGCCATAGGGGATCGCCCAGGCCTCGTGATTGAGGTGCTCCTCATGCTTTTTGTGGCGTCGCCCGCCACCGCCGCCGTGGCCACCGCCACTCACTACTTGTCGCCCTCGTCACCCGAGCTCGCCGGCCGCTCGCTCTCGCTGAGATAGCCCTGCAACTTGGCCTCGATGATGCGCGGGTTGTCGCCTTCGGCGATCGCGGCGAGACCCTCGACCACCATCTCGCGGGCCTGGGTCTGCTTGGCGATCAGCTGCTTGAGCTTCGAGGCCATCGGCAGCATGAAGAGATTCGCGATACCGATACCGTAGATGGTGGCCGTGAACGCCGCCGCGATACCCGGCCCCAGCTTTTCGGGGTTCTGCAGGTTCTCCATGACCGCCATCAGGCCGAGCACCGCACCGATGATTCCCAGCGTCGGCGAGTAGATGCCGATGCCCTCGAACACCTTGGCGCCCGAATTGTCCTCGGCCTCACGTGCCGTGATCTCGACCTCGAGCACCCTGCGGACCACATCGGGCGCCGCGCCGTCGTACACCAGTTCGAGACCCCGGCGAATGAACGGGTCGGATTCCTTGGAGACTTCGGCCTCGAGCGCGAGCAGGCCCTTGCGGCGCGCCGTACGGCTCCACTCGACGATCCGACCGATGAGTTCCGGCGTGTCGATGGTGGGCGGCTTGAACACCCAGGAGAGCATCGCGAGGGCGCGGCGCATCGCCCTCCCCGGGGTCTGCACCAGCCCCGAGGCGATGGTGCCGACGATGACGATCATGAAGGCTGCAGGGTTCACGAGGCTGCCGAGGTGTGCGCCCTTGAGCACGGCGCCGACGCAGATCGCGATGAAGGCCAGTACCACACCGACCGAGGACAGCATGTCCATCAGCGCGTCTCTCCAGGTGCGGCCTTCCAGCCCGAGAGCCGCGCCTTCAGGCGCGAGATCGCCTGGCCATGCAGCTGCGACACCCGCGACTCGGTGACCCCGAGCACCATGCCGATTTCCTTGAGATTGAGTTCGTCCTGGTAGTAGAGCGACATGACGAGCTTCTCACGCTCCGGCAGACCCTCGATCGCCTCGGCGAGCGCCGCACGGAAGCGCACGTCGGCGACGCTGCGGAACGGATCCATGGTCTCATCGCCCGGTTCGACACCCTCCATGTCCTCGAGGCTGGCGAGATGGCACCCTGCCGCGTCCTGCACGATCTTGTGATAGTCGTCGAGCGTGATGCCCATCTTGGTGGCGATCGCCGCGGGCTCCGCCTCGG
>CAZIRD010000245.1:0-2192 GCA_964541625.1 uncultured Acidibacter sp.
TGCCCTTCGACTTGGACATCTTCTGCCCTTCGGAGTCGCGCACCAGTCCGTGCACATAGACCTCGCGAAAGGGCACATCCCCCATGAACTTGATACCCATCATGATCATCCGGGCAACCCGGAAGAAGATGATGTCGAAGCCCGTCACCAGCACCGAAGTCGGATAGAAACGACGCAGTTCCGCCGCAGAATCCGGCCAGCCGAGCGTGGAGAACGGCCACAAGGCAGAGGAAAACCAGGTGTCGAGCACATCCTCGTCCTGACGCAGACGCGCCTCAGCGGCGAGCCCGAGCCGGGCGCGTACTTCGCCTTCGGTACGGCCGACATGCACCTGTCCGACGTCGTCGTACCAGGCGGGGATTCGGTGTCCCCACCAGAGTTGACGGCTGATGCACCAGTCCTTGATGTTCCGCATCCATTCGAAGTAGGTCCGCGACCAGTTGTCGGGAACGAAGCGGATCGAACCGTTGCGCACCGCCTCGATGGCCGGCTCGGCGAGCGGGGCGATCTTCACGTACCACTGATCGGTGAGATAGGGCTCGATCACCGCGCCGGAGCGATCGCCGCGCGGCACCATCAGCTTGTGCGGCTCGATACGTTCGATGAGCCCGGCCGCCTCGAGTTCGGCGACCACCTGTCGTCGTGCCTCGAACCGGTCGAGACTGCGCAGCCGCTCGGGCACGGTCTCGTTCATGCGCGCGTCCGGCGTGAAGACGTTGATCTGGGCGAGGCCGTGGCGGGCGCCGACTTCGTAATCGTTGAAGTCGTGTGCCGGCGTAATCTTTACGCAGCCTGAGCCGAACTCCGGGTCGACGTAGTCGTCGGCGATCACCGGGATGAGCCGGTCGGCGATCGGCAGCCGTACCTGCTTGCCTACCAGCGAGGCGTAGCGTTCATCACGGGGATTGACCGCTACGGCCGTGTCGCCGAGCAGCGTTTCCGGTCGCGTCGTCGCGACGACGAGATGACCGCTGCCGTCGGCGAGTGGGTAACGCAGGTGCCAAAGCGAGCCTTCCTCTTCGGCGCTCAGCACCTCGAGGTCCGACACCGCCGTCTGCAGCACAGGATCCCAGTTGACCAGCCGCTTGCCGCGGTAGATCAGGCCTTCCTCGTAGAGGCGCACGAACACCTCGGTGACTGCGCGCGACAGGCCTTCGTCCATGGTGAAGCGGTCCCGCGACCAGTCGACCGACGCACCGAGTCGACGCATCTGCCGCGCGATCGTACCGCCCGATTCACCCTTCCACTTCCAGACCCGTTCGATAAACCGATCGCGACCGAGCGCGGTGCGATGCGTGCCTTCGCCCTCGAGTTGGCGCTCGACCACCATCTGCGTCGCGATGCCTGCGTGATCCGTGCCCGGCTGCCACAGCGTTGCCTCGCCGCGCATGCGGTGATAGCGGGTGAGGGCATCCATGATCGTGTCCTGGAATGCATGCCCCATGTGCAGGGTGCCGGTGACATTGGGCGGCGGGATCACGATGCAGTAGCCGGCGCCGTCCCCCCGCGGGGCAAAGAGACCGGAGGCTTCCCAGCGCCGGTAGAGGCGCTGTTCGATATCGGCAGGCGAGTAGACCTTGTCCATGGCGAGGGTGCGCGGCTGCTGCGGGCGTTCAGCGCGCTGCGCGGCGAATGAGGAAGTCCGCCAGCAGTGCCACCGGCCGACCCGTGCTGCCCTTGTTGGCGCCGCCGGAATAGGCCGAGCCGGCGATGTCCATATGCGCCCAGCGCATGCCGGCGGTGAACTTGGCAAGGAAGGCCGCCGCAGTGAGGGCGCCACCGTCACGGCCGGCGACATTGGCGAGATCGGCGAAGTTGCTCTTCAACTGCTCACCGTACTCCTCGGTACAGGGCAGATGCCAGGCGCGGTCATCCGCCCGCACGCCCGAGGCGACGAGTTCGGCAGCGAGCGCATCGTCGTTGGCCATGACACCGCTGTGGTGATGACCGAGGGCAATTACGCAGGCACCCGTCAAGGTGGCGAGGTCGATTACGGCCTGTGGCTTGTACCGTCGCGCATAGTGCAGGGCGTCACAGAGGATCAGCCTGCCTTCCGCATCGGTATTGAGGATCTCCACGGTCAGGCCGGCCGCGCTCGTCACGATATCTCCCGGCTTGGTGGCGCGACCGCTCGGCATGTTTTCGCAGGTGGGAACCAGCGCGACGACATTGAGCGGCAGCTGCAGTTCCGC
>CAZIRD010000246.1:0-2143 GCA_964541625.1 uncultured Acidibacter sp.
AGTAGCCGTATTCGAACGCGAGCACGGCTTCCTCAGACAGCACGGAGTCGATCACCGTGAAGCGCGGTTGCCGCTCGGCAACATGTTCGAGCGGCACGTGGATCTGACCTGTTTGCTGATCGTGCAACACCGCGTGTCGGTGGAAGAACGTGCCACGTCCCGAGTCCTGCCCAGAAATGCGCACTCCGTAGCCGTCTTCCAGCAAGGAGGCATAGGCCAAAGATTCCGCACAACCCCAGTCGAGCGGCATCTCCCCGGCAATCATCTTGGCCCGGTTGGTAATGACCTGTTGCACACGCGGGTGCAGTGAATGCCCGGCAGGCACGGCCACGAGACGTGCCCCAAGTGCCTTCAGACGTCGACCCTCGACACCCGAGCGCACCGGCGCTGTCCAGTCGATGTTGCGCATGTAGGCGCTCCAATCGACCGTGTACTTGTTGCCGATCATCCCGAGCGAAGCTTTGGCCTGCGGCCGTCCTTCGTCGAGTCCCGCGCGGTACTGCTCGACGAGCCCATCGGCCTCGAACTGAGTCAACACGCCATCGGCGACCAAGCGATCGGCGTACAGCTTGCGCGTCGTGGGGTGCTTGCGGATGACGTTGTACATCACCGGCTGCGTGGCAGCAGGCTCATCGGCTTCGTTGTGCCCGAGTCTGCGATAGCACACCAGATCGATGACCACATCCTTGTGGAAGCGCTGGCGATACTTCATGGCGAGGCGCGCGACGAACACCACGGCTTCCGGATCGTCACCATTGACGTGGAAGATCGGCGCCTCGAGCATCTTGGCGACATCCGAGCAGTACATCGTCGAGCGCATGTCCTGCGGGTTCGAGGTGGTGAAACCGACCTGGTTGTTCACCACGATGTGCACGGTGCCGCCGGTGGAATAGCCACGGGCCTGCGACAACTGCATCGTCTCCATGACCACGCCCTGGCCACCGAAGGCGGAATCGCCATGGATCAGGCAGGGCACCACCCGCTCACCATGCGCATCGTTGCGACGCTCCTGGCGCGCGCGCACCGAGCCTTCGACCACCGGGTTCACGACCTCGAGGTGCGACGGGTTGAACGCCAGCCCAACGTGCACGTTGCCGCCCGGCGTACGCAGATCGGCGGAGAAGCCCTTGTGGTACTTCACGTCGCCCGAACCTTTGATCTGCGAAATGTCGTACTTGCCTTCGAACTCGCTGAACAGCACCGATGGCGCCTTGCCGAGCACGTTGACGAGCACGTTGAGGCGACCGCGATGCGCCATGCCGATGACGAACTCCTCGACACCCATGCCGCCGGCGCTCTGCACGAGATCATCGAGCAGCGGGATCAGCGAGTCGCCACCCTCCAGCGAAAACCGCTTCTGGCCAACGTACTTGGTGTGCAGGTAGCGTTCGAGACCCTCGGCGGCGGTCAACTGCCAAAGAATGTTCTTGCGTTCCTCGGCCGTGAAGCGATGGTGCATGCGGCCGGACTGGTATTGGTCCTGCAGCCAGAGCCGCTCCTCGGTGTTCGAGACGTGCGCGAACTCCGCGCCCACCGACCCACAGTAGACATGCTCGAGCGTGGCGATGATCTCGCGCAGCGTGGCGCGCGAAGGCACCTTCTCGACCCGGCTGCCGGTGAAGAACGGCGTGTCGAGATCGGCCTCGGTGAGTCCGAAGTAATCGAGATCGAGCACCCTCGGCCGCTCGCGGCGGGTCATGCCGAGCGGGTCGATCTTCGCGACGAGGTGACCACGATTCGCGTAGATCTGGACGAGCCGCGACACCGCGCCCTGCTTGGCGCTCGCATCGCCATCGAGGGCAGCCGCGACGGCAACGCCGACCTGCCGTGCCACCTGGGCACGGGCTGCGATCGCATCCTGGATTGCCCGATGGGAAGGCTCCGGCGCCGCTGGCCGCGGCAGCCGGGCGAAATACTCGCGCCACTCGGGCGAAACACCGTTTGGATCGGTTAGATACTGCTCGTAGAGCGTTTCGACGTAATCGGCATTGCTGCCATAAAGCGGGGAGGATGCAAGCTGATCGCTGCGCGTGGCGCCCATTGGAAAAGAAACCCCCGAAACCTTCAGAAAACAACGCATTCTACCCGAAGCGGGAGGCGCGGGAGGTAATGGCGCCCCCGGCCGGAGTTGAACCGACGACCT
>CAZIRD010000247.1:0-2112 GCA_964541625.1 uncultured Acidibacter sp.
TCTCGCCCAACCAGACCGACATCCGCGAAAACGCGCGCCTGTGCATCGAAGCCGGCAGCGACGGCCTGTCGGTGATCAACACCATCATGGGCATGGCGATCGACGCGAAGACGCGGCGCCCGGTGATCGGCAACGTGCAGGGTGGTCTCTCCGGCCCGGCGATCAAGCCGATCGCGCTGCTCAAGGTTCATCAGGTGCAGGATGTCGCAAAGAAGCACGGCGTCCCGATCATCGGCCAGGGTGGCATCACCAACGCCACGGACGCGATCGAGTTCATGATCGCCGGCGCGAGCGCCGTGGGCGTCGGCACCTCGCTGTTCTACGACCCGATGGCTTGCCGCAAGATCAACGCCGGCATCGCGCAGTATCTGGCCGAGCAGGGCATGGCGAACGTCACCGACCTCGTCGGTACCCTGCGCCTCGGCGGCTGACGCACGCCGCGCTTACTGCCTGACGATCACGTTGCGCGTCGGATAGGCGAACGTGATGCCCGCGGCGGCGAAGGCCGCGTGGATCGCGCGGTTCACCGCATCATTGATCTGCACGAAGCGCAGCCGCGCGGTATCCCAGTCGGGAACGAAATAGACCACCTCGAAACCGAGTGCATGCTCGCCGAACTGGCGCAGCGCACAGTACTCGAAGCGCGTGCCCTCGACCGACTCGATCGCGCTGCGCACGATCGCCGCCACGCCGGCCAGTTTCTCCGGCGAGGTCTCATAGGCCACGCCCAGCTGGAAAAGCACGCGCCGCTCCGGCATGCGGCCGAGATTGCGCAGCCGGCTCTTGAGCAGGTCGGCGTTGGCGATGATCACCTGTTCGCCGGTGACGCTGCGCAGCCGCGTGCTGCGCACGCCAATGAATTCGACCGTCCCCTCGATGTCCTCGACGCGCAGCAGGTCACCGACGCGGAACGGCTTGTCGAGCGTGATCGACAGCGAAGCGAGCAGATCACCGAGTACGGTCTGCACCGCGAGCGCAATGGCGATGCCGCCGATGCCGAGACCGGCCACCAGTGCGGTGATGTTGACGCCGAGGTTATCGAGCGCGAGCAGCACCGCGAGCGCGAAGATGGCGACGCGGGCGACGAACAGCAGCACGCTCATCGAGCCGGACTGGCGCAGCTCGCCGGCGGCGGCCATGCGCTCCTGACGCTGCTTGAGGGCGAACTCGGCGGCGGCCACGCCCCAGAGCGCCGCCTGGATCCAGAAGGTGAGTACGATGAGGGCGGTGGAGACGTCCTCGACCTTCACGGGCAACGACAGGAAGCGCTCGGCGACGTAGAGCGCGACCACGAACAGGAACAGCCGGCGCGTGCGCCGGATGAGCAGCAGCACGAGGTCGATCCACGGCGGCGTGTCGAGTCCCGTGAGCCGTCGTGCACGCGCCATCACGAACATGCGCAGCGAGGGCAGCACGAAGAAGCAGGTCAGGAAGGCCGCCGTGGCGAGCAGCCACTGCGCCACGGTGTTGCCGAACCAGACGTGATCCAGCAGAGACAACATGTTGACGTCCATCAACGCTCCCGTCGTGCCATGGATCCGCCGCTCAGCGCGCCGCGTCGGCTACCGGCCCGCGACCGTACCGCCGGCACCACTCGGCCAACTGCGCTGCCGGCTCGGGACCGACATCGGTCCAGTCGAACCGCCACTCCCAGCAGCCGCTGGCCATGCCCGGCGTGTTCATGCGCCGGCCGACCCGCGGACCAAGGATATCCTGCATCGGCAGTACGGCAGTGTCGGCGACGCTGGCGCAGGCCGCTCGCATCAGGGCACGCGCCGCCGTGTCCTCGTCGAGGTCGGCGTCCCCGTCCGCCTGCCCGGGCGCGGGTATCGGTTGCAGCTCAAAGTAATCGCAGAACTGGCGCCGTGCGCGGGCATCGAGACCGCGCCACCAGCCGTGGCTGGTGTCGTTGTCGTGCGTGCCGGTATAGACGACGCTGTCGCGTGCATGGTTGTGCGGCAGATAGGGGTTGGCGCTGTCGCCGTCCCAGGCGAACTGCAGGACCGTCATGCCCGGAAATCCCAGGCTGCGCCGCAGCGCAGTGACATCCGGCGTGATGGTGCCGAGATCCTCGGCGATCACCGGCAGCGGCCCGAGTGCCGCGCGCAGCGC
>CAZIRD010000248.1:0-1969 GCA_964541625.1 uncultured Acidibacter sp.
TCCGGCATGAGGATCATGTCGGACTCGTTGATGCCCTTCCAGCCGGCGATCGAGGAGCCGTCGAACATCTTGCCGTCACGGAACAGGCTTTCGTCCACCACCTTGGCGGGAATCGTGACGTGCTGCTCCTTGCCACGGGTGTCGGTGAACCGCAGGTCGGCCCACTTCACTTCCTTGTCCTTGATCATCTTGATGACGTCACTGGCGGTGGTCATGTTCGCTCCGTTCGAAGGGTCTGATGGTGGAAAAGACGCGCGATTATGATGCATCTGGCGTGCCGACGCACCGAAATATCGGGAAATCAATCGGTTATCCGCTGGTGCCAGCGGAATCCGCCGCTGAACCGCACCTCGATGGTGCGAAAAGCGTTCTTATTGCACCGATATGGTGCTTCGGCGATCCTGCGACCAGGTGTGCAGCGCGAGCAGGCAAAGCAGGCCGCTGACCGCGCCCATGACGACATAGGGCGCCGAAGGCCGCCAGGCGTCGAACAGCGTGCCGCCGACGATGGCCGCGAAGAAGATGCCCAGCGAACCGCAGAGCGTGAACACGCCGATCACCGCGCCGCGACCGCGCTCGGGCGCGACCTGCCCAATCAGCGCCTGCGAGGCGAGGATGCCGCTCATCTCGCCGACACCGAGGAACACGGCGGCGAAATACATGATCGGCTGGAAGGGATCGTCGACGAGTCCGAACCACAGGTAACTGCCGCAGGCGAGTGCGGAGGCGACCACCATGAAGAGCACGCGGTCGACGCGATCGATGAAACTGATCACGGTCACCGCCCACAGCGTCGCCGTGATCTGGATGGCGACGAAGATGCCGCCACCGCGCGACAGCGCCTCGGCGGGGGTCATGCCCTGGGCCTTGCCGGCCTGCACCATCCAGAGAAAAAAGAATGCGCTGATGATCGACAGCGAAGCGCGCGACACGGCAGCCGAAAAATAGGCGAGGCGCACACGGCGATCGCGCGCCGCCGCAACGCCGACACGCAGCGTGGCGAGCAGGGGCTCGCGGTCGGCGAGCTGGCCGGGCGCGACCCGCGGCAGACCGCGCAGCACGATCACCATCGGCACGAGGCAGAGCGCGGCGACGGTCCAGTAGGCGGCGCGGCCGGCGGCGATCGGATCCAGGCCCTGTGCGAGATAAAACTTCGGCAACTGCGCGGCGAGCCCCACCAGCGTCGCGACGCCGAGTCCATTGAGGAAAAAGCAGATGCCGACCAGCTTGCCGCGCGAACTTTCCTGCGGGTAATCGGCGATCACCGCCGAGAGCATCGCGGCAATCAGCGACGCGCCGCAGGCGGTGATGAGGATCATCGCGTACAGCGTCCAGTTGAATTGCGCGAACGGGAACAGCAGATAGCCGACGGCAAGGATCGCGAAGCCCATGCCGTAGAGCACGCGCCGGCCGAGCCGATCCGAGGCCGCGCCCACCAAACCCGACAGCAGCAGCGCCGGGATCTCGCTGACCACGTCCATAGTGCCGCTGACGCGACCCTGGATGTCGTCGGGAATGCCGAGCATCGAGTTGAAGAGATACGGTCGCAGATTGCCGACCAGCGTCAGCAGGCCGATCGAGAAGAAAGCCGTGCCGAGCAGGGCGTGGAAATTGGCGCGGGAAATGCCGGGTGCCAGCTCCCAGATGCCGACCTTGGTTGTCATCTCGTCCCCCCACGGCCGCGAAGCCGTCATGGCTGCCGTTATACTTGCTGCCCTTTTCGGAGGATAGCGGCGGGAGCCGCAAACCATGGCCCGCACGTTTCAGCAACTGATCTTCGCGCTGCAGCAGTACTGGTCCGACCAGGGCTGTGTCGTGCTGCAGCCCTACGACATGGAAGTCGGCGCGGGCACCTTCCACACCGCGACCTTCCTGCGCGCGGTCGGGCCCGAGCCGTGGAGCGCCGCCTACGTACAGCCCTCGCGCCGGCCCACCGACGGGCGCTACGGCGACAACCCCTTCCGGCTGC
>CAZIRD010000249.1:0-1969 GCA_964541625.1 uncultured Acidibacter sp.
CTCGACCCACGGTGCGTTCGGTGCCCTCGCCTTCGGCATCGGCACCACCGAGGTCGGGCACGTGTTTGCAACGCAGTGTCTGCTGCAGAAGAAGCCGCGTACCTTCGCCGTCGAGGTCGATGGCCGACTCGCGCCCGGCGTCACGCCGAAGGATCTGATCCTCGCGATCATCGGCAAGGTCGGTGTCTCCGGAGGCACGGGCCACGTATTCGAGTATCGCGGTGAGGCGATCCGCGCCATGTCCATGGAGCAGCGGATGACCGTCTGCAACATGTCGATCGAAGCGGGCGCGCGGGCCGGCATGATCGCGCCGGACGAGACCACCTACGCCTACCTCGCGGGTCGCTCGCGTTCGCCGCAGGGCGCAGCCTGGGAAGCTGCGGTCGCCCGCTGGCGCAGCCTGCCGACCGACGCGGGCGCGGTGTTCGACAAGAGCGTGCATATCGATGCCACCGCGCTCGAGCCCATGGTGACCTACGGCACCAACCCGGGCATGGTTGCGCCGGTCTCGGGCAATGTGCCCGATCGCCGCGGCGATCCGGTGTTCGACGCGGCGATGCGCTATATGGGCCTGAATCCCGGCGAACCGATCGGTAACGCGCCGGTAAACGTGGTGTTCGTCGGCAGTTGCACCAATGGGCGACTCTCCGATCTGCGCGCCGCCGCCGCCGTGCTGCGCGGCCACAAGGTCGCAAACGGCGTACACATGCTGGTCGTGCCGGGTTCGCAGGAGGTGAAGCGGCTCGCCGAAGCCGAGGGATTGCACGAGGTGTTCCGCGCAGCCGGGGCCGAGTGGCGGGAATCCGGCTGCTCGATGTGCCTCGGCATGAACGGCGACACCGTCGGCAAGGGCGAGTACTCGGTCAGCACCAGCAACCGCAACTTCGAGGGTCGTCAGGGCGTCGGTGCCCGGACCCTGCTCGCCAGCCCCGAAACCGCCGCGGCGTCCGCCATTCGCGGCCGCGTCACCGATCCGCGGGAGTTCCTCAGCGCATGAAACCGATCACCACCATCCGCTCACGCACCGTCGTGATGCCCTCGACCAATATCGATACCGACCAATTGGTTCCGGCACGCTTCCTGACGACCACGTCCAAGGAAGGCCTCGGCGAGGCCCTGTTCGCTGACTGGCGCTACGACGCTGACGGCAAGCCGAAGGCCGACTTCATTCTCAACAAGCCTGAGGCGGCGGGTTGCCGCGTACTCGTGGCGGGTCGCAACATCGGCTGCGGCTCGTCGCGTGAGCATGCACCCTGGGCGCTGGTGGACTACGGCTTTCAGGCAGTGGTCAGCACGGAAATCGCCGATATTTTCCGCAATAATTCGCTCAAGAACGGTCTGTTGCCCGTGGTCGTGGACGAAGACACCCACGCCTGGCTGCTCGCCAATCCCGGTGCCGAAGTGCAGATCGACCTCGACAGTGCGACCCTGCAGCTGCCCGGGCGTGCTGCGGTGCGCTTTCCCATCGATCCGTTCGCGCGCTACTGCCTGATGAACGGCGTCGATGAACTCGGCTTCCTGCTGTCGCGGGACGCCGAAATCAAAGCCTATGAGGCGCGACGGGTCGCATGAAGATCCGTATTGCAGTGCTGGGCGGCGACGGCATCGGTCCCGAGGTCGTGGCCGAAGCGGTCCGCGTCCTGGAGGCGGTGGCGGCGCGTTACCACCACGAATTGCAGCTTGAAGCCCTGCCCTTCGGCGGCGTGGCGATTGACGCCTTCGGCGACGGTCTGCCGGAGCACACCCTGCGTGGTTGCCTTGCTGCGGACGGCGTGCTCCTTGGCGCGATCGGCGGTCCCAAGTGGGGGCCCGACGCGCCGGTCCGGCCAGAGCCGGCGTTGCTGCGCCTGCGCGCCGAGCTCGGTGTCTATGCCAACCTGCGGCCGATCGCCGTACAACCGGCGCTGCGCGACGCCTCGCCGATCAAACCCGAATATCTCGATGGCGTCGATCTCGTGTTCGTGCGCGA
>CAZIRD010000250.1:0-1958 GCA_964541625.1 uncultured Acidibacter sp.
GGCAAGAAGCGCATGATGAATACGCCTTCCGGATGGCAGCCGATCTGCACGTTCGGAAACAGCCCCGTCGCCCAGCTGTCGGTGAGCTGGCCGTCCGTGAAGTTGTCGTAGTGGGTGAGGCCGAGCCGACGCGCGCGCTCACGCTTCGAGCGTTGGACCGCAGCCCGTACGCCGCGCGCATCGCCCTTGTACGAGTCGGGATCCATGCCGGCGTCCTGCATCATGAACCGCAGACCTGCATCGACGGTGTCCTGATCGGCGATCCGATGCGACTTTTGACAGAGCGGCACGATCATGCGGCTGAAGCCGTTCGGATAAAGATCGTACTGGCTGTAGTCGCCCATCACCGTCTGCGTCTGCGGATGGATGTGGGGCAGGTGGTAGGTCTCGTAGAACGAGTCGACGCCCACCTTCCAGTTGGCGTTCCAGAGTGTGCGCACGTGACGCACTGGGTTCATCTCGTCGATGCGATAGTTTTCGAGGTAACCCTTCGGCAGACCGATCCAGTCGGCGAGCGGCGGCGCCTTGCCATCGAGGTTGACGAAAACGAGTCCGGCGTGAGCTTCGCAGCGCACTTCGCTCATGCCCGGTCGGTGCGCTACGAGTTTGGGTGCGAACGTTTGTTCATCCGTGATCGCCTTCAGCTGGCCGTTGCAGCGGAACTTCCAGCCGTGGAACGCGCAGGTGAACTCGTTGACGCTGCCGAAATCGTTGAGCGCGATGCGGTTCGCTCGGTGGGGACACACGTTGTAGAAGGCCTTGAGACCTCCATCGTCCTGCCTCGCCACGATGATCGACTCGTGACCGACGTCGAAGGTGAAGTAGTCGCCAGGCTCGCGAACATCCGCCGTGACGCCGGCGAGCAGCCAGGCACGCGGCCATAGATGGGTCCATTCCTTGCGCATGAACTCCTCGGAGAAGTAGCGCGACGGATCGGGAATTTCGAGCCCGTTGTCGATGGGAGCCTGCCTCGCTTCGAGTGAGTCGGGCGGTGCAGCGGGATTGACCTGATAGTCGTAACTCATGGCGACGGGCCTCCTGAATCAACTGGACACAGTCTAGAACGATGGCACCCAAATGTACCTGTTGCTGTCATGCAACAAGGTTGGTCTTTAAAAAAACAGGACAGTTTGATTTTTTTCCAACCCGGTACCACACTGCAAGCCTTGTTGGGTGCGTCTGCCGCATTTTGGGGCAGGTCGCTAGGAACAATCTCCACATAACCACCTGAGGGAAACCAGGATGCTCAAATCACAGGGACGAACCGTGACTGTGGCAGTGCGGTCGGTATTGGCCGCGAGCGCGATGGCGATGACCATGGCAGCTGCCCAGGCACAGCAGACGGGCGATGAATCCCGCCTCGAAGAAATCACCGTCACCGCCCAGCGCGGCGCCACGGAAACCAATCTTCAGACCACTCCGATTTCGGTGTCCGCCGTGACCTCGGCCGACATCGATCGTCTGGTCGCGAAGGACATCTCGGGTCTCGCCTCGTCGGTACCGGGGTTCTCGGCGGCTCGCATCACGGCCTTCAATGCGGCCTCGTTCGCGATGCGCGGCGTCGGTCTCACCGACATCATCGTCTATCAGGACTCGCCGGTCGGCGTGCAGGTCGACGACTTCGTGATGCCGAGCGTGCAGACCCAGTTGCTCGACACCTTCGACATCGCCGGCGCGGAAGTGCTGCGAGGTCCGCAGGGTACGCTCTTCGGTAAGAACACGACGGGCGGTGCGGTCAACATCCGTACGAAGCGTCCCAACATGTCGGAGTTCGGTGCGGACATCCGTCTCGGCTACGGCAGCTTCGGTTCCAAGCGTCTGCAGGCGGCCGTCGACTTGCCGCTGCAGCAAGACGTGTTCGCCCTGCGTCTCGTCGGTTCGCTCTCGAAGTCCGACGGTTACTACAAGCTCGGCGCCACCTACGGCCCGATCAACACCCTGAACATCTTCGGTGGCAC
>CAZIRD010000251.1:0-1950 GCA_964541625.1 uncultured Acidibacter sp.
GTCATCCGGTCCGACTCGCCGATGGCGTCGTATTTGCTGCGATCGAAGGTCGGATCGGCGGGCTTGCCCGAGCCATAGGGCACCGTGATGCGCGTCGGCGGCAAGGTCCAGACGCCGAAGGGGTGATCTTTGGTGTCCTTCGGGTTGGCGTTGATCTCGGACTTGGCGACCAGCTTGAGCCCGTGGCGGGCAGCTGCCTCGATCACATAGGCCTCGGTGACGTAACCGCTCGCAGCCTTCGGATCCTGCGCGCCGGGGTTGCCGCGGTGCTGCTCGATGGCCAACGAACCGCCCGGCTTCAAGCCCCGCGCCAGCTGCCCGAGGTAGCGATCGAGCATGCCGTCCTGCCGCATCCAGCCGTGCAGCGAGCGGGACACGAGAATGAAATCGTAGGCGTTCTCGGTGAGAGGCGCCGCGACCGGCCCCCAGTTCACCAGCGCCACCTTCCCATAGATCTTGCCGTCAGCGTAGCGTGCGGCGAAGGCATCGCGTGACTCGCGCTGTGCGGCGGTGATCTGCGGGTTGCCGAGATCAGCGGCGGTGGCCGAGTAGCTGCCACCGGTACGCGCTGCATAGGGCGCGAGGATCTGCGTCCACCAGCCGCCCCCCGGCTGTACTTCGAGGATGGCCGCGCCGGGCTTCAGGCCCCAGAACGCCAGCACTTCGGCGGGCCGCCGCGCGGCGTCGCGGGATTTATCCTCGGTGCTGCGCCAGTCGCCGGCGAGCACGGCGGCGAGTGCGGCATCCGTGCCCTGTGCACGGGCCGCTGACAAGTTGATCGTCACGGCCAGCAACGCGGCGGCCACGACCAGGAATGCGCGGGCCAGAGGCGTAGACCAAGACTGGATTGAAATCGACATGCAACGCTCCGTGGCGATAGTTGAAACGTGATTATCGGAGGCTAGCAGAATGTTGCAGAGAGCGACTACCCATGAGTGCCGGTCAGCCGCAAACCGATACACTGCTTGCATCCCATCTCGCTGATACCCAAACCGCCAGAGCCGAACATGAACGTCACCGAAGCCGTCCGCCAGCGTCGCTCCATCCGCGATTTCCTGCCCGATCCCGTGCCTGCCCGTGTGCTGCGGGAAGTCTTCGACGCCGCCCGCTGGGCGCCGTCCGGCGGCAATATCCAGGCCTGGCGCATCATTGCCGTGGCGGGCGCCGAGCGGGACGCGGTGGTGCGCATGGCACGCGAGACCAGACCCGACCCCCAGCGCGAGATCGACAACCCGTATCCCATCTACCCGGCAAATCTCTGGGAGCCGCTGCGCACCCGACGCTACACGCTCGCCGAGGACATGTACCGCGCGCTCGGTATCCCGCGCGAAGACAAGCCGGCACGGTTACGGCACGTTGCCCGCAATATGGAATTTTTTGGCGCGCCCGTCGGGCTGTTTTTCGTCATCGATCGGCGCGTCGGTCACGGCCAGTGGGCGCACCTCGGCATGCTGATCCAGACCGTGGCGCTGCTGCTCGAGGAACGCGGCCTCGGCTCATGCATGCAGGAGGCCTGGGCCTCGTTCCGTCCGGAACTTGCCGCGTTGCTGAGGTTGTCCGACGACGAGATGGTCTACTGCGGCATGGCAGTAGGCCACCCGAACCTGGCGAATCCGGTCAACGGATTTGAGCGGCACCGCATCGGGCCCGACGAGCTCGCGGACCTGCGCGGCTTCTGAGCGCGCTCTGCGCTGCGCGTCCGGGCGGCACCGCGGAGGCTGGCAGCACCGAAGCGCGACGGGCGGCTCAATCGGCGGTGGCACCACCGTCGATGACCAACGGATGTCCGGTGACGAAACTCGCCGCATCTGAACACAGCCAGAGCACGCCGGCGGCGATCTCCTCCGGCTGGCCGAAACGGCCGAGCGGCGTCATGTTTTCCATGATCTTGCGGATCTCCGGACGCGCGGCGACACCCTCGACCATCGGCGTGTCGATCACCCCGGGACA
>CAZIRD010000252.1:0-1948 GCA_964541625.1 uncultured Acidibacter sp.
CTTCCACCCCTCGCCCGGCGCCTACACGCTCATTGCGCGGGCGCTCGCCGACCAGCTTGCCGCGGCACGCTGATCAGGCTGTCTGCGTCCGTGTTTTCCACAGCGAGTAGAGGATGCCTCCGGCGAGGATCCCGGTGGTGATCCCAAGGCTGAGCGCTGCAGGCACCTTGCCGCCGAAGAGCCAGTCGCCGACCACGATCTTGATGCCGATCACGATGAGCACCAGCGACAGGGCGTACTTGAGATAGTGGAAGCGGTGCACCATTGCCGCCAGAGCGAAGTACAGCGCCCGCAGCCCGAGAATCGCGAAGATGTTGCTCGTGTAAACGATGAATGCGTCGGGCGTGATGGCGAAAATAGCCGGCACCGAATCGATCGCGAACACGAGGTCCGCCACCTCGACGAGCACCAGGCAAAGAAAGAGCGGCGTCGCCCAGAACACAGTCTGCCCGGTCTTCGGATCGGGCAGCCGTACCCAGAACCGCTCACCATGCAGCGTTTCGCTGACGCGCAAGTGCTTGCGCATGAACTTCAGCACGGGGTTGGCCGAGATATCCGGCTTCTCGTCCATCATCACGATCATCTTGATGCCGGTCGCGATCAGGAAGAAGGCGAAGACATACATGATCCAGGAGAACTGCATGACGAGCGCGGCGCCGAGCCCGATCATGATCGCGCGCAGCACGATCACGCCAAGGATGCCCCAGAAAAGAACGCGGTGTTGATACTCGCGGGGCACCGCGAAGTAGGTGAAGATCATGGAGATGATGAAGACGTTATCGAGTGCCAGCGTCTTCTCGACCAGATAACCGGTCACGTAGAGCTGCACGGCGGTCCAGGCGCGCTCGCCGGCGGTCACCGCGCCCGATATCTGCGGGTCGATGGACTGCAGCCCCGCCCCCGAATGATAGATCCAGTAGACGGCGGCGGCCCACGCAAGTCCGAGTCCAATGTAGAGCGCGGACATGTTGAGGCTCTCGCGTACGCCAATCTCGCGGGAATCCCGGTGCATCACGCCGAGGTCGAACACGAGCAGCGCAATCACGACGACGATGAATGTCAGCCAGATCCAGGCCGGCATACCGAGCCAGAGCACGTTCAACAGATCCATCTGTTCGACCCCCTAAATCCGAACGAATCGGGATGCCAGCGCCGCCAGCACCAGCAGCGCAATCAGACCCACGCCCCAGACCGCCCATGCCAGCGGTACCAGCCAGCCCAGCGAGTCGCCCAGCGAAGGCAGGGCGGCGGACACGGACTGCAGCCAGCCGGCCATGACGGTCACGGTCTCGCGCCAGCCGGCAAGATCGACGAACGGTGCGAGCCATGCGGGTATCGGCAACTGCGCCGCAGTATCGGCCAGCGCTTTGGCCTCGCCGGAGGCGAGCGCAGAGGCTGACCATTGCAGCAGTTCGACGCAAACCGCCACGGCGCCTGTCCAGAGCAGCGCTATCAAAGCGACCGCACCCCACAAAATGAGTTTCACCGCCACCTCCGCAACATTATTGTGCTGCGTTCGACGGCGAGAGTCGGCAAAAGTTCGGACCCCGGTACGGAATATCCAACCGAAGCGTCGAATCCACTCCAGCAGGGCTGGCGTCGGTCGACACAGGTTCTTTGCCTCGAACCGCGTTGCGCAAAGCGAAGAGGTGATCAAGAACGCGCGGCGCATCACCGAGCGCTGCAATACAAGGCGGCTTTCAGACGGAAAACGCTTCGGTTACCGCAGCGCCTCGCAGAACGGTGCGGGCTCGGTGGCGCAAATGTCCGGCCGCGACTTTGTCGTCCGCCAGTAGTCCATCAAACCGAGCTTCTCCATCAGGGGCAGAAACCGCGGATCGGCGCGCAAGGCCGACAGGTAAGGCTCCGGTGCGAACAACGCACGCGTAGTGAAGAGGGACGCGGGATTGCGCGGATCGAAAAACGGGGCGCCGGCGAGTTCGAAGGC
>CAZIRD010000253.1:0-1941 GCA_964541625.1 uncultured Acidibacter sp.
AAAACAAGAAGGCCCGCATCGCTGCGGGCCTTTTTGTTTTGGCTGGGGGACTAGGATTCGAACCTAGGTAAACGGAGTCAGAGTCCGTTGTCCTACCGCTAGACGATCCCCCAAAAACCGGTGGCCGCGACGGCAGTCCGTATTGACCAATATATCAGCGCTTGGAGTACTGCGGACCGCGACGAGCCTTGCGGCGGCCGACCTTCTTACGCTCGACTTCGCGGGCGTCGCGGGTGACGAACCCGGCGGAACGCAGCGGGCTGCGGAGGGTTTCGTCGTACTCGATCAGCGCGCGGGTGATGCCGTGACGGATCGCACCAGCCTGTCCGGTGATGCCACCGCCGGCGACCGTGACGTCCACGTCGAAACGGCCGATGAGACCGGTGAGTTCGAGCGGCTGACGGACGATCATGCGACCGGTCTCGCGACCGAAGAAATTCTCGATCGAGCGATCGTTGATGGTGATCTTGCCGGAGCCCGGCTTCAGGAACACTCGGGCGGTGGAGGTCTTGCGCCGGCCGGTGCCGTAATTGGTGGAAGGCATCTTTGAAGGTCCTGCGAGATCGAATTAAATGTTGAGAGGCTTCGGCTGCTGCGCCGAGTGCGGGTGCTTGTCGCCCGCGAAAACATGCAACTTGCGGAACATGCTGCGACCGAGGATCGTCTTCGGCAGCATGCCTTTGACGGCGATCTGCAGCACGCGCTCCGGATGCTCCTTGAGGAGTTTCTCGAGGGCGATCGACTTGATGCCGCCGATGGCGCCGGTGTGGTGGTAGTAGATCTTGTCGGTCATCTTCGCGCCGGTGACACGCACCTGCTCGGCGTTGACGACGACGATGTGATCGCCCATGTCGACGTGCGGGCTGTAGTCGGCCTTATGCTTGCCCTTCAGGCGCAAAGCAATTTCCGAGGCGAGACGGCCGAGGGTTTTGCCCTTGGCGTCAACGAGATACCAGTCGCCGCGAACAGTTGCGGGCTTTGCAAAAACAGTGCTCATCTGAGGTCTCCGGCTGCGGCTAACCTGGCCTCCCATGGAGGGGGTCCCGCCAGTCCCTAAAAGGGCGCGAGAGTGTACTTAAGCCGACCCGGCTTTGCAAAACCCCCCCTCCCACCACCGGTCCGGGCCTAAAGGCGGACGCCCCGGGGCCGATACCCCGGTCATGCCCAGGAACCCGCCCCGGACCCACGTCACAAGATTCGCCCGCTCGGGGTCGAAAGAGCCTCAAGTTGGGGCCCCGGAGGCCGTAATAATATGTGCCATGAGTACTGATACCCCCCTCGACCACCTCCTCGTCAGCGTCGACCGCGCCCTGCGGTCCGTGTTTGCGACTCCGACGGCGGCTCGGCCCATCCCCAGGCCAGCCGGCGCGGCGGTCGCCGACGATTCGGCGCTCAGCGAGGCGGAGCGTCGCGAAGCCGCCAGCCTCATGCGCGTCAACCACGCCGGCGAAGTTGCCGCCCAAGCCCTCTATCACGGGCAGGCGGTCTTCGCGCGGCGACCCGAGGTCCGCGACATGCTGCTGCGGGCCGCTCGCGAAGAAGCCGACCACTTGGCCTGGTGCGACCAGCGCCTGCGCGAACTCGGTTCGCGACCGAGTGTGCTCGGCCCGCTCTGGTATGCCGGATCGTTCGCCATCGGAGCCGCTGCGGCGGTCGTCGGCGATTCGGTCAGCCTCGGTTTCGTCAGCGAAACCGAGAAACAGGTGGAAGGCCACATCGACTCGCATCTCGACAAGCTGCCGACTGGCGACGAGCGCAGCCGCGCCGTGCTCGAACAGATGCGTGCCGATGAAGTCGCACACGGTGCCGCGGCGCGAGACGCCGGCGGCGTCGATCTTCCACCTCCCGTGAAATCTGCGATGCACGCCACGGCGCGCGTCATGACATCGACCAGTTACTGGATTTGATTCACGAGAGAGGTTGCCTCGATGAACTCACCCA
>CAZIRD010000254.1:0-1941 GCA_964541625.1 uncultured Acidibacter sp.
CGGCTCATGTGGGCAGGGTACGCACATCGCGCAGCGCGAGCCAGCCGCGTACCACGCGGTAGATCACCCAGATGCCGATCAGGAAGAAGCCGGCGATCGCGGTGGCGAAGCCGATGATCACCAGCATGAGCGGCGCGGATAGGACGAGCACCAGGATGCTCGCCAGCAGCGCCGTCCAGAAGGTGCGGATCTGCCAGGCGAAATGCGACTCAAGCCAGGTGCCCGCGACGTCACTGCGGCGAGCGTAGTTCATGATCACCGCGATGATCGACGGTACGCCGAACACGAAGCTGCCGACGATGCTGGCGGCGCTCGTGACGCCGATCAGCACCGACAGCGCATGCAGCGCGTAGATGACGTGTGTCCAGGTGACCAGTGAAGGATCGGGAGTGCGTTGGAAGTCGTTCATGCTTTCTTTGACAGCCGCTCCGGGAGGATGTTCCGCAGCCGCGAGGCTCTTGGGTGCTTTGCCTTGCAGGTGAGTCGGCCTGCAGGTGCTTCGGCCGGCGGGTGTCTCGGCGTCAGCGTCGGTTGATGACCGCCAGCGTGATACGCGACACGCACACCGACTGCCCGCGCGCATTGGTGATGTCGATCGACCAGACCTGGCTGCGTGCGCCGGCGTGCAGCAGCCGCGTCGTGCCGGTGACGAGTTCGCCTTCGAGTGCCGGGCGCAGGTGGTTGGCGTTGATCTCCTGGCCCACCGCGGCGTGCTGGTCGTCGAGACAGCAGTTCGCGGCGACGCTCGCCAGTGTTTCGGCGAGGGCGACAGAGGCGCCGCCGTGCAGCAGGCGCATGGGCTGGCAGGTCTGCGGCCCCACCGGCATGGTGGCCCGCACGAAGTCTTCGCCCATCGCGGTGAAGACGATGCCGAGCGAGTCGACCATGGTGTTGCGCGACCGCAGGTTCATCGCCTCGACCGAAGCATCTGCGCGCCATGGAATTTTTTGGAAGTTCATGTGCTCCCGCCTTGACGATCGCCGGCGGCATGGTCAGGGCCTGGCGCCGCGCTCCCGGCAGGCAACGCCGCCTTGCCGGCGGGCGATGCGGCGGCTCCGGCCGCCAGTTCGGCGCCGATGCGCCGATACGCCTCGCGGAACGGGATGCCCTCGTTGACCACGAGCTGATTGGCGCGCTCGGCGGCGTGGATCGCCGGATCAAGCACGATGTTCTGCGGCCGGAAGCCCATGGCATCGATCGCCGGCACGAGGATCGCAGTGCTCGCGAGCGCCAGATCGATGCCGCGGAACAGCGGCGATTTGAGCAGCTGCAGGTCGCGCTGGTAGCCCGAGGGCAGCTTCGCGAAGATGCCGAGCGCCTCGAGCAGGCAGCCGTGCGCGGTCGCGGTG
The DNA here is from genome assembly GCA_964541625.1 of uncultured Acidibacter sp. Lineage (GTDB taxonomy): Bacteria > Pseudomonadota > Gammaproteobacteria > Steroidobacterales > Steroidobacteraceae > UBA964. The sequence goes on from CAZIRD010000254.1 coordinate 1,350, forward strand.
CGCCCGCGCAGCAACTCGAAGACGTCGGGGTTGCGCTTCTGCGGCATGATCGACGAGCCGGTGGTGAATTCATCCGGCAGTTCGAGGAAAGCGAATTCCTGCGTATAAAACAGACAGACGTCGGCGGCGAAGCGCCCGAGGTCCTGCATCAGCAGGGTGATCTCGAACAGCAGTTGCGACTCGGCCTTGCCGCGCGAGAGCTGCACCGCGGTGACTGGTTCGTGCACGACTTCGAAGTCGAGTGCGGCGCGGGTTGACTCGCGATCGAGCGGCAGTCCCGGCGTGCCGTATCCCGCTGCGGAACCGAGCGGACTTTTGGCGAGCCGCCGATGGACCGCGCGCAGCGCTGCGGCATCATCGCGCAGCTCGGCAGCGAAGCCGCCGGCCCAGAGCGCTACCGAACTCGGCATCGCCTGCTGCATGTGGGTGTAGCCCGGCAGTTCGAGATCGCCCTGGCGATCGACGAGCCGATCGAGTGCCGCGGCTACGGTCTCGGCGCCGCGTGCGAGTTCGTCGGTGGCATCGCGCAGGTAGAGCCGCAGCGCCGCCAGCACCTGGTCGTTGCGCGAGCGGCCGAGATGCACGCGGCCGC
>CAZIRD010000255.1:0-1940 GCA_964541625.1 uncultured Acidibacter sp.
CGACGCACGCGGAGGCCAAGGACGTGCTCGCCGGCGCCATGCTGCGCTACGCGCGCAACGAGGCCGAGGCAGGCCCGGTGCAGGCGCCGCGCGCGCCGCGTTCCGGCAAGCCGACGGTGACGTTGCTCGGCGAGGTCTTCCCGGCGGATCCGGTCGGCATCGGCATGATGCTCGAGCCGATGGGTCTCGCGGCCGGGCAGGTGGTGCCCACCCGCGAGTGGCGCGAGCTCTACGCCGCGCTCGACTGCGCGGTGGTGGCGGCCATCCATCCTTTCTATACGAGTTCCTGCCGCGAGTTCGAGACCGCCGGTCGACCGATCGTCGGTTCCGCTCCCGTGGGCTATGACGGTACGGCCGCGTGGCTCGAGGCGATTGGCGAGGCCTGCAATGTGCCGCGCGAGCGCATTGATGCCGCCAAGAACCGCATTCTGCCGGCGATCCGCGGTGCGCTCGACGCATCGCCGATCCGCGGCCGCATCACGCTGTCCGGCTACGAGGGGTCCGAACTGCTCGTCGGCCGTCTGCTCGTCGAGAGCGGCGCGGATCTGCGCTACGTCGGCACGGCCTGCCCGCGCACGCGGTTCTCCGACCATGACCGCGAGTGGCTCGAGGCGCGTGGTGTACGCGTGCAGTTCCGCGCCTCGCTCGAGCAGGACCTCGCGGCTTTTGCCGAATTCGCGCCCGATCTGGCGATCGGCACGACCCCGGTGGTGCAGAAGGCGAAGGAGGCTTCCACCCCCGCGCTGTACTTCACGAACCTCATTTCGTCGCGACCGCTGATGGGTCCTGCCGGAGCGGGTGCGCTGGCGCAGTTGATCAACACCGCAATCGCCGGCAAGTCGCGGTTCGACGAGATGAAAGAGTTCTTTGGCGAGGCGGGCAGCGGCGATACCGCCGGCATCTGGACCGACACGCCGGCGACGCATCCCGGTTTCCGCGATGCCTGGCGGCGAAAGATCGAGAAACAGGCCAAGGCGCGCAAGGCGGAGGAGATGGTCTGATGCTGGTGCTCGACCATGATCGTGCCGGCGGCTACTGGGGGGCGGTGTACGTGTTCACCGCCGTCAAGGGCCTGCAGGTGATCATCGACGGCCCGGTCGGTTGCGAGAACCTGCCCGTCACCTCGGTACTGCATTACACCGACGCGCTGCCGCCGCACGAGTTGCCGGTCGTAGTCACGGGACTCGCCGAGGAGGAACTCGGCCAGCACGGCACCGAGGGTGCGATGAAGCGGGCGCACAAGGTGCTCGACCCGCATCTGCCTGCGGTGGTGGTGACCGGGTCGATCGCCGAGATGATCGGCGGCGGGGTCACGCCCGAGGGTACGAGCATCAAGCGCTTCCTGCCGCGCACCATCGACGAGGACCAGTGGCAGTGCGCCAACCGCGCGCTGGCCTGGCTGTGGTCGGAGTTCGGTTCCAAAAAGGTGCCGCAGCGCCAGCGCAAGGAAGGCGAGCGGCCGCGGGTCAACATCATCGGACCCTGCTACGGCACCTTCAACATGCCTTCGGATCTCGCGGAAATCCGTCGCCTGGTCGAGGGGATCGGCGCCGAGATCAATCTGATTTTCCCGCTTGGCAGCCATCTCGAAGATGTGCCGAAGCTTGCCAACGCGGACGTCAACATCTGCATGTATCGCGAGTTCGGCCGCCTGCTCTGCGAGGCGCTCGAGCGCCCCTACCTGCAGGCGCCGATCGGCCTGCACAGCACCACCAAATTCCTGCGCAAACTCGGCGAATTGCTGGGGCTCGACCCCGAGCCGTTCATCGAGCGCGAAAAGCACACCACCATCAAGCCGTTGTGGGACCTGTGGCGATCCGTCACCCAGGATTTCTTCGGCACTGCGACTTTCGCCATCGTGGCTGGCGAAACCTACGCGCGTGGCGTGCGCCACTTCCTCGAATCCGAGCTCGGTCTGCCGTGCATGTTCTCGTTTGCGC
>CAZIRD010000256.1:0-1907 GCA_964541625.1 uncultured Acidibacter sp.
CGTCTGGGGTCAGCCGCTCGCGCGACGGCAAGCGCCGACTTGTCGCACCAGACTTCCCGACGCTCAGGCCGAGCGGCGCTTGAGGTGCACCAGCAGCACCGACACGGCCGCCGGCGTGATGCCCGGCAGGCGTGAGGCCTGCCCCAGCGTGTCCGGCCGCGCGGTCGCGAGTCGCTGGCGCACTTCGTTGGACAGGCCCGCCACCTTGCCGTAGTCGAGGTCCTGCGGCAGCGTCAGTTGTTCGTGTTTGCGCTGGCGCTCGATCTCGTCCTGCTGGCGCTCGATGTAACCGGAATACTTCGCGCGCACTTCCAGCTGCAGGCGCACCGCCGGCGGCAGCCGATCGTCGAGGGCGGCGAGTGCAGGCATGGGATCGCCGGCGACGAAGGCCGCAGCGGCCTCGGGCCCGGCGACCTCCGCCGCCACCGCCGGCAGCGCGGCCAGCCCGATGTCGGGACGGCGTAGCCAGTCGAAGGCCGTCACGCCTCGCCAGCGGGTCGCCGACAGCCGCGTCACCTCGGCCTCGGCGGCGTCGCGCTTGCGGCAATAGAAACTCCAGCGCTCCGCATCGATAAGTCCCATCGCATGACCCTGTTCGGTGAGCCGCAGGTCGGCGTTGTCCTCGCGCAGCAGCAGCCGATGTTCGGCGCGGCTGGTGAACATCCGGTAGGGCTCCGGCGCGCCGCGGGTAATCAGATCGTCGATCAGCACCCCAAGGTAGGCCTCGGCCCGCGACGGGACCCAGGGCGCTTCGCCGCTGACCTGTCGCGCCGCGTTGATGCCGGCGACGATGCCCTGTGCGCCGGCTTCCTCGTAACCGGTCGTGCCGTTGATCTGGCCGGCGAAGAACAGCCCGGCGAGGGCGCGGGTTTCGAGCGACGCGTGCAGGTCACGCGGGTCGAAGAAGTCGTACTCGATGGCGTAGCCGGGGCGGGTGATATGCGCCCGCTCGAAGCCGTGGATCGAGCGCACGAACTCGACCTGCACGTCGTAGGGCAGGCTGGTGGAGATGCCGTTCGGATAGACCTCGTGGGTCGACAGTCCCTCGGGCTCGACGAACACCTGGTGCGAGCCCTTGTCGGCGAAGCGGTGGACCTTGTCCTCGACTGACGGGCAGTAGCGTGGACCGACCCCTTCGATCTTGCCGGTGAACATCGGCGAGCGGTCGCAACCGGCGCGGATCAGCTCGTGGGTCCGCTCATTTGTCGCCGTTATGAAACAAGGAACCTGTTTTGGATGCTCATTGGCCCGCCCCAGAAATGAAAATACGGGCAGCGGATCGTCCGAGTACTGCGGCGCGAGCCGCTCATAGTCGATGCTGCGGCCGTCGATCCGCGGCGGTGTACCGGTCTTGAGTCGCCCCACCCGCGGCATCAGCTCGCGCAGCCGGGCAGCGAGCGCGTTGGACGGCGGATCGCCTGCCCGACCGCCGGCGTGCTGTTCGAGGCCGACATGGATACGGCCGGCGAGGAAGGTACCCACGGTGAGCACCACCGCCGCCGCGGCGAAGCGGATGCCGCTCAGGGTCACCACTCCGCAGACCCGCCCACCCTCGACTACGAGATCGGCGATCTCCTGCTGGAACACCACGAGATTGGGCTGGTTCTCGACCAGGCTGCGGATCGCCTGCCGGTAAAGCAGGCGGTCGGCCTGTGCGCGGGTGGCGCGCACCGCCGGACCCTTGCTGGCGTTGAGGGTGCGGAACTGGATCCCGGCTCGATCCACCGCGCGCGCCATGGCGCCACCGAGGGCGTCGATCTCCCTGACGAGGTGGCCCTTGCCGATGCCGCCGAATGCGGGGTTGCAGCTCATCTGGCCAAGCGTCTCGATACTCTGGGTCACGAGCAGCGTACGTCGTCCCATCCGGGCAGCCGCCAGCGCCGCCTCGGTACCGGCGTGGCCGCCAC
>CAZIRD010000257.1:0-1903 GCA_964541625.1 uncultured Acidibacter sp.
AACTTGCCCTCGACGACTTCACCCGCATCGGCAAGCGCGTACCGGTGCTCGCCGATCTGCGTCCCAGCGGCCGCTACGCCATGTCGGAGCTGATCGCGATCGGCGGCATCCAGCCGCTCATGAAGCGCCTGCTCGATCGCGGTCTGTTGCACGGTGATTGCATGACGGTAACGGGCCGGACGCTGGCCGAAAACCTTGCCGGAGTGGGTGACTACGCGGCGTCGCAGTCCATCGTCCGCAGCTTTGATGACCCGATCAAAAAGGATAGTCACCTCGTCGTGTTGCGCGGCAGCCTCGCACCTGAGGGGTCGGTGGCAAAGATTACGGGCAAGGAGGGGCTCGCGTTCACCGGCAGCGCCCGGGTGTTCGACGGCGAGGAGAACGCCACCAAGGCCATTCTCGCTGGCAAGGTAAAAGCCGGCGACGTTGTGGTGATCCGTTACGAGGGCCCGCGCGGGGGACCCGGTATGCGCGAGATGCTGAGTCCGACCGGCGCGATCATGGGTCTCGGACTCGGTGACAAGGTTGCGCTGATCACCGATGGCCGTTTTTCCGGCGGTAGCCACGGTTTCGTGGTGGGTCATATTTCGCCGGAAGCAGCGAACGGCGGCCCGATCGCGCTGCTGAAGAACGGCGACCGCATCACGATCGATGCGGTGCGGCGGCGCATCGAACTCGATGTCAGCGCGGCCGAGTTGCGCCGTCGCCGCAAGGCCTGGAAGGCGCCGAAGCCGTATGCGACCCGCGGCGTGCTCGCAAAATATGCGCGCAGCGTCAGCAGTGCATCCGATGGCGCGGTCACGGATTAAGTCGTCGTCATCGGGCCGTGGTTGTAACCGTCATCTTGGACGGTTACAGTTGGACGCGTTGGGGGACCCGCAAGGGAAAGCATTGACCGAGACGCCCGTTCGGGCGCATCGGGTGTGCGACACGGACACGCAGGTTTCCCGACACACTCCGCAATTGCTGCAGTGCGACGCCTCGCGTCGTCACCGCTGCAACTTGATCGAGGGTGAGGACTTTGCGGAACGGCCCGCGCTGAGGCGGGACAACTGCAGAGAGATGGTTGCGCGCGAAAGGGAAGCCGGGTAGTTTCCGGGGCCTTCCGCGGCTTCGACTGCAAATTTGCCACGAGAGCACATGGCGACCTACGTACAACAGAACCAGTCCCGCCGCATGGCGGTGTTCGCCTTCATCGTCGGGTTCCACCTCCTGCTCGTATACGGACTGGTGTCGGGGCTGGCCCGCAAAGTCGTCGAAGTCGTCGCCCCGCCGCTGGTGACGGACATCATCGAAGAGATCAAGCCCGAGGACAAACCGCCGCCGCCGCCGCCGCCGCAGATGGAGCGTCCGCCGGTGCAGGTGCCGCCCCCGGATGTGGTCATCGACATCCCGGTCGAGTCCAATACCACCGCCATCAGCAACGTCACCGACAGGCCGGCTCCGCCGCCTGCACCGCCGGCTCCGGTGGTCGTGGCGCGCACGCCTGCCAAGATTGGTCGCATGCCCTCCAGCGAGGACTACTACCCGGCCGCGTCCAAGCGCGCGGAAGAGCAGGGCACCGTGACGGTAAAAGTTTGCGTGGATAACAAGGGCAAGCTCATCGGCGATCCGTCGGTCGTGACCTCGTCGGGGTTCGACCGCCTGGATGAGGGTGCCGTCAAGCTCGCGCGAGCCGGGCGCTATCAGCCAGGCACGTCGGGCGGACAGCCCCAGGATGAGTCCTGCGTTTCGTTCCGCGTGAAGTTCGAGATCAAGTAGAGCGTTTCATTCCCTGAGGAAAACATGGAAAACACTGTAGCCACCGCTGTCGTCGACAACCCGTATGGCCTTGGCGCCCTGTGGGAACAAGGCGATTTCGTCGCCAAGGGCACGCTGATCATCATGGTGATCATGTCGCTGA
>CAZIRD010000258.1:0-1900 GCA_964541625.1 uncultured Acidibacter sp.
CTGGAGTGATCCTGGATTCCGCGCAGGTGCTCGACCTGCAACTCGACGCCGATGTGGTGGTGCTCTCGGCCTGCGACACCGGCAATCCGCAGCCGGTGGCGCCCGGCGAGACGGGTCTGCCCTCGGGCGGCGATGCGCTGAGCGGACTCGCCCGCTCATTCTTTTATGCCGGCGCCCGCACCGTGCTGGTCTCGCACTGGCCGCTGCCCGACACCGCCACGGTGGCGATCATGCGCGGCCTCTTTGAACGCCTGCAGGCCGGCGATTCGCTGCCGGAGGCGCTGCGCGCGGCGCAACTGTCGCAGATCGCCGCGGATGACGATCCGCTAGGCTGGGCGGCGCTGGCCGTGGTCGGTGCGCCACAGTCGCGTTGAGAGTGATAATCTCGTGGCGTCTTCACCAATTGTTGAAACGCCTGGTTCTTCGTGTACGGAGTCGTCTGGAGGCTTGCGGAAAATGACTATCAGCAAATCATTGGCGGGCGCCGCTGCGGCGCTCTGGCTGGCGGCCGGTACGGTTGCCGTGGCAGCCGATTACGTGGTCGCCCGTTCGAACGTGGCGAGCATCGCCAAGGGCGCGCAGTTCGCCGCCGGTACCAACCTGCCGCTGGAAGACGGCCAGGTGGTGACGATGGTGTCCTCGGGTGGCGAAGTGGTGGTGCTGCGCGGTGCCGCGGGCGGCGTGCGCCTGCCGGCGCTCGCCAGCGGTGCGCAGTCCGCTTCGGTGGCCGCGCTCACGGCACTCGTCAACCGTCCGCCGCCGCGACGCAGCTTCGGTGCCATGCGCGGCAAGGAGACCTGCCCGGCCGTCGAAACCCTGACCACGATGGAGAGCATCCTTGCCGCCTCTGCGGTTGAGGGCTGCGGCCTGATCGCCCGCGACGCGCTGGAGCGCTACATCGTCGCTCGCGAGGCGGCGGCGACGGCTGCACCCGCGCCGAGTCCAGCGCCGCGCTGAACCCGGCGTTGTCCGCGCGCCCTGTGCGGGCGTTCAGGTCAGGAAGATGGCGCCGAGACCGAGTAGCGTCGCGAAGCCGATGCAGTCGGTGAAGGTGGTGAGAATCACGCCGGCCGACAACGCCGGGTCGATGTCGAGCCGGCGCAGCGCGAGCGGCACGAGGACGCCCACGGCGGCGGCGGCCAGCAGGTTGATCAGCATCGCTGCGGCGATGATGCCGGCGATTTGCCAGGTGTCGAACCAGAACACGGTGACCGCACCGACCACCACCGCCCACAGCAGACCGTTGAGTCCGCCGACGGCGATTTCCTTGAACAGCAGCCAGCGAGCGTTCGACCACTGCACCTGACCGAGCGCGAGACCGCGGATGATCAGCGTGACCGTCTGCGTGCCGGCAATGCCGCCCATCGAGGCGACGATCGGCATCAGGGCGGCGAGCGCAGCAACCTTCTCGATCGTGCCTTCAAAGGTCTTGACCACTGCCGCGGCAAGAAAGGCTGTGGCGAGGTTGATGCCCAGCCACAGCAGGCGGCGGCGGGTGGAGGGAATGATGCCTGCGAACAGGTCTTCCTCGTCCTGCAGACCGGCCATTGACAACACCGAGTGTTCGGCCTCCTCGCGGATGACGTCGACGACGTCATCGACGGTGATGCGACCGAGCAGTCGGCCTTCGCCGCCGACCACGGCAGCCGAGACGAGGTCGCGGTCCTCGAACAGTTGCGCCACTTCGGTCGCTGCGGTCTGCGGCTCGAGGCGTGGCGCTTCGGTGTCGAGGTTGTCGCCCACCGTCGCTTCCGGATCGCCGGTGATGATCCGCGTAAGCGCGATCGTGCCGAGATAGCGGTCGTCGCGATCGACGACGAACAGGCTGTCGGTGCGCGGCGGCAACTCGCCGCGCATGCGCAGGTAGCGCAGCACCACCTCGAGGGTGACGTCGGGCCGC
>CAZIRD010000259.1:0-900 GCA_964541625.1 uncultured Acidibacter sp.
CACCTTCAAAATGTTTGAGGCCAAGGCGTACGAAATGGGTTTCAGCCATGCGGCCGTGGGCGCCATGGTGCGCAGCAGCTACCACGCCGACCAGCAGGCTGAACACGTGTTGAGCAGCTAATTTATATAGCTACAAAGTCAATACAGCCGTGCGCCAACGGCATTTTTTCTTGATTTTTTTGTGTTGCTGATGCGTTCGCCGTCCACCGGTGCGCACCTGATGGCGCTGGGCGCCATTGGGCTGTGGGGCACGCTGGCCACGCTGGGGGTTTCGCTCGCCCATGTGCCGCCGTTTTTGCTGACCGGCTGTGCGCTGCTGGTCGGCAGCGCACTGGCGCTGCCGCTGTCGGGTTGGCGGTGGTCGCAGTGGCGTGTGCCCGCCCGCACCTTGGCGCTGGGCGTGTACGGGTTGTTCGGCTTTCATTTCCTGCTGTTCCTGGCGCTGCGGCACGCCCCGCCGGTGACGGCCAACCTGGTGAACTACTTGTGGCCGCTGGGCATGGTGGTGCTGGCGCCGCTGCTGCTGCCGGGCGTGCGTCTGCGCGCGGTGCATGTGGTGGCGGCGTTGATCGGTTTTTCGGGGGCCGCTCTGGCCATTTTGGGGCGCGACCCGCAAGCCTCCGTGGCCATCGGGCTGGAATGGGGCTACGTCATGGCGGCCGGGTCGGCATTCATCTGGGCCAGCTATTCGCTGCTGACGCGGCGGGTGCCGCACTTTCCCACAGCCGCCATTGGCAGCTTTGCGGCGGTGTCGGGTGTGCTGTCGCTGCTGTGTCACGCACTGCTGGAACCCGCCACCTCGCTGTCGCTGCGCGACGGGTTGCTCATTGGGCTGATGGGACTGGGCCCACTGGGCGGGGCGTTTTTTCTGTGGGATGCAGCGCTCAAACGGGGCGACCC
>CAZIRD010000259.1:910-1855 GCA_964541625.1 uncultured Acidibacter sp.
CTGCGGCTGCGATGAATGCCGTGATTGCATCCAACAGCCTGGTCGCCAGCAGCACCAGCCCCAGCCCCAGCAGCACAGACACCTCCGACCTGCCCATCGACGCCCAGCGCAACCACAGGCGCCAGCTCGCCAGCGCTGCGTAGTACTGCGGTCGCGGTGTCCACTTCTACGGCCAGCGTATCGACGTGCGGCAGCCGGGCCAGGGGGCGAAAACCGGTGTTCTTTAGGTCAATCAGGGCGACCCGCAACGCATCGGTCTGCTGTCGTTTTTGACACCGCTGCTGTCCACCGGCTTGCTGGTCGTCAGCCAGGGGCAGGGCCTGACCTGGTCCATCGGACTGGCGGCGCTGCTCATCATCGGCGCGGCCGTGCTGGGCAGCCGGGCCTGAGCCCCTGCCCACGAGCCATTCCCAAGGGCATGCGCTGAACCGCTAACGCGTGGGCCCAGGGGCCGCAGCGCCCGGGGGTCTGTCCGAGGGGCGGGCCCGTCAACCCGCCATGACCAGCGCGGGCTCCTCAGCCGCCAGCGCGGCCTTGGCTTGTGCGGCCAGGCGCTGGGCATCGCAGCGCAACACCTGCTGCTTGACCGCCAGCACCTGCGAGGGGTGCATGGAAAAGCTGCGCAACCCCAAGCCCAACAACAGGCGGGTCATGGTCACGTCGCCCGCCATTTCGCCGCAAACCCTGACCGTTTTGCCGTGCCGGTGCCCCGCGTCAATGGTGCGGGCCAACAGCTGCAACACCGCCGGATGCATGGGGTCGTAGAGGTGCGCCACCGAATCGTCCACCCGGTCGATGGCCAGGGTGTACTGGATGAGGTCGTTGGTGCCGATGGACAGGTAGTCGAAGTACTTCAGAAACACATCGACCATGAGCGCAGCGGCAGGCACCTCGATCATGGCGCCCACCTTCACCGGGCCAAACGCCACCCCCCGAGCGGTGAGC
>CAZIRD010000260.1:0-1777 GCA_964541625.1 uncultured Acidibacter sp.
GACAACGCTGCGGACAAATCGCCGGCACTCACCACCAGTGCCTCGCCACCCGGCATGCGCAGACTCGCCTCGTCGCGACGCAACCAGAGTCGCAGATCGCCGGGCTTGGCGCCGACGCAATCGTCCTCGAGATGCAGGCCAGCAGGCTCGATACCCTGCAGTCGCAAACAAGCGAGCCATTCGTCGAGCCGCTCGCGGCGCATGACGACGACCGGAACCTCGATTCCGCCGCCGTCCGCGCCATCGGCAGGATGCGTGCGCGGCTTGCCGGCGGCGAAGTGCTGCGCCTCGAGATCACCGGCGATCTGGTCCTCGAGCGCAAAGGGCAGGGCGCGCGCAATCCTCGCGACCGGCATCTTCGGCAGGCGCACGGTGATCGACAAGGCTTCATCGCCCGGAATCAGTGCCACCACACGTGCGTCAGCAGCGGCGGCAAACTCCGCGAGCGTGGCGCGCTGGCAGGTCCCGACCACGCTGCCGTCACCGGCGACACGCAGTCCTTCGACGATGGCCGACGGGTCAGGCGAGGGGAGACGAAGATAAAGGGTATCGGTCATGGTGACGCTGGGCTCATTCCGCGAGGTGGCGCAGCATCACGCGGACGCGCGGCGGCTCCGGCGGGGTCCCCTCGAAACGCAGCAGACTGTACAGCGAGAAGCTCGCCGTGCCAACGCTGGCCACGCTGCGCAGCTGGAAATACCGGCTGCGCTCGCCCAGCCCGAGGGCGCGGTCGAGGCGATCGAACTCGGCCGGCGTCGGCATCGCGGCGCGGAACGCATCGCGGCGCGGAAAGCAGTCGCGCTCGCGATTGCGCGCGAGCGCGCTCTCCGCCCCTATCCACTGCCGCTCGTTGGCGAGCGCGTCGAGCAGCGCCGGAGTCGCCGTACAAAGATTGATACCCGCGTCGCGCGGTAGCGCCGCGACGTGCGGCGCGAGCACGGCGTAGCGGGCGGGATCGAAGCCGGGCAGCAGCAGCAACTCGGAAGTCGAGGTCACGGGTCGGTTGGGCGGTCGGTATCCCGGGCTGAGCGCCGTGTAGAGATCATCCTCGCCGCCGCCGCTCAGCGGCTGATCGTCGGCATCGATCCAGTCGGCAAACTTTGCTGCCCAGACGGGCTCGAGTTCGAGTACGCGCAGCAAGCGCTCAAAGACCTCGAGGGCGACCGGATCGACCTTGCCGTCCTTGTCGATGAGGCTGTTGAGATTGAAGCGGCCCTGCAGATCGACGATTTGACCGGAGACGCTGCCGGCATCTTCCACTTCCAGCGGGCCGAGCCGATTGGCCCAGCGCTGCGCGCCATGGATCGGTGCGTTGCCCGTGTCGAGATCCTCGCTGAGGATACGCGCCGCCAGCGCTTCCGCGCCCCCAGCGACCAGCTGCGCACGCTCCTGCGCCGAACCACCCTCGGCACGGCGCAGCACAAGACCCGTATCAAAGAAAATCGCCGCGGCAATCGCCGTCGCAATGGCCACCATGATCAGCGCGGTCAGCAGCGCGACGCCACGGCTGCGGGTCATCCCGGTACCTCGATCAGTCGACGGATCGGTCCATAGGCCTCCGTTTCGAGGACGACTTCAATCGCCCGCGGCCGCAGCCGCAGGCCCGCTTGGGCAGGCCCGGCACCCGGCGCCGGCCAATCCTCCAGCCATTGTCCGCCGGCATCGAGAAAGCGCAGCTTCATGCTGCGCACGCCGCGCAGCAGCACGCGCCGCGAAGCGACGGTGCCCTGCGCCTTGTCGAGCACCTGCCAGGAGAGGCGCACCAGCATGCCGTTCT
>CAZIRD010000261.1:0-1716 GCA_964541625.1 uncultured Acidibacter sp.
TGCGGCGACCGCGGAAGCCCTTGGCCAGGGCGAGGATCTTCTTGTGGCGGGCGTGTGCGGTGACACCACGCTTGACTCGAGGCATGTCGGTGCTCCTTCTTCAGCGTGGGCGGCTCACAGGCCGGCGAAGGGCATCATCGCGGCGATGTGGCCCATGTTGGTCTCGTGCACGTTCGCCGGACCGCGCAGGTGGCGCTTGCGGGTGGTGCTCTTCTTGGTGAGGATGTGGCGCTTGTAGGCCTGGCCGCGCTTGACGGTGCCGCCGGGGCGAACGCGGAACCGCTTGGCCGCGCTCTTCTTGGTCTTCATCTTGGGCATGACTGCTCCTGTTGTTGGACACCTGGGCAGGCGACCGGCCGGTTGGCGCGGTGCTTGGGAGCCTGCTTCGGCTTCTGGGAACACGGCACGCCGGGCTGGACCCGATCACGCCGCAAAGCCCTCTATTGTGCGTCAAAAACCGGGACGCCGGGGCTGGGGAAGGCGCCGCGCATCAGCGCCGCTTGGGCGCAAGCACCATGATCATCTGCCGCCCCTCGAGCTTGGGCATGTTCTCGACGACGGAGACGTCGGCGAGCTCGTCGCGGATGCGCTCGAGCAGGCGCATGCCGATCTCCTGGTGCGTGATCTCGCGCCCGCGGAAGCGCAGCGTCACCTTGCCCTTGTCGCCGTCCTCGGCGATGAAGCGGCGCAGGTTGCGCATCTTGATCGCGTAGTCGCCGTCGTCGGTGCCGGGGCGGAACTTGACTTCCTTGATCTCGATGACCTTCTGCTTGGCCTTGGCCTCGGCGGCCTTCTTCTGCTCCTGGTACTTGAACTTGCCGTAGTCCATGAGCCGGCAGACCGGGGGGTCGGCCGTGGCCGCGATCTCGACCAGATCGACGTCAAGCTCGCCCGCCATTCGCAGGGCGTCCATCAGGCTGACGATGCCCAGCGGCTCGTTCTCGACGCCGTTGAGCCGCACCTGCGGCGCCATGATCTCTCTGTTGAGCCTGTGCTTGCGCTCCGCATTCGGGACGCGGCGATCCATGAAGGTAGCGATGGTGTCAACCCCTCGGCGCAGCTCCAAGGCAAGAGGAGCCGCATGTCATCCGGACAGCGGCGCGCACGAGGGGGCTCAGGCTTTACGGGCGATGTCCGCGGCGATCTTCGCGCTGAAGTCTGCCAGGGGCATCACGCCGAGGTCGACCGGCCCCCGCGCGCGCACCGCCACGGCCCCGCTTGCCTTCTCCTTGTCGCCTACGACGAGGATGTACGGGACCTTTTGCAACGAGTGCTCCCGGATTTTATAGTTGATTTTCTCGTTGCGGCCATCGATCGAGGCCCTAACTCCTTGTTTCTGCAGCATTTTCGCCACTTCCTCGGCGTATTCGCGCTGCGCGTCGGTGATCGGGCACACCACGGCCTGCTGCGGGGCCAGCCAGACGGGCAGCGCGCCGGCGTGCTGCTCGATCAGGATGCCGATGAAGCGCTCGAGGCTGCCGACGATGGCGCGGTGCAGCATCACCGGGTGGCGGCGCGAGCCGTCGTCGGCCACGTATTCGGCGTCCAGGCGCTGCGCCATGGAGAAATCCACCTGGATCGTGCCGCACTGCCAGGGCCGGCCGATGGCGTCCTTGAGCGTGTACTCGATCTTCGGGCCGTAGAAGGCGCCGTCGCCCGGCGCGATGACGAACTCCACGCCCGAGCGGCGCAGGCTCTCCATCAGCGCGTGCTCGG
>CAZIRD010000262.1:0-1690 GCA_964541625.1 uncultured Acidibacter sp.
GCGGCTGATCTGCAACAACTCGACGGGGCTCGCTCATGACGCGTGGATTTCGTGAACCCAATGCGCGTAATTCCCAGAAGCTGCTCGAGGACGCGGTCGCTGCGCATCGTTCTGGCCGGCTCGAGGACGCGCTGCGCGGATATCGTGGCGTCGCGCGATCCGATCCGCGGAATTTTCATGCCTTGCACCTCGGGGGGCTCGTCAGCATCCAGTTGGGTGACCGAGAGGGCGGCATTGCGATGCTTCGCAGTGCCATCAAGATCGATCCGAACGTACCGACGGCGCACAACAACTGCGGCGTCGCGTTGCTGGATCTCGGCCGCCACGAAGAGGCCCTGGTTTGCTTCGACCACGCGATCGCGCTACAGGACGATTACCTCGACGCCATCATCAATCGCGGCAATGCGCTCAAGGGGCTTGGACGCCTTGAGGAAGCTCTCGCGGCCTTCGATCGCGCCCTCGCGCGCCAACGCGACCATGCCGACGCGCGCTTCAATCGGGGCAACACCCTGATCGCGCTGGAGCGCTACGGCGAGGCCATCCTCGCCCTCGATGGTGCCCTGCGTTTGCAGCCGGGAAACCTCGATTACCTGCAGTCCCGGGGTGCCGCCCTGCAAGGCTTGCAGCAGCATCGGGAAGCCGTCGAAATCTTCAATGTCGTCCTCGCGCAGCGGCCGCACAACGTCGATCTGCTGATCAATCGTGGTAACAGCCTGCTCGAAATCGGCAAAGCGGAGGAAGCGCTCGCCAGTTTCGATACGGCCATCGCGATCGATGCGAACAAGGCCGAGGCGCACAACAACCGTGGTACAGCGCTGCAGAAGCTCAAGCGCTACGAGGAAGCGGTCGCCAGTTACGACACCGCGGTCCGCTTGCGACCGGATTATCTGGAGGCTTGGAGCAATCGCGGCGGTACCTTGTGGGCCCTCGGTCGCTACGCGGAATCCCTCGCGAGTTTCGATACCGCGCTGGAACTCAAACCGGATGCCGCAACGACCCGCACGGATCGGGCCAACGTCCTGCGCGATATGCGTCGCTATGACGAGGCACTCGAGGAGTACGAGCGTGCCATGGCCGCGGATCCCGAGCTGGTCGAGCCGCATTGGGACAAAGCCCATGTCAGTCTCCTGAGAGGCGACTACGAACACGGCTGGCCTGAATTTGAGTGGCGTTGGCGGCTGAAGCGCAGCCGGCCGCTCGGCAACCGCGGCCCGGAATCCACGCTCTGGCTCGGCAAGCAATCTTTGCAAGGCAAGACCTTGCTGCTGACCCACGAACAGGGTCTGGGCGATACCCTGCAGTTCGTCCGCTATGTCCCGTTGCTGGCCAAGCGGGGCGCGCGCGTGATTCTGCAGGTGCTGCCGCCGCTCGGGCGACTGCTGCATGAGCTGCCTGGTGTCTGGAAGTTGATCGGCGGGGATCAGATACCTCCTCGCCACGACTACCACTGTCCGCTGATGTCGCTGCCGCTGGCGTTCGGAACGACACTGCAGACAATCCCGTTCGGCAAGGAACCGTATCTGCGGGCGCTGCCGGAGGATGTGGAGCGATGGAACCTTCGCCTGAGCGAGTACTTCGGCACTCATGCTGACGAGACCCGTCGCCTTCGGGTCGGCCTCGTCTGGAACGGCGGTTTCCGCCCCGATCAGCCGGAACTCTGGGAGGTCAACGAGCGTCGCAACGTGCCGCT
>CAZIRD010000263.1:0-1676 GCA_964541625.1 uncultured Acidibacter sp.
CACGTCAAAGCGTTGATTGGCGCCGATTGACGGCATACCGCCCCAGGCCCCCCAGGACCACCACACCCCACCGCATTGCCCCGCTTGCCCCATGGGCCCGTGCAACGCCTTCACCCCGCCGACACGGCATTGAACCCTCGCACCACCATGGACCTGCATTACCTCACCCCCCTGTTTGCGCCCACCCGGGTGCTGGCGTTTTGTCGGGGGGTGTCGGGCACCGTCAGCCCGCACGGGTTGCGACTGCGTGAACACCTGACGGCGCAACCCTATCGCGGCGAACTGACGCTGGTGGACCTGGACACCCCCGGCACCCTGGCCGACTTGGCAGACGTTCGGGCGGACTTGGCGGTGATGGCGCTAGAAGCCAGCGACCTGCCGCCCACGCTGGAACTGGCCGCCCGGCTGGGTTGTCGGGCGGCGGTGATGCTGGGACCCGACCTGCCGTCCGCCGAACGGACGGCCCTGCAACAGACCGCCAGCCGGCACGCACTCTGGCTGTTGGGGCCTGGCGGGTTGGGCTTGCAGCGGCCGCCGCTGGGATTGAACGCCAGCTTGGCCGGACCGCTGGCGCGCAGCGGAACGCTGGGGTTGGTGTGCCAATCCGGGGCGCTGACCGCGGCCATTCTGGATTGGGCCGCGGGCACGGGGGTGGGGTTCTCGGCGGTGGCTTCGCTGTCGGGCCATGGCGGTGTGGACGTGGCCGATGTGCTGGACTTTTTGGCCAACGACGGAAAAACGCAAGGCATCGTGCTGCACTTGGAGGGCGTGGACAAGGCAAGGCGCTTCATGAGCGCCCTGCGCGCCGCCGCACACGCCAAGCCGGTGGTGGTGCTCAAAGCCGGTCGGCAAGCCCAGGCTCAACAGGTGGCCCACACCCACAGTGGCAACACGGTGGGGCCCGACGACGGCTTCGACGCCGCGCTGCGCCGGGCTGGGGCCGTGCGCGTGCATTCGTTCGTCGAGCTGTTCTCGGCCGTGCAATGCCTGGCCTCGCGCCACCGGCCCGTGGGCAAACGGCTGGCGGTGGTGACCAACGGCGGCGGGCCCGGCGTGCTGGCGGTGGACCAAATGATTGCGCTGGGGCTGGAATTGGGCACGGTCAACGACGCCACCCGACAAGCCCTGGCGGACGCATTGCCACCAGGCGCCCACCTGCAAGGCCTGATGGACCTGACGGAAAACGCCACGCCCCAAGCCTATGCGGCGGCCCTGAAGGCGGCGGCCGCGGACCCAGGCATCGACGGGCTGCTGGCGCTGCATGCGCCCAAGGTGGGGTCCGACGCCTTGGCGACGGCGCAAGCCGTGGCCAACCTGCAACCCTCGTTGTCCAAGCCGCTGCTGGCGTGCTGGATGGGCGCCCGGTCGGGTCAAGACGCCCGCAAGGCCTTGAACGACGCGGCCGTGCCCTCGTTTCCCACGCCCGAGGCGGCAGTGGGCGCGTTCGGGCACATCGCGTCGTTCTACGAAAACCAGCAAATGCTGCAGCAAACGCCGCCGCCCCGTTCCACGCTGGCCAAACCCGACCTGGAGGGTGCGCGTCTGCTGATTGAAGGCATCTTGGCCGAGCGGCGCACGACGCTGACGGAAATGGAGTCGAAAGCGCTGCTGTCGGCGTTTCACATTCCGGTGACGCAAACGCTGATGGCCAGAAACGCGACCGAAGCCATGATGAT
>CAZIRD010000264.1:0-1663 GCA_964541625.1 uncultured Acidibacter sp.
ATCATCTCCCACTGGCTACAGTCTCCAAAGGATGCTCCCATTCTGGTCCAACCCGACTTCGGCGCTAAGTGGCTGGATATCCTCCGCTCTCATTGCCAGCTCGAAGACCGGAACCCAGCATCAGGCCCGCCCCGCGCGACCGCGCACGCAAAGCCGGTCCACATCGACTTCTCCTCATTGCCCTTCCCCCCGGTCATGAAGCCGGATTTCACCTTCATCGATCTCTTCGCCGGCATCGGCGGCTTCCGCATCGCCCTCTCCGAACTCGGCGGCAAGTGCGTGTTCTCGTCGGAATGGGACCAACACGCCAAAGAAACCTATTACAACAATTACGGAGAGGTGCCTTTCGGGGATATCACAAACTTCACAAAAACCGAGCGCAAGTCGGAGGCGGCGCCAGAACGCATCCCGAACCATGACATTCTATGTGGCGGCTTTCCCTGTCAGCCGTTTTCCCAAGCAGGCAAGCAGCTGGGTTTCGAGGCTGCGCGCGGCACATTGTTTTTTGATATTCTCACGATCGCTAAAAAACAAAGACCAAAAGTCCTCTTCCTAGAAAACGTGAAACGCCTCAAAGGGCATGACAAGGGAAGGACATTTCAAGTGATCTGCAACTCGCTGAGGGAGATAGGATACAAGGTTTACGCGAAAGTCATCAGGGCATTTGATCATGGTGTTCCTCAAAACAGGGAAAGGATATTTATAATAGCGTTTTCAAAGCCGATACATTTTGAGTTTCCCAAGGACTCTCGATATTCTATCTACAAGACAGTTGGAGATGTTCTGGAGACAAAGACAGACCCTTATTACACCATATCCGATCGCATGTGGGAAGGCCACCAAAGGCGATTGCAGGGGCATCGGAACAAAGGTAATGGCTTTGGATATTCTCTTTTTGAAAAGAAGGATGAGTACGTAAACACCATATCAGCAAGATATTGGAAGGATGGCAGCGAGATTCTGATCAAGCAGAACAATGCGAATCCAAGGATTCTAACACCCAGAGAATGCGCGAGAATTCAGGGATACCCCGAGATATTTCAACCACACGAATCAAAACGTTGGGCTTACCAGCAATTCGGAAATTCGGTTGCTGTGCCTGTCATTAATGCAATCGCGAATTCAATACGAACAGCCATTAAAAAAGATCAAAAAATTACAAACACTTTCGATCCACTTGAAACGATTGTCCTATGAACTTATTTGATATAATAGAAGAACTCAAACAGTTTTCTGCTAGATTAGACGAACACCAAGGAACTTCTATAATTCCTTTATCAGCAAAGCGGAAATTTATTGAAATATGGAATAATCAAACTAGAAATTCCATTCTCATATGTGGGCAAATCAGAATTTCAAATCAAGGGTCACCTACGTATGCGGTTACTGATGAACTGCTACTCAAATGCGCTAAATCAGTAGATTTGTATAGGGAGTATAATCGATTGGCTGATCTTCTATGCATTCATGTTTCTGATGCATCAAAGCACGCTAAGATTGGAGCTGAGAAGGAAGATAGCGCTCTCAATGCAAGCGAGATTGAATCAATAAAATTCGAACTTGAGTCGATACCTGAACTTAAACCGGATATTCATATTTTAAAAATGATGTTGGAGTCCAAAAGGGCAAGGAGTGCGGAGGGTCATGTCGGGCCATTCAAGCA
>CAZIRD010000265.1:0-1641 GCA_964541625.1 uncultured Acidibacter sp.
CGCAGGGCGGCGGCCGACACGGGGTGACGCACGGCGCCCTGTGCGGCCGGAAACTGGTCGAGGCCGGCAAGCCCCGCCGCGGGCCCGTGGGTGGCCGGCGGGTGTTGGGCCCGCATGGCCTGCGCCACGCGCAGCAGGGTGGCCATGAGGCCGTGCCACACGATGGCGGCCTGCGTGTCGTCGCCGTCAAACGCCCGAACGTCCGCCCGCAGCCGCGCCCAGTCGTCCGCCAGCCGGTCGCGCAGGGGGGCATCGGTCTGCAAGCGGGCCGCCCACCGGTGCAGGCCCAGCCGCTGCCCGCCAGCGGCCGCCAGGCTGCCCGCCGGGGCCAGGGCTTCGGGCTTGATGAGCAGCAACTCGCCCTGCAAGCCGGCGTGCAGATGCCACTGCTGCACCTGCCCCGGCCGCACGCACACCAAGGTGCCAGGCGCCACCGCGCACCGCTTGAAATCCACCGTGTGCTCGCCCACCCCATCCGTCACCAGCAACAGCAGGTGAAAGGCCACCCGCTGGGGGCCGTGCAGCGTGGCGGCCGCATGGGTTCGAACGTGCTGAAGGCTGATCACCTCTACACCCCGCCCATCCAGGCGGGGGTTTTGAAAGTGAATGGGCGCGATGGCGTCGGAAGGCTCGGTCATGGTGGGGCGTGCAGGACGGTCAATGCGGCGTGGGGCGGTCGGCACCCGGTGCTTGATTTTGACCTCAATCGTCCGGCATTTGACCTTGCCGCCTTCAGGGGGGTGAACCACACTGAACGCCGTCCGCCGCCCAGGGCTTTGGCCCCACCCCACGGTGTGCAGCACCGGCCCGCCGTGGCCTTCGCGCGCGTTGCGCATTCCCTGTTCGCAGGCCTTGTCGTTTACTGGAGAAACCCCGTCATGACCGACGCCAAAACCCCCATCGTTCAATTGCTCAAAAGCCTGGAAACCGGCGACCCCGAGCCGGTCCGCATCGTGCATCCGCAGCGCTACACCCAGCACAACCTGGCCGTGGGCGACGGGCTGGCGGGGCTGGCGGCGGTGCTGCAAGCGGCGCCCCCTGGCTCCATCCGGGTGAACACGGTGCGCGTGTTTCAAGACGGCGATCACGTGGTGGCCCACACCGAGTACGACTTTTTTGGCCCCAAGATCGGCTTCGACATCTTCCGCCTGGAGGACGGCCGCGTGGTGGAACATTGGGACAACCTGCAAGACACGCCCACGCAGCCCAATCCGTCGGGCCGCAGCATGACCGACGGCCCCACGGCGGTGGTGGACTTGGAAAAAACCGCCGCCAACAAGGCGCTGGTGCGCGCCTTCGTGACCGAGGTGCTGGTGAACGGCCAAGGCGAACGGCTGGCCCACTACATCGACGCCGACCGATACACCCAGCACAACCCGGCCGTGGGCGACGGCGTGCCCGCGCTGGTGAGCGCCTTGCAAGCTATGGCCCAAGCCGGCACCCCCATGACGTTCAGCCGCCTGCACGCGGTGCTGGGGGAAGGCAACTGGGTGCTGACGGTGAGCGAGGGCACCATGAGGCCATAACCCCAGCCGGTCGGCAGGCCCATGATCATGGTCGACTCGGCATTGCGAAAGGCGGACTCCGCCCCCAAAGCGGTGCGCCAGGCCAGCAGGGCCAGCATGAGGCCCACCAGCAGCG
>CAZIRD010000266.1:0-1634 GCA_964541625.1 uncultured Acidibacter sp.
CGGCCCCCGATGCGCTGGGGGCCCTGGTGGGCAACCACCACGTGCGGCGCGCCCTATGGGCGGCGGTCAACCCGGTGGACGCGCGGCACCCCATGCCGTCTCCGCCGCAGCCCGGTCAACCGCCTGGGTTGGTGTGTGGACAAGCCGTCACCGCCGTGCAGTTGCAGGGCGAACAGCGGGTGGTGACCCTGAGCGACGGCCGCACATGGCGCGCCAACTTGCTGGTGGCGGCAGACAGCCGCCATTCGGCGGTGCGGCGGGGGGCGGGCATTGCCGCTGACGTGCAAGACATGGGCCGCAGCATGATGGTTTGCGCCGTCACGCACGAACGGCCGCACGACCATGTGGCCTGGGAATGGTTTGACCACGGCCAAACGCTGGCGCTGCTGCCCATGCAGCCCTGTCCCCACACGGGTCGGCACCGTGCATCGGTGGTGTTGACCTTGCCGGGCGAGGCGCTGGCTCCCGTGGCGGCCCTGGACGACGCGGCGTTGGGGGCCGACCTCACCCGCCGGTTCGCAGGCCGTTTGGGGGCCATGGCGGTGGCCAGCACGCGCCATGTCTATCCCCTGGTTTCGGTGTATCCCCGCCGGTTGGTGGCACCGCACCTGGCCTGTGTGGGCGACGCCGCCTGTGGCATGCACCCCGTCACCGCGCACGGATTCAACTTGGGGTTGCGCAGTGTCGAGGCGCTGTCTCGCGGGTTGGCCCAGGCCATTCGGGCGGGCCGTTCGGTGGCCGACCCTGCCATGTTGGCGCGCTACGAGCGCACCCACCGCCTGGCCAGCCGGCCCTTGTACCTGGCCACCCAATGGCTGGCCGATGGTTTTGTGCGGGAAACGCCCATGGCCTTGGGCTTGCGGCAGACGGTGTTGCGGCTTGCACGCGGCTTGCCACCGGTTCGCCAGGCGCTGGCGCGCTGGTTGATGCGGGCTTGACCGGTGGCTGGCGCCGCTGTCACGCCAACGTCACAGAGGCGGGAAGGGACATCCGGATAATGCGGCCCGTCGCGGGGGCCGTCGCCCCCGGTGTTTTCGGGGGCTGGGGTGTTGAAAACAGCGGGCAATCTGCAGCATGGTGGCCAACCGGCCGTGGGGCGCTTCCAATCCGGTCTGTTCGCGGCGTTGCTCGTTTCCGCGCTGTGGATGACGGGTTGCGCGCAGACGCCACCGGCGGGCAGCGCCGCAACGCCGCCAACCTCCGCCGCACAGCCTGCGGCGGCAGACGCCACGGCACCCCCCGGTCAGCCGGGCCTGCCCGCCACGGCCAACCCCGATGCCCAGCCTCCCGCCACCCCGTCCGCGGCGGCGCCAGACGGTGCGGGCGTACCGCCACCCTTTGAGGGGTGGGAGCCCCGCCCCATGCCCGCCAAGCGTTGGGTGCCGTTTCAGCCGGTGCGCCTGGACGGCGCGGTGGGGTTGGAGGTGCGGGCCCAGTCCTCGCTCAGCCTGCTGCGCAAGCGGGTCGTGCCGCCTTGGGACCAGCCCGCCCGCCTGCATTTTTCCTGGTGGGTGGAGCGCTTGGTGGACGGTGCGGATTTGTCCGATTCCGAAGCCAGCGACGCGCCGGCGCAAGTGCTGGTGGCGTTTGAGGGCGACCGCAATCTCCTGTCCGCCCGCAATGCGCTGATGTCC
>CAZIRD010000267.1:0-1557 GCA_964541625.1 uncultured Acidibacter sp.
GCGCCGCGCAAGATCACCCTGCAGCGCAAGCAGCAGAGCGAGATCAAGCTCGCCGCGGGCGGCGGGCGTGCGCGGACGGTCAATGTCGAGGTGCGGGTCAAGCGCACCTACGTCAAGCGCGACGTGCTCGAAGAGCAGGCGAAGGCGGGCGGCGAGGATGCCGAGGCCAAGCGCCTCGAGGCCGAAGAGGCCGCCAAGGCGGAGCGCGAGCGGCAGGAGCATGAGCGGCGCGAGGCCGAGCGCCTGGAAGCCGAAAATCGTCGGCGCCTCGAGGAAGAGGCCGCTGCACGCCGTGCGGCCGACGAAGCCCGCCGCGCAGCCGAGCAGCGCGAGCGTGAGCAGAGCGATGCCGAGAAGCAGAACCGTGCGCGTGCGGCACAGCCCGGCGCTGAGCCGCGTGCTGCCGATGCGCGTGGCCCTGCGGCTGCCAAAGGAACGACCACCGAGAGCGAGCGCGACAAGCGCACGCGCTACGGGCGGGCCGAGCTGCATGTCAGCACCGAGGCGAGCTCGCGGCTCAAGAAGAAGAAAAAGGTTCGCGAGCGCAAGGCGCCCGTGGGCATGGAGCAGCGGCACGGCTTCGAGTTGCCGACCGCGCCCGTGATCCGCGAAGTGGCAATCGGCGAAACGATTACCGCGCAAGAGCTCGCGCAGAAGATGGCGGTCAAGGCGACCGAAGTCATCAAGGTGATGATGAACATGGGCGTGATGGCCACCATCAACCAGCCCATCGACCAGGACACTGCGGTGCTGGTCGTCGAGGAAATGGGCCACTCGGCCAAGCTCCTCAAGGAAAACCAGATCGAGACCGACATCCAGGGCGCGGGCGGCGAGACCATCGATACGCTGCCGCGGCCGCCGGTGGTCACGGTCATGGGTCACGTCGACCACGGCAAGACTTCGCTGCTCGACTATATCCGCAAGGCCAAAGTGGCTGCCGGCGAGGCCGGTGGTATCACCCAGCACATCGGTGCCTACCACGTCGAGACGCCGAAAGGCGGGGTGACCTTCCTCGATACCCCGGGCCACGCTGCCTTCACGGCGATGCGTGCGCGCGGCGCGCGCGCGACCGACGTGGTTGTGCTCGTGGTGGCGGCCGATGACGGCGTCATGCCGCAGACGATCGAGGCGATCCAGCACGCGCGCGCGGCCGGGGTGCCGATCGTCGTTGCGGTCACCAAGGTCGACAAGGGCTCGGCGGATCCGGACCGTGTGCGTACCGAACTCTCCAAGCAGGAAGTCATCCCCGAGGAGTGGGGCGGCCAGAACATCTTCGTCAATGTCTCGGCCTACACCGGCCAGGGCATCGACCAGCTGCTCGAGGCGATCCTGCTGCAAGCCGAGGTGCTCGAACTCGCAGCGCCGATCACGGGACTCGCTTCCGGTCTCATCATCGAGGCCAGCGTCGAGAAGGGTCGCGGCGCAGTCGCCACGGTGCTCGTCAAGAAGGGCACGCTGCGCCTCGGCGATCCGATCATCGCCGGTCAGGAATTCGGTCGCGTGCGGGCGATGTTCGACGAGACCGGCAAGTCGGTGTCCGAGGCCAAGCCCTCGATG
>CAZIRD010000268.1:0-1542 GCA_964541625.1 uncultured Acidibacter sp.
AGTTTGGCATTTTCTATTGCTGCGGCGACTTTACGAAGTTGTTCACTCGGTCGTTGGAACCAATCGGTGCTCCAAATTCGATGAATTATCCATCCATGATCTTCCAAGACAGCTTGCCGGAGCCGGTCTCGGTCCCGAGCTGAACGGGAGGAGTGATAGGCTGCGCCATCGCACTCTATGCCGAGGAGATAGCGCCCTGGCTTTTCAGGATCGACGATGCCCAAATCAACAAAAAATCCGGCCACGCCTACTTGCGGGTGAACTTCATAGCCAAGTGTTTCGATAGCGCGCCTCACAGCTTCTTCAAACGGAGACATTTCTTCGCCGAAAGACTCTGCAGGAGTGGCCAAGATTCCAGTTTCTGCAAACTTCAGGAATGTCTTAAATGATCGCACGCCCCGACCGGTGACTCGCGCCAAGTCAATGTCATCCGCCCGGAACGAAGCAAAAACAATGCAGCGGCGCTTTGCTCTGGAAATAAGGACATTCAAACGCCGCTCGCCTCCCTCATTGCTAAGTGGGCCGAAATTCATTGCCATATAGCCGCTGGGATCAGGCCCATAACCCACAGAAATAAAAATCACATCTCGTTCGTCGCCCTGCACATTTTCAAGGTTTTTGACGAAAAATGGCTCATGAGGATGGGACTGGAAAAAGCTTTCCAAATCTGGATGTTCGCGACTTAAAAGCTCGAGTTCATCTTCAATAGCCTGTTGCTGCTTAACTGAGAACGCCGCAACGCCCAGACTAAGACCGGGATAGCGCCGAGCGTGTTCGAGAACGGCTTTGCAAACGGCACGGGCTTCGACACGGTTGGTGCTAGAACCTCCCCGATCATAGGTGCCGCCCTCGACAAATTGGAATTTCAGCCCCAACTCTCCATCGGCTTTATGAGGACTCGGAACGATGAATAACTTGTTCTCGTAAAATTCGCGATTCGACACGGCGATCAGCGAGTGGTGTCGACTCCGATAGTGCCACCGCAGCATTTCAGACGGTAGTCCGCGAGCACTGCAAAGCCCGAGAATGCTTTCCACATCTTTCGCCTGTGCTACGACGGGCGCTTCATCATCGCCATCCTCCTCATCATCATTGCTCGTGAGGCGCGAAAAAAAGCGCGTCGGTGGCAACTGCATATTATCGCCTACAACGACATGTTGTGCAGCACGCGCAAAGGCCCCCAGCGCATCCACTGGCTGCACCTGACTGGCTTCATCGATGATTAGCAAATCAAACTGCACCTCAAATGGCTCGAGATACTGCGCTACAGATAGAGGACTCATCATGAAAACAGGCTTGATTGCCTGAACAACAGTGCCGGCGTCTTTAAGAAGCCTGCGAACTGGTCGATGGCCGCGCTTTCTTTCGAGTTCCCCTAGAACAATTCCTGTCGCGCCGGCACCCCCATGGCGAGCAGGCATTCCCTCGTAATGCTTCGCAAGAACTCGGTATTTAGCCAGAGTAATCCGATCCAAATCGGCACGCCGGAAATCCTCTACGACTCTTTCATGCTCAAGCCCATCGAATTGAGCCAAATCGGGG
>CAZIRD010000269.1:0-1528 GCA_964541625.1 uncultured Acidibacter sp.
TTCCCGGTGCTGATGCGCAAGGAGGGCGAGGCCAGCCTCGACTGGGAGCCGGCCAACGAGGCCAAGGCCCTGTGGACGCGGCCGCGCAGCGAGATCAAGGACGAGGAGTACAAGGAGTTCTACCAGCACATCGCGCACGACTTCGCCGAGCCGCTCGCCTGGAGCCACAACAAGGTCGAGGGCAAGCGCGAATACACCTCGCTCCTCTACCTGCCGGGCCGCGCGCCCTTCGATCTTTACCAGCGCGATGCCTCGCGCGGTCTCAAGCTCTATGTGCGGCGCGTGTTCATCATGGACGACGCCGAGCAGTTCCTGCCGCTCTATCTGCGCTTCATCCGCGGCGTGCTCGACTCCAACGACCTGCCGCTCAACGTCTCGCGTGAACTGCTGCAGAAGGACGCCGAGGTCGAGGCCATGCGTTCGGCCCTCACCAAGCGCGCCCTCGACCTGCTCGCCAAGCTCGCCAAGGACGAGCCCGAGAAGTACGCGACCTTCTGGAAGGAGTTCGGTCCGGTGCTCAAGGAAGGCACCGGGGAAGATGTGACCCACCGCGACAAGATCCTGCCGCTGCTGCGCTTCGCGAGCACCCACGAGGAGGGCGACGAGCCCAAGGTAACGCTGGCCGACTACGTCGCGCGCATGAAGGGCGGCCAGCAGCGCATCTATTACCTGATCGCCGACTCGATCACCGCGGCGCGCGGCAGCCCGTATCTCGAGCAGCTGCGCAGCAAGGGCATCGAGGTGCTGCTGCTCGCCGACCGTGTCGATGAGTGGATGATGGGCCATGTGCGGGAGTTCGACGGCAAGCGCTTCAAGGACGTGGCCCGCGGCGATCTCGAGCTCGGTGAGCTCGAGGCGGCCGCCGACAAGGCGGCGGTCGAAGAGGCCGTCAAGGAAAACAAGAAGCTGCTGAAGCGCATCAAGGATGCGCTCGGCGAGCGGGTATCCGAGGTCAAGGTCAGTTCGCGCCTTGCCGACTCGCCGGCCTGCCTCGTGCTCGCCGAAGGCGACATGGGCGCGCAGATGCGCAAGATCCTCGCGGCAAGCGGCCAGGCCGTACCCGAGGCGAAACCCGTGCTCGAGGTCAACGTCGGCCATCCGCTCGTCAAGCGGCTCGATGCGACCAGCGCCGAGGATGACTTCAACGAACTCGCACTGCTCGTCCATGACCAGGCGAAGCTCGCCGAGTCGGGGGCGGTGGCCAACCCGGGCGAGTTCGTGCGCCGGCTCAACAAGCTGCTCGGCCAGTTGATGGCTGCAGGCTGAGGCGCGCTCGGCGGGGGCGCTCCGCGCCGGGCGCCCATGCCATAATCCGCGCATGAAAAAGCCTGTGCCGAGCGCGGCGGAGCTGCGGGAGCGGCTCTCGCCGCTCGCTTACGACGTCACCTGCAACAAGGGTACCGAGCGCGCTTTCACCGGCGCCTACACCTACCACAAGGAACGCGGCGTCTATGCCTGCGTCTGCTGTGGCAACGAACTCTTCCACTCGGACACCAAGTACGACTCGGGGTCCGGCTGGCCGAGTTTC
>CAZIRD010000270.1:0-1527 GCA_964541625.1 uncultured Acidibacter sp.
GGCTGTCGCTCAAGTACGGCAAGCTCGAGATCACCAAGACGCCGAACGCCGAGACGCCGCTCACGACGCCACCATCCACCGCCGGCCGAAGTTCGCCCGGCTGAAGCGCAAGGCCCGCCGTGGTGATGCGCACGAACGAGGGCCGCGTGCGCATCTGCTCGATATCCTGGCTGCCGGTGTAGCCCATGGCGGCGCGCAGACCCCCGGCGAGCTGATGCAGGATGGCGACGAGGCTGCCTTTGTAGGGAACTCGCCCTTCGATGCCCTCGGGCACGAGTTTCTCGAGTTCGGTGGTGGTGTCCTGGAAGTAGCGGTCGCTGGAGCCGTGCCGCTCGGACATCGCACCGAGCGAGCCCATGCCGCGGTAGCTCTTGAAGCTTGCGCCCTGGAAGAGCTCGACCTGGCCGGGGGATTCTTCGGTACCGGCGAAGAGACCGCCGATCATCACCGCGTGCGCACCGGCAGCGATGGCCTTGGCGACATCGCCCGAATAGCGGATGCCGCCATCGGCGATCAGCGGCACGTCGGTACCGGCGAGCGCCGCGGCGACGTTCGACACCGCGGAGATCTGCGGCACGCCGACGCCCGCGACCACCCGCGTGGTGCAGATCGAACCGGGACCGATGCCCACCTTCACCGCATCGACGCCCGCCTTGACCAGCGCCTGCGCGGCCTCGGCGGTGACGATGTTGCCGGCGATCACCTGCAGCCCGGGCCAGCGCGCCTTGATGCGCTCGACCGTCTGGATCACGCCGCGCGAATGTCCGTGCGAGGTGTCGACCACCACGGCATCGACGCCGGCGTCGCAGAGCGCCGCGACGCGATCGAGCGTGTCGGGCGAGGTGCCGACCGCCGCGCCCACGCGCAGCCGACCGCTGCCGTCCTTGCAGGCGCGCGGTCGTTCAGTGGCCTTCTGGATATCTTTGACGGTGATGAGTCCCTTGAGCTCATCGCCGTCGCCCACCACCAGCACCTTCTCGATGCGGTGCTTGTGGAAGAGCTGCAGCACGTCCTCGCGCGGCGCGTTCTCGCGCACCGTGACCAGCTGATCCTTGGGCGTCATGACCGAAGAAACCGGGTTGTCGAGGTGGGTCTCGAAGCGCAGATCGCGGCTGGTGACGATGCCGACCACCTGCTTGCCTTGCACCACCGGCATGCCGGAGATGCCGCGCGCCTTGGTGAGGTCGAGCACCTGGCGGATGGTCGCGTCGGGAGTTACCGTGATCGGATCGAGGACCACGCCGCTTTCGAACTTCTTGACGCGGGCCACCTCGAGCGCCTGCGCCTCGATGGTCATGCTCTTGTGAATGATGCCGATGCCGCCTTCCTGCGCGATCGCGATGGCGAGACGCGCTTCGGTCACCGTATCCATGGCCGCCGAGACCAGCGGCAGGTTGAGGCGGATCTGCCGGGTCAGGCGAGTGGAGAGATCGACCTCGCGGGGCAGGACTTCGGAGTACGCCGGGACCAACAGCACGTCATCGAAAGTGAGTGCTTCCTGAAGGATGCGCATGGGGGTCGTCCAAG
>CAZIRD010000271.1:0-1521 GCA_964541625.1 uncultured Acidibacter sp.
CTGCGGAACCCTGCAGCGTTGCCGCCGGACCGCGCGGCGCAAGATCGATCTGCACGCCCGCATTGGTACCCGGCCGCTGCGGCCCGTTCACCGACACGCCAAGCGCGCGTGAGCTGAGGCGGCTGTAACTGACCTTCCACGAGAATCGCAGCGTCGCCCGATCGAGCGAGAACTCGGCGCGCCCGCGCCCCGCGCTGTTGACGGTCGAGGTCTGCTCGTCGGCGCTGAGATCCGTCGCGAACAGCACCGGGCCGAGATGCAGATTCGCCGGTGCCTTTGCGACGAGCGCCTCTGCAGCGAGCGCCTCCACGGCGGACGCGTTCGCGCACAGCGCCAGTCCGGCTGCGATGGCCCGCAGGCCGCCGATCCAACCCCTCTGCCCGACTCTCTGCATGGCGGCCACAGTAGCCCAAGCCCCGCGCCGTGGCCAAAGGGAACGGGCCGTAGTCCACAGCATGAATACCGTTCCGACTGGTGGACCGATGCCCAGCGGGCAGCGTTGGCCGACGGCGGGCACTCGTACCATCGATGACGCCACGCGCGGCAGACGCCAGGCGCGGCATATGAGGCCTTGGCCCCGGGGTAGCAGAATGTCGAACACGCACTCGAAGTATCAGCGCCAGACCGGCTATCGGCTGGATCGCCGTCAGGCCCTGCTCGGCGCGCTCGCGCTGGCCGGCCTCGGCGCCCGCCTTGAAGCCGAGGACTCAGCCGCTCCGCGACTCGGACTCGGCCGCCCGCACACCGACTTCATCCCGTCGCAACGGGTGCCGGCGAGGGTGCTCGGCGCCAGCAACTCGCAGCCCGGCGTCGCCGGTGCGCCGCTCTCCTACGACGCCAAGGGCACGCGGGCGGTCACCGTCATCTTCCGTTTCCCGGCCGACTGGACGATGACCCGGCCGCACTACGTCAACAGCGATCAGGAATTCCTCGTACTCGACGGCGAGCTCGAGATCAACGGCCTGCGCTACCGCAGCGGCGACTACGCCTATCTGCCCGCCGGACTGCCGCACACCAGCCGCAGCAGCGGACCCGGTGCGACGCTGCTCAATTTCTATGAGGGCGAGCATCTTGCCGTGTACGAGGCGGCGCCGGCCGGAATGTTCAAACCCGAAAAACTGTTGCAGCGCATCGTCACCGGCGAGCTACCGTGGCAGCCGGCCCGGGAACCCGCGCTCGCGCTGCTCGGCAACGGTGTGCGCCAGAAGACGCTGCGTCACGATCCGCTCACTGGCGAGAGCACCTGGCTGGTCGAGGTGCCCGCCGACGCCGCAGGCAGCAATCCGCTGCGCACTGCGGTCAGCCACGCAGCGGTGGAAGAGAGTTTCCTGCTCGAAGGCGAAATTGCCACCCCGCGCGGCACCATGCGCCGCGGCGCCTACGTCTGGCGTGTGCCCGGCGAGCCGCGCGGGCCGTACGGATCGCGCACCGGCTATCGGCTGCTGGTGCGCAGCAAAGGTGGCGCACTCGCCACAAAACCTTTGGGCACGGCCGCGGCGCCGGCCTGGGATGCGGCCTACG
>CAZIRD010000272.1:0-1505 GCA_964541625.1 uncultured Acidibacter sp.
ACTGGCGCATCAAGCCGCTCGACGAGATCATTGCCACCGCCGAGAAGAAGAGCCTGAAGCGCTCCCTCGGCGCTTTCCAACTCACCATGATGGGTATCGGCGCCATCATCGGCACCGGCATCTTCGTGCTCACGGCCGAGGCCGCGCAGAAGGCCGGTCCCGGCATGATGGTCTCCTTCATCATCGCCGGCTTCGTCTGCGCGGTCGCCGCGCTCTGCTACGCCGAGCTCTCCTCGATGGTGCCGGTGTCGGGCTCCGCCTACACCTACTCCTACGCCGTGCTCGGCGAGGTCATCGCCTGGATGGTCGGCTGGGCGCTGGTGCTCGAGTTCGCCGTCGCCGCCAGCGCGGTGTCGGTCGGCTGGTCAAACTATTTCGTCGGCCTCATGGAGCGTTCATTCGGCTTCGATCTTCCCGAGACACTCACCAAGGGCTTGTACGCGGGCGGCTTGATCAACCTGCCGGCCGCAGCCATCGCGCTTCTGGTAACGGGTCTGCTCATCGTCGGAACCCGCGAGAGCGCGACGGTGAACGCCGTGCTGGTGGCCATCAAGGTCGTCGCGCTGACCGTGTTCGTAATCCTCGCGATTCCGGTGATCAACGGCGACAACTTCCAGCCCTTTGCACCGAACGGTTTCCTCGATACCACCGGGCTCGGCGTTGGCGTCGCCGGCGCGGCGGCGTCGATATTCTTTGCCTATGTCGGCTTCGATGCCGTGGCGACCGCAGCCGAGGAGACCAAGAACCCGCAGCGCAACATCCCGATCGGTTTGATCGGCAGCCTCGCGATCTGCACCATGTTTTATCTTCTCGTCGCCGCCGGTGCGGTGGGCGCGATGGGCGCGCAACCCGTTGCCGACGGTTCAGGCGTCCCCCTCTCACCCGGCAGCGAGGCCTTCAACGCGGCCTGCGCACTGGAGGCGAACCGCAACCTGCTGGCCTGCAGCGACGAGCCGCTTGCCCATGTCCTCGACATGATCGGCTGGAGCAAGGTCGCGCAGCTGATCGGCCTCGCCGCCTTCCTCGCGCTGCCCTCGGTCATTCTCATGATGCTCTTCGGCCAGACGCGCATTTTCTTCGTGATGGCGCGCGACGGTCTGCTGCCCTTCGGCGACACGCTCTCCAGGGTGCATCCTAAGTTCGGCACGCCGTACGTGGTCACGATCATCACCGGCGTCGCGGTCACGATCTTCGCGGCCTTTTTTCCCGTGGGTGTGCTCGCCGATATCTCCAACAGCGGCACCCTGTTCGCCTTCCTGACGGTGTCGCTCGGCGTGATGGTGCTGCGTCGCCGTGACCCGGACCGGCCGCGGCCGTTCCGCACGCCCGCCATCTGGCTGGTCGGGCCGCTTGCCTTCGCTGGTTGCGCGTTCCTGCTGTTGTCCCTGCCCATGAGCACCCAGCTGACCTTCCTCAAATGGACGGCGGCCGGGCTCGTGGTCTATCTGATCTACGGCTACCGCAAGAGTCCGCTCGCGAAGCGCGACCACTGATCGTCCGCCGTG
>CAZIRD010000273.1:0-1178 GCA_964541625.1 uncultured Acidibacter sp.
GTCCACCCCCAAGGCCACACCCACGGCGTCGGGGTATGAGGCAATCAGCGCCCGGGGCGTCAGGTCGGAAAACGCGACCCGCGCCCGCCAAGCGGCCAAGTGCACCACGGCCGCAATGGGCTCGATGACGTCGTTGTCGAACGGGTGCAGGTGGTTTTCCAGGCCGGCCACCATGCGCTTGGGGAAGCGCCATTCGCGCGCCAACGCGGCCCCCACTTTGGCGTAGTGGTAGCCCAGCAGGGCTTTTTCTGCCTGGGCGCGGCGCAGGTCGAACGGCGTCAGCTTGGCGTTGACTTGCGCCATCAACTCGGGCATGCCCACGTGCATGATGAGTTCGCCAATGGCGTGAATCAGGCCGGCGGTGTAGACGGCGTTGTCCTCCACCCCCAGCGGAGCGGCCACGTAGCGCGCCAGGTTGGCGGTGGTGAGGCTGTAGCGCCAGAAGGTTTCCAGGTCGATGCCGGGGGCGAGGCTGAAACCGTCTTGCAGCAGCGCGGCCATGGCCATGGCGCGCACCTTGACCACGCCGAGCATGGAAATGGCTTCGCGAGGATGGCTGACGGGCCGCAGCAGCCCAAAGAACGCCGAGTTGGCCTGACGGATGATTTTGGCGGTGAGGACCGGGTCGGACTCGATCAACTCCGCCAGGGTTTGCAAATCGGCGTCGGGGGCGTCCAGCGTCTCGATCAGACGCCCGGCGATTTTTGGCGCCGGGGGCAGGGTTTTGGGTTGGGCCAGCAGGGCTTCGAGTTTCATGGCGGTGGGTGGCGGCGTCGGGTTCACTCCAAGAACGCGGCCAGTTCGCCCTGGCTGGTCCAATCTTCGGGGTCTTTTTCCAGCACGGTGTCCAGGCCCAGGCCCATGACCAGTCCCACCATGTCGGGATAGGTGGCGGCCAAACCGTTGGCGTCCAGCTGCACTTCTTGCGCGCGGGCACGCCACACGGCAATGTGCAACACGCCCGCCAGCATTTCGTAGGTGTCGCCCTCGAACGGGGCGTGCAGATTGCGCAGCGCCCGAACGATGGGGTCGGGGAAGTTCCACTTCACGGCGAACGCGGTGCTGACGTCGGAGTAGGTGTAGCCGAAGGTGGCGCGTTCGGCCTGCGCACGGTCCAGGCCCAGGGGGGGCACGCCAAAGTCCAGCCGGCGCATGTCGTCGGGCATGCCCATGTGCAT
>CAZIRD010000273.1:1236-1503 GCA_964541625.1 uncultured Acidibacter sp.
CCGGCGGTGAAGGCGGCGCCCGCGTCTTGGCGCTGAAGGGTGGCCAAGGTTCGGGCAATTTTTGCGACGTTCAGGCTGTAGCGCCAAAACTGCTCCAGGTTCACGCCCTCCACCTTGCGGAAAGCGCCGCCCAGCGCCGCGGCGGTGACCATGGTGCGCACGTGGTTCAAGCCCATGACGGCGGCGGCTTCTTGCACGCTGGCCACCTGGCGCTGCAGGTTGAAAAAGCTGGAATTGGCCAGGCGCAACGCCCGGGGGGTCAATGCC